>MFIX01000213.1:0-4780 GCA_001780825.1 Candidatus Glassbacteria bacterium RIFCSPLOWO2_12_FULL_58_11 | reverse complement strand
TAAAACTTACCGATGATCCGGCCGATCAGCTCCCGCCATTTATCCAGCGCGCCCCCCTGTCCCGGGCCGATAACGAATATGAGCAGGAACAAGTCTCCCGCCCGGCCGCCGGTGTAAAATTCACGGACCGCTTCCAGGTGGGCATATTCTTTCGGCACGAGTTCTTTCCAGGAACCGTCGCCGGTCAGCATTTCCGCGGTTCCCGGCCCAAAATGCACCAGCACGCCCAGATTGCCGAAAAAATCCCACAGGTCCTTGGCGGTCAGTTCCTTGGCCGAGCGGCGGGAGACATTTGCCAGGATCGGATATGCTTTCTCCTCCGGTTTGATTATCAGAAAAAGGCTTGGCGCCTCTTTGCCGCCGGTCAAGACTGCGGCGGTTTCGGTCTGGCTCAACTTTCCCTCCGGATAAGTATGCTTATAGTGGTTGTCAAAAGTCCTTATGGACCGGATTCGACCGGGAATGGCTTGGCTGCTCTTAATAGCTATCCCGGCAGCTCAGGCGCGATGATTGATACTGAATCTCAAGTCCCTTAGGCATTGTAAGGTGCCGGGCGGGGGCTGTCAATCGGTTGAGGACGATCTAGCCATCCTGTACCCACCAGCCTCGACAGGGATGGAACTGTGATTTATCTTTAAGGAAAGGAAATTTGAAGAGGAATGGAGGACTTTCGAAACTTTTCGGAGCGGCAGGCGCTTAAATGGCCACGCTCAAGCGGGTCAGGAGCCGGTATGAGAACTTTCATCGCGGTGGAACCGCCGGATAAGCTGCGGAAGGAGATCGGACATCTTTCCGCCGCCCTCGGAGAAGAGCTGCTTTCAGGCATGCGCTGGGTGAATCCGAATAATATGCATCTAACCCTGCGCTTCCTCGGCGAAATCGATCCGGGCCGCCTGGAAGAGCTCGAGAAAGTGGTGGGCAAGGCGGCCCACGCTGTCCCTCATTTCGGGCTGGAAGTGGATTTGCTCGGCTATTTCGGGCCGGAGCGCAGTCCCCGGGTGATCTGGCTCGGGCTGAAAGAATGCGGCGACCTGGGCAACCTGGCCGCGAGCGTGGAAAAGGGGCTGATATCCGCTAATTTCGGCCGGGCGGACAAACCATTCAAGGCCCACCTGACCCTGGCCCGGCTGAAAGGGCCGCTTTCCCGGCCGCCGGACTGGGGAAAAATTCGCGCCGGTTTGCCCTCGAGCTGGCCTGCCTGGCCGGTCGGGGAGGTGCGGATCATCGAGAGCACGCTCACTCCGAGCGGCCCGGAATACAAAACCCTGGCGCATTGCCCGCTGAAACCCGAGAGCGCCGTCGAGATCGGAGGCGACGGATGAAATCCCACACCAGGTACCTGTTTTTCAACACTCCCAAGAGAAGACAGTACATCAATATCACCGGCGAGGCGGAAAGCGCCCTGGCCGAGAGCGGGATCCGGGAGGGTATGGCGCTGGTCAGCGCGATGCACATTACCGCGGGAGTCTGGATCAACGATGCGGAGGAGGGGATAATCGCCGATATCGACGAGATGCTGGAAAGCCTGGCCCCTTTCGGAAAGGACTACCGTCACCACCGCACCGGCGAGGACAACGGCGATGCGCACCTCAAGAGCATCCTGGTCCACCACCAGGTGGTCCTGCCGGTAACCGAGGGCCGCCTGGACCTGGGGCCCTGGCAGCAGATATTCTATTGTGAATTTGACGGCCGACGGCGCAAGAGAGTGATAATAAAGATAATCGGGGAGTGAATCTTTTTTCAAAGATCAAACAATCCGCCTGCAAACCCGCAATATAAGATTCTTCCAACTCGCTGACCGTAATCCGGACCGGCTTATTTAATCGCGCTGGCCTGGGGTTCGACCAGACGTATTATCACCGTGCCGATCTCCTTGCCCAGGCAACTGACTATGATCGGATAGGTCCTGCCCTCTCCTTCCAGGCTGTATTTCTGCATTAGGCCGCTGTCGGTAGGAATCTTATATCCCCGGTCCTCACCGGTGTTGTTGAGCTTGTCGCCGACAAAGCCCTTGAAATTGACGGTCAGCGACTTGCCCATAGCGGGCTTGTCGATCACCGCCTCGGCGATCTCAATCCGGTCGCCGATCCGCACTTCCAGGGTGTCGCCATTGGCCACCTCGTGCCGCTTATCCCCGACCAGGATGGTCAGGAACTCCAGGCTGGGCATCACCGTGGCCAGCTCCGCCACGCGCGGCACCCCGGCCAGCACCTTTTCCCGCGAAAAGGCGATATTCACCGCGGCGCATTTAAAAGAGTCCTTGCGGATAATGATCCGGGTCGGGAAATCGATGTTGAGCGGCTTGCCCTGGTCATTGAGCCCGCCCACGCCGATAATGTCCGCCACCAGACCGCGGCGGTAGTTCTCCATGTCGATATGCTCGATCATGATCCGGTCGCCGGGGTTGAGCTGCAGCGTCTCCCCATCCTTGACCGCCACGCGCTCGGTCCCGTTGATCAGGACGATCACATGGTTCAGTATGGGCTTCTCGATCAGGATTGTCGGGTTATCCGGCACGATCCCGAACTCGGCCATGAACGTATTGATGATCATCGACTTCTGGCGCACTTTCAGCTCGTTGGAAGGAATCTCCTGTGAGCTTTCGATGCCGAAAGCGGGGATCTCGTGCTGGGTGAGTGAATAAAAAGTGGCGCTCTTGCGTTGCTCGGGGTGCTGGGTGTTTTTACTGACTGTATTATGGTTGTTGAAATGGAAGCGGTATTCGGGTTCCGGGATGTGCCGGTTGACCTCCTCGCAGATCTTGCGCGCGATATCCCCCAGGTGCAGCTTTTTCCCGGAGGTGGGGCCGATATAAACGTCCGCATCGGCAATTATCGACTGGCCGAAGCGCATCGGGTTATGGAGATCGTCGAGGTGCTCCTCGCGAAAGAACCCGGAACCATCGTGGAGGTTGAGCAGGACATTGCTGCGGCTGATCAGCTCCTTGAGGATTTCCACAATCCGGTTCTCGATGTCTTGGGCCGGCTGGTTGTCGAACTTGCGGTTCATGTCGCCATTGGGCCCGCGCTGGTTGAGCAGGATCGCGTAGAAATTGGCCCGCGGCACCACAAGCAGGTTGCCTTTCTGCAGGGAGACATCCGCATAGATGTCCGCCGAGAGATATCCGCCCGGCTCGTTCCCCTGGATACCACCCATGATCATCATGGTCGGCCCCGGCTCGTGGCCGATTATCTCATAAACGTGCAGCTCGTAGTCCGTGTTCTCGAAATAGGTCTTGTGCACGGTTTCCGAGCGCGCGATTCCGGAAGTCAATAGCAGGCAGAGCGCCACTGCAGGCGCCCAGCTCAATCTTTTTTCCGCTTCTCTTATCCGCATAAAAAGGCCATCCCGCAGAAATCTGCCACTCGCTGAAAAGATTATGGAATCCGTTTAAACTGAACCTTTAAATATACAAACATCGTCAATAAAAACTAAATTTTATTTTACTTCCTCAGGCAGCAGTGTTTGTATTTTTTTCCCGAGCCGCAGGGGCAGGGCGCATTCCGTCCAGAGGCGGCCCCGGAAACGGCCGCGCTCCGGCCTTTAGCCGGAGCGGCACCGGGGATTGCGCTTTGGTTTACCGAATCCGCCAACTCCTGGAACTTCCCGCGCGTGTGTTCGAAGAATATTTTCAGCCCCTCGCAGAGATACGAGGGCTTACCGAACCTGCCGCCGCCGGCGCTCAGCCTGTCCTTGGGGCAGCCCCCGAAACAAAGGTCCAGATGAGGGCAGCGCAGGCAGAGATCAGGGTAACTGCATTTGAGCCGGGAGAAAGACCTTTCCCGGTCCGATTGGAAAAGCCCTGCCAGGGAGCTCTGCATCAGGTTGCCCAGAGCGTATTTTTTCTCCACGAAAAAGTCGCAAGGATACACTCCGCCGTCCTTTTCCACCACCAGGTAGTGGTCGCAGCGGTCGCCGAAATTGCAGAGGCTCAACTGCGGCGCCCCGGCCAGCCGCCCGACGATAGCGTCAAATGTGCGCACGGAGATCCGGTGAGTATCTCCCGCATTGTACCATTCATCGAAAATATCGCACATGAACCGGCCGTACCCCGCGGGCGATACATTGAGCGGGGAGGGCGCTCCGGTGGCCGGGTCGTACTCGGCGCAGGGGATGAACTGAAGGTGGGTGAAGCCCCCGGCGACCAGGAAGCGGTAGATTCCCCGGCCGCGAGACTGGCTCAGGCTGGTGATCATGCAAAGGATGTTGAACTCGACGCCCGCCTCCCGCAGGTGCGCTATCCCCTGCATCACCCTGTCGAAAGTGGGCTTTCCCCGGCGGTCTTTCCGGTGGCTGTCGTGCAGCTCGGGCGGCCCGTCCAGGCTGACCCCCACCAGGAAGCGGTAGCGAGCCAGGAAATCCGCCCATTCGTGGTCGATCAGGAGGGCATTGGTCTGCAGGGCATTGGCTACGGCCTGGCCGCCCCGGCCAAAACGCATCTGGGTTTCGACCGCCTTGCGGTAGAAATCCAGCCCGGCCAGGGTCGGCTCGCCGCCCTGCCAGGTGAAAACGCTGGTCGGGAAACCGTAGCCCAGGAAATCCTCGCACAGGCGCTCGAGCACCTCGACCGGCATCACCGCCGGGCGCGGTCCGCCGAGAGACTCATCCGTACCGAGGTAGAAGCAGTAGTCGCAATTCAAATTGCAGCGGCTGCCTACCGGCTTGATCAGTAGAGAGAAGGGTTTGAGGGGTTTGTCGAGCAAGGTTTTTGATTATAGCTGAGTTTAGCCGGGTGATGCAAGTCAATCGGGGTGTAATCTTTCGCCCCGGGAGTCTAAGG
>MFIX01000212.1:4719-13769 GCA_001780825.1 Candidatus Glassbacteria bacterium RIFCSPLOWO2_12_FULL_58_11 | reverse complement strand
CACGGCGACTGACATTTGAGCAATTGCCATCGCGAACAATATGCGCGCCATTCCACGCGGCTCGAAGCGCACAATAAAGGCACCGATGAATCCGACGGCGGGCACTCCGAAATATATCAGGTTGGCAGGATTTTCGCTCTCACTAACGCGAACCATGTTCCCCCAACTGAGGATGAATGCCGTTACCACGGCAAGGCCGACGGCAAATTTGTATGCCTTATTGCTCATTCTCTTTGCTACTAATTCATACGTAAGACCAGCACCGAACAGGAGGGTACCGGCTAAAACGAAAGTGTACCAGTGCCAGTTCCATCCATCGACATAAATGTTCCCAAAAAATGGAATTAGTAATATGCCCGCCGTCACGAGCGCTGCACGGATAATGTTTTTTTGCATAGAAATATAATTTAATTGTTCTCTGATAATTCCTGCGGATGTCTCGACAAACATCCAGAAAGCGCAGTCAAATAATTCTCCGTCTTCTCCTGCGCGCTCTCGGACGAGATCGTTGAACGTTTGCTCCATTCCCTCTCCGAAGCGTTCGCGGTACGGCTTCGGATAGAAACGAAGCAATTTCGCATACCAGTTTCTATATCGTTGTATTGAGTGTTCATATGCCATACGCAAAAGTATTCGGAGAGAGCCGTTTCTGCTTAGCGACCGCCACGACCTCGCGGTATCGCTCCAACTCCGCCGCGAGCGCTTTTTGGCCGAGGCCGGTGATTTTGTAGTAGATACGACGCTCGTCGTCCATTTCGGGGTCTATCTTTTTGTCGCTCTCGCGTATCAACCCGGCCTCGATCATTCGGCCTAAAGAGCCGTAGAGCGTGCCCGGCCCCATATTTACTTTTCCCTGCGAGTCCGCCTCGACTTGCTTCATAATGCCGTAGCCGTGCCGCCCTTTCGTGGAGAGCGCGAGAAGGATATGAAGCACCGCCGGAGTGAGGGGCGCGTTGGCTTTATTGGTTGCCATGCTTGTATCTTATATCCGTGGCGGATATATGTCAAGCGGATATAGCGGCGCTGTGGATGATGTGGATAGCGCCGAAGCAAACCAAAAATTTCCTTTCATTTTTTTGCGGCTCCCCCCAGACCCCCGCTGTAAGGCGGAAAAGGAAAAGGCAAGGAAATTTTTGGGTTTACCCCGCGCGAGTGAAGCGAGCGCGGCGAGGCGCGGAAGTGTCAGCAATTCTTGCTAAAATAGGTTCGAGCGTGGTTGTATAGATACACCAAGCTAAGGCGCTCCGATCCGAGATTTGAACAGAATGGAGCGCCTTAGCTTGGTGCCGGGGACGGGAATCGAACCCGTACGGAGCTTAGCTCCAAGGGATTTTAAGTCCCTTGTGTCTACCAAATTCCACCACCCCGGCCCAGGGGACATAAGGAATTCGTGTTTCGGAATCTGCCTTCACACGGCTGATGAGCCAAAGATATTGTTTTCCCGCGGTCAAGTCAACTGCCGGCGGCCCTCCGGCCGGTCATTCCTGAGGCTTGCCCGGTACCAGCTCCACCACAGCCTCGCAATGCGGGGTGTGCGGGAAAAAGTCGAACAGGGCCGCGCTGCGGATCTCGAATTCCTTGAATTTTTCGAGGTCCGCGCCGAGCTGGCGGATGTTGCAGGAGACATAGATCAGCAGCTCCGGCCGCAGGTGGTTCAGCTCGACAATCGTCTTGGGGTTCATCCCGCTGCGCGGCGGATCGGTGAGCACTATCAGCGGCGCCTTGAGCCCGGCGTTCTTGAGCCTTTTCGCATCCAGCTCCAGGGCGCTGGTGTTGGCCGCCCCATTGGCCTCGATATTCTTCCGGGCCGATTCGATCGCGCCGGGAAAACTCTCGATGATGGTCACCTGCCGGAAAAGATCGCTGTTGACTATCCCGAACGTGCCGACTCCGCCGTAGAGGTCCACCAGGTGCCGCCCGGCCGTGTCGTAGCGCTGCAGGATATTCCTGACATGGCTCTGCATCTTTTGCGACATCCGGTCGTTGTTCTGGTAAAATCCCTGGACATTGAATTCGAATTCTTTCCCCAGCAACTCGACTGTCAGGGTGTCGCGGCCCTTGACTACGAGATAATCCTCCGAGATGCTGGAGTCGTGGTTGTGCGGCACATAGGTGATAACGATATTTTCGGCCGAGGCGCTTTCGGCATATTGGGTAATCTTTTCGCGCGCGGCGAGCAACCGGCTTGAGTCGGCATTTAGCGTAAAAGAGATCGAGCTCTGCTCACCCGGAGCCCGGATAACGGCGTAGCGGTAGGTGCCGCTGTTTTTCCGCATCTCGAAATAATCGATGCCTTTGAAATACTCCCGGACCTCGGTAACCAGGCTGTTAATTTTTTGGTTGGCGATCACGCATTGCCCGATGTCTACAATCCGGTCCCAGCGCCCTTTCCTGCGGAAACCCAGCCCGCCCTCGTGGAACACCATGTCCACCCGGGTCCGGTAATAGTATTCCTCGTCGGAAAATAGCTCGATATCCTCGTATTTGATCTCCCGGGCCAGCCAGTCCCGCTTGTTTGACACCTGGAGCGGATAGTCGATGTTCTGGGCGGTGCAGCCGCCGCACCTGCCGAAATAGCCGCACAAAGGTTCAGCCATGACCTTACCTTGTCCTAATCTTAATAAACACTCATACCTGCGCGGACACAACAAAGCGTGAAAATCAAAAGCACACACCCCGTCCGCTGCGCGGACACCACTCTGAAGAGGGGAATTTCATAATAACAAAAAATGTCATTCGGGCCGGGAGAAGAATAACAGCCGGGAACGGAGGAATCAAGCGCGGGGTTGTTTTCCGCGGAGCAGGCTTAAACCGACAGCTCCGGTCAGCTCGAGAATCAGCCGCGGCGAGGAGGTCACCCGCCCCAGCACGCTGCGGTAAGTGTTGTGCGCGGAGACACTGTCGAACAGGGCCTGGCGCAGGTTTTCGTTGTGGCCGGCCACCTCGATTACCGGATCGAAAAAGGAAAAAAAGCTCAGGTAGCGGGCCAGCCAGCGGGCCGCCCGGCCATACCACAGATCGCCGATCTGTTCCGCGAAATCCACCTCGATCTGCGACAAGGCCTCCCGGGTAATCCCCCTTTCGAGGATGTTCCGGGCCGCATAGTATCCGCTCGAAATGGCGATATTGATCCCTTTGCCCTTGAACGGCCGCACCAGGCCGGCGCTATCTCCCACCGTTATATAGCGGTCGCCGTAAAAATTTTTCGCCGGGCAGATCGGAAAATTCCCCTTGAAAACTTTTTGCACCTCGTAGGGAAAATTCAGGACCGCGGAACAGCTCGGGGATTTAAGGAACTCGAGCAGGGTGCCGGAGGTGACTTTCCGGCCGGCAATCAGCGCGGTGATATGGTTCCGCTTGGGCACCAGGGCGGCGAACTCTATATCCAGCCGCTTGGGCAGGAAGGCGTGTATCCGATTACCGAAAGAATTGACTATTTCCAGGCCCGGGTGGATTTTGGTCACTACCGTATCCAGAAAATCCGGCGCGCGATACCCGGTCCTTCGCCCCAGAGCCTCACCCATGGTGCGGTCCAGGCCGAAAGCTCCGACGAGCACATCCGCCTCGTAGCTGCCGCCCTCGGTGTAGAGCTGGACCGAGTCGCCGGTGAACTCCATGTCCACAACCCGGTCGACAACCACCTCCACCCCGGCAGTCTGCACTTTGGAGAGCAGAAAACCATCCAGGTACACCCGGCGAGTGGCCAGAGAAGGTTCGGGGTGCTCGGAGGAAGTATCGCTCAGGTAGATCGAGCGGTTTTCGGTGTGCAGCCAGTAACCCTCGATCTCGCGCAGGACCAGCTCGCGCGGGAATGGCAGCCCAAGGTACTCCTCCATCAGCTGCACTATCGGCGGACTGAGTACCCCCATGCACTGGTTGTAGTGGGTCCCGAAAGTCTTATGCTCGAACAGAGTGACATTTACCGTGCGGCCCAGCTTAGCGGCGAGCCTGACCAGCGAGATCGCGCAGGAGGACCCGGCGGGCCCTCCCCCGACAATCAAAACCCGCAATGGTTCTGAGGCTGCTGTTGCCTTCATCGCGCCTGCTCCGCGGAGAATAACTTCCGCAGTTTCCCTGAGAGATAAGTTTTCAGCGTGGAAAAGACAATACCGCAGAGCAGGACCGGGTCCAGGCTGCGGAGAAATATTTTTCTGTAGGAAGTATCCCCGGTGAACATGTTCCAGAGGATCCAGCGCAGGCTCCGGCTGGAGTGGCCGGTGAGCCCGAAATCTCCGCGGGCGATCGCCAGTTGGGCCCGGCTCAGGGTGGGAAGGCGATTGATTTGGTCGTGCATCCGGAACAACAGCCTGCCCATATAGTTATCCAGGCGGAATCTCGCTTTGAGCCGTTCGGTATAGCAGCGGCGCAGGAGAGCGGCCGGAGCGGCACCATGCCGGGACAGCACCTCCGCAGCAAGCTCCGCCGAACTGAGCGCGCTCTCGATGCCGTTCTTGTAATAACGGGAGACCGCGGCATCGCCGATAATCAGGCAATGTTCGCCGGCCAGTTCCCCGCCATCCGTGATCGGAATCAGTGGGGCGCAGCTGCAGCGCATGGCGCTCAACTGCAGGTCGCCAGCCAGGTGTTTGCGCACCAATGGGTGCTCCATGAAATCATCCAGGTGGCCGGACTTGAGTTTTTCACCGATCAGCGAGACAGTGAGATGGCCACGTTTGGGAGTGATGACCGCGAAGCGGATCGGGTACAGACCGAGCAGGAAGATCTTTATTTCCTCGCCGAAAAGCCGGAGCCTGTCCGCCTCGGAACAGCGGAACTCCGCCTGGAGGGCGCTGTTGGTGGCCGGCGGCCGGTAGCCGAAAGAAAGTTTTTCGAACTGCAGGCCGATTTTCGAGTTGACCCCATAGGCTCCGACCACGAAATCGCTGAGGTAGGTCCGCTGAAGGTGGTCGGTAAGCCTTACCGGGTTAGGGTCCCCGGGCGCTATTTCGACCTCCCGGACCTGCACCGATTGTTTCCGCGCTCCGCCCTCGAGAGCTTTGTCCAGCAGAAACTGGTCGAAGCTTATCGATCCCGCCCTTTGGGGTACCGGTCCGTGGCCCCGAAACACGGTATAGATATGCTGATTCTCGGGCGCGGGAAGGACCAGCTCGCCGCCGAGAGCGATCAGGTGGTAGCTTTTAATCTGCGCCTGGATCACCTGGTCAGGGATTACCAGCCCGATATTTTCCATCGCCCGCAGCAAGCCCGCCGAGATCACACCCTGGCAGTAATTGCAGTGAAAAGCCCCGCCCATCTCGAAAGTCTTCGGCTCGAAGATCGTCACCTCCACCGGCCGGTTCAGCTTCCGGCACTGCTCCTGCAGGCAGTAGGTGAAAAAGGTCCCCGAGGGGCCTCCGCCGATAACCGCTACCCGCAGCGCTGCGGGACTGCTTTCCGGTCCTGGTGAAAGCACCTGAATTCCCCCCGTGCTGAGGATCTGCTTGCTGAAAGTAAGGCCTAAAATAGCTTTGATCGGTTTCAGGTTAACCAGCCGGCCCAGGTCGCTTTCTTGTCGTTCTGACTCAATTTTAACAAATTATACCATTTACATTCCTTTTCTTCCAGAAATATATTATAAGTGCAAATTATGATCCGACTCTTAGCTCGTTTAATTCAATAAAAATCCCGTGCGCTTCTCGTGCAGGGGCATCGCATACTATGCCCGAGGCCTACGATGCCTTGCGCCGGGCGGCCACGGGAGGTCGACCCCGCCGAGTTTGCAGCACATTGTGATTATTCAGCTTACCGCCGGTCGCATTTGAAAATCCGGGCCGATATTTATCGAGTTGGATAAAGGAATCCCGCCCCGATGGAAAAAGATACCTTCACCTTCCATAGCCGGCTTGCCTTTCCGGCCCAGGAGGTATTTGACTGGCACATGCGTCCGGGGGCTATCGAGCGCCTCACTCCTGCCTGGACGCGGATCGAGGTTAACCGGCGCGCGCGCCGTCTCGGAGAAGGCTCCCTGATCGAGCTGACCACCCGGATCGGCCCTTTCAAACAGCATCGGCTGCTCGAGCGCCTCGAACTGCAGCCCGGCAGACGTTTCTGCGACATTCAGCTTGAGGGGCCTTACCCGTACTGGAAACACGACCAGCGATTTATCCCCCTGGATTCAGGCGGCTGCCGGACCGAGGACCGCCTCGACTATCTCATTCCCTATGGCAGAGCCGGAATGCGGCTCGCAGGTGGAAAGATCAGGAAAAACCTGGAGCTTGTCTTTGAGTACCGTCAAGCGATCCTCGCCCGTGACCTTGAGACTCATCGGCGGATAGTCGAAATAGCCGGCCGGCGCTTTAAAGTCCTGGTCACCGGGAGCAGCGGGATGATCGGCAGGGCCCTGGTCAATTTTCTCGCCAGCGGCGGGCATACGGTCATCCGGCTGGTGCGCTCGCGGGAGCCGGCGAGCGAGGGCGCGCTGTACTGGGACCCGGCGGCCGGGGTACTGAGCCGCGCCGGGCTGGAAGGGCTGGATGCAGTCGTGCACCTGGCCGGGGAAAACGTGGCCGCCGGAAGATGGACAAAAAAAAGGATGGCGCGCCTGATCGCCAGCCGCCTGGATTCCACCAGGCTGCTGGGCGAAACCCTGAAAAATCTGTCGCACCCGCCGGAAGTGTTTCTCTGCGCCTCGGCCTGCGGTTATTACGGTGACCGGGGAGCGGAGATTCTGGATGAGGAAGGCGATCCGGGCGAGGGGTTCCTGGCCGGTCTGGCCTCGCAGTGGGAAGCCGCCGCGGCAAGCGCCGGGCCGCCGGGCATACGCGTAGTCAATTTGCGCTTCGGGATGGTCCTCTCTCCGTCAGGCGGAGCGCTCGCCGCTCTTCTTCCTCTGTTTCGCCTGGGCGCGGGAGGCAGACTGGGCAATGGAGAGCAATACGTTAGTTGGATCTCAATGGAGGATGCTCTTCACGCCATGGCCCAGGTCCTGGTGGAGAAATCACTCCGCGGTCCGGTCAATCTGGTCTCTCCCGGTGCGGTAACCAACAGCGAGTTTGCCGGGACACTGGCCCATGTCCTCAAGCGTCCGGCGCTCCTGCCGGCCCCGGCGCCGGCGCTCAAAATTGCCCTGGGCCGCATGGCCGAGGAGATGCTGCTCTCCGGCTGCCTGGTCCGGCCGGCGAAACTGGAGGCCGGCGGGTTTAAATTCGCCCACCCGGAGCTCGAAGCCGCCCTGCGCTTCCTGCTGGGCCGCTGATCAGCGCTTTCAGGATATAATTCCCTGGTTATTGATTTCGGCTTTTACAAGCGGGCCATTCCCCACAACCGTCTTTTCAGCCATCTCACGACCGTCAGCAATCCACCGAATAACTTACCCACCCCGGTTACCAGAAAATAGCCTGAAACCGCAAGGACCAGAATGATCTGAACCAGCTTGTAGCCGTTCAGGAATCCGGCCAGCTCGAAGACTTTGCGGAAAAACAACTCCGCTCCGGGCAAAGCCATGACATAACCGGGGAGATAGCACGAGACCCCGAAAGCGGCGGTCCCGACAAAAAAGCTTGCCGTAGCGGCGATGCGGTGCGGACGGTCCTCCGAGTCATCCCCGAACACGCTGGCGCCGACTTTCGCCCGCAGGCCCGCCGAATAAGACAGCAGCGAGCAAACCGCGGCCAGCGCACCGGCGGCCAGATAGAAATCCTGTTCCTCGCCGGCGGCCAGCGCGGCATATTTTACGGTTATCAGGGCGATAAAGGCGCCATAGAGCAGGGCCAGCAGGAGCGGATTGAGCAGCGCCGCCAGGTAGCTGGCCCGGTCGTATCTTCCCCCGCTGAGCGGTATCAGCAGTACCGCCAGGATAATTTTCAGCGGCGGACCGGCCAACATGATCGAGACCCGGAAAGCGAAACTGAGGACTATCACCGCAGCGATAAACTCGAACAGCGCTCTATCCAGGGAATCGGCGCCCATGCTTGAATACCCTCCGGCTGGAGTGTTTTCTGCAGGCAGGATTACTATAGCAATTGCCAAAAGTAATTTCAGTTTCCCAATAATCTTCATGGGATAAGGAGCACTGATGGGCTCCTGGGTCCGGCAATTGCTATAGTACAATATAACTTTGATACAAACCCGGGGAGCACCTGATTTCCACTGCAAGATAAAATAAACCTGACGGCTATTACTATGCTCCGGCTGCAAAATGCTGCCGGGATAACTCTCCCTGTTAGCTCTGCCATTACAGGTCGAATCCAATACGTAAGGACTTTTGGCAACCACTATAATTAAGCTAATTTTGCAGAGTTTTCCTGATATCTTCAGCGCAATATAAATTTCATTAAATCCCCGGCGCAATTAAAATCGGGCTGTCGGGGCAAGTGTGTCTTAGGAGAAGGTTGGCTTTCCGCCGGAAAACAGGCTTCACCGCGCCCGGGCCCGGTTGACCTGCCATTTCCCAGGGCTTATATTGTTTTCTGTACATTCGCTGAACCGGCTCTTGCCGACAGCCCCCGGAAGCTCGACACCTGATGCGGCCGGGGTTTTCATATATTTGCCTGGAAGGGAGCGCTGCCTCGATGGACTTTACCCTGGAAATGGCCGCGGCCTGCGGTAAGGAGTGGGACCGGATGCACACCCATCCTTTCGTGGCCGGAATCGGCCGGGGCGATCTGGCAAAGGATAAATTCATTTTCTATCTCAGGCAGGATTATGTTTACCTGATCGAGTTCTGCAGGCTGCTGGCCCTGATCGCGGCCCGGGCCCCGGATTTCGAAACGATGGCCAGGTTCAAGGACCTGCTCAAGATCACCATGGAATTCGAAATGGACCTGCACAAGCGTATCTGCGCGGATTTCGGGATAACCGTCGAGCAGTTGAACCGGGAAAAGCCGGCGCCTTACTGCCTGGCCTATACCAGCTTCCTGCTGGCCACCGCCTACGGCGGCGGTTTCGCCGACTCGGTCGCCGCGCTCCTGCCCTGCGCCTGGGGCTACTACGAGGTCGGCAAGCGCCTGGCGCAACAGGGCCTGCCCGTGGAAAAGTGCTACCGGGAATGGGTCGAGACCTATTCCTCGAAAGAGATGGCTGACCTGGTGGAATACTTGTGTTCGCTGATG
>MFIX01000212.1:0-4697 GCA_001780825.1 Candidatus Glassbacteria bacterium RIFCSPLOWO2_12_FULL_58_11 | reverse complement strand
CCAACATGGACAAGGAGCGCTGGAAAGCCCTCTTCGCCCGCAGCGTTTCTTTTGAGGTCCTGTTCTGGGAGATGGGCTACCGCAAACTGGATAAGGTGGTCGAAGGGTGAGCGGAAGCGACAGGAAATATCTCGAGGCGGCAGACCTTGACCAGGATCCGCTGGTGCAGTTCGGCCGCTGGTTCGCCGAGGCCGGATGCAGCGGCGTGCCGGATCCCGAGGCGATGTGCCTGGCCACTGCCGATGCCGCTGGGCAGCCCTCGGCCAGGATGCTGCTGCTCAAAGGCTTCGATGAATCCGGATTTGTTTTTTTTACCAATTATGAAAGCCGTAAAGCCCGCGAGCTGGAAGAAAATCCCCGCGCGGCGCTCAACTTTTACTGGCCCTCCCTGGGCCGCCAGGTCCGGATCGAGGGACAGGTAACGCGGATTTCCCATCAGGAGAGCCGGCTCTATTTCGACAGCCGGCCCTTTGAAAGCCGCCTCGGGGCTTGGGCCTCGGATCAAAGCCGGCCGCTGGAAAGCCGGGCCGAGCTGGACCGCCGCATGGCGGAGCTGACCCGGCGTTTCGCGGAACAGGAGAGCCTCGATCTGCCGCCCTTCTGGGGCGGCTATCGCCTCCGGCCGGAAGCCATCGAATTCTGGCAGCAGGGCCCGAACCGGCTCCACGACCGCTTCCGCTATGAGCGCGCCGCCTCCGGCTGGACTAGCCAGCGGCTATTCCCGTGAGCAACCCGGCGCGTTTTTATCCCCTCAAAAATCGACCTATGCTCCCAATTCGATAAAAAAGTTTAAAAGTCCTTGCATCGCCCCAGAAAATGAGATATATTATCAAACTGATGGCGCAAACAGGGATCAGGCTGTTATGACGCCGGCGGTCGCTGCAAAATGATATGGCCGGTATCATTGCCTTAAGTACTTCCCCAGGCCATCCTGAATTTGAGCTTTAGGAGCCTTTTACCGCTTTATTGCCACCGTAACATGTTACGGTAGAACACGCTGTAATTTTTTACAGGAGCCTGCTAACTCAATGATAGTCGGGATTCCCAAGGAAACATTTCCGGGCCAGCGACAGGTGTCGGTGGTTCCGGACGGCCTGGCGGCGCTTTCGAAAGCCGGGCTCGAAGTCCTGGTTCAGGCCGGATCGGGCGCAGAGGCGGGGTACGCCGATGAGCTCTACAGCGCCAAAGGGGCCAAAATAGTTCAAAGCCGGACGGAGTTGTTTCAGAAAGCCGAGATCATCCTTCAGTATCAGGCCTGCGGAGCCAATCCGGAGAAAGGGCCGGAGGACCTCGAGCTTCTTCGGCCGGGCCAGGTGGTTATCGCCTTTCTCGATCCGCTGGGTTCCGCGGACCAGATCAAGAAGCTGGCCGAGCGCAAGGCGACCGGGTTCTCCATGGAGCTGATGCCGCGGATCACCAAGGCCCAAAGCATGGACGCCCTTTCCTCCCAGGCCTCGCTGGCCGGCTATAAGGCGGTCATTCTGGCGGCCGAGAAACTCCCGCAGATTTTCCCGATGATGATGACCGCGGCTGGTACGATCAGCCCGGCGCGCGTGTTTGTTATCGGGGCCGGTGTCGCCGGTCTTCAGGCAATCGCCACGGCCAGGCGTCTCGGCGCGGTGGTGAGCGGCTATGATGTGCGGCCGGCGGTGAAAGACCAGGTGGAAAGCCTGGGCGCCAAATTTGTCGAGATGGCCCTCGAGACCGGAAAAAGCGAGGATGCCGGCGGCTATGCCAAGGCCATGGATGAGAACTTCTATCGCCGTCAGCGGGAATTGATGACCAAGGTGGTGGCCGAAAACCATGTAGTGATCACTACCGCCGCTGTCCCGGGCAAGAAAGCCCCGATCCTGATCACCGGCGAGATGGTCAAGGGAATGCGGCCCGGCTCAATTATTGTCGATCTGGCCGCCGAGCGCGGAGGCAACTGCGAACTGACCCGTCCCGGCGAGAATGTCGAGGTCGAGGGGGTCACGATCATGGGTCCGGTCAATCTCACTTCCACGGTTCCCCATCATTCAAGCCAGATGTATTCGAAAAATATTACTACATTCCTGATCCACATGGCCAAAGAGGGTCAGCTTAAATATGACCTCTCCGATGAAATCACCAGGGAGACGCTGGTTACCCGGGACGGAGAAATACTCGAGCCGCGGGTCCGTGAAATCTTACACCTGCCTCCGCTGGCGACAGGGACAAAATAGGAGCGGGAAGATGGAAATCTTCGTAATTGCACTGACCATTTTCGTGCTGGCCGTATGGATAGGCTTCGAGGTGATAACCAAGGTGCCGCCAATCTTGCACACGCCGTTGATGTCCGGTTCGAACGCGATCTCCGGTATCACGATTATCGGCGCCCTGATCTCCTCCGGCGCCAAATATACTACGCTAACAACCTGGCTCGGATTTATCGCCGTGGTATTCGCGACTATTAACGTGGTGGGCGGCTTCCTGGTCACCCACAGAATGCTCAAAATGTTTCAAAAGAACAGGTAAGCCATGAAAGAAGCGCTAATAAATCTGTCGTATCTGACTGCCTCAGTGATGTTTATTTTCTGTCTTAAAGACCTGGCCCACCCGCGCACCGCAATACGCGGCAATCTCATTGGCGCCCTGGGTATGCTGCTGGCGATTGTCGTGACCCTTTTTGACCGCAACATCGTCAGCTACAATATTATCATCTATGGTGTCATTCTAGGGACTATCGCCGGATACATCATCGCCATGAAAATCAAGATGACCGGGATGCCGCAGCTCGTGGCGATACTCAACGGGTTCGGCGGCGGAGCCTCGATCCTGGTTGCCGGCGCGGCCATGGTGGAAACCGGGGTGACCGGCGACACCCTGCTGCTTCAGACTTCGATTGCCACCGCGGCTTCCGGGATAATCGGCGCGGTGACTTTTTGGGGCAGCATGGTGGCCTTCCTTAAACTGCAGGAAATGTGGATTCCTGGCAACCCGGTGCTTTTCCGAGGCCAGCATTTGATCAACCTGGTGCTGCTGCTGATCGCGATTGGCCTGGGGACCTGGCTGGTTCTCGACCCGTCGGCGCACAGCGCATACTGGTACCTGGTGATTTTATCCTCGATCCTGGGCCTGCTGATCGTCATCCCGATCGGCGGCGCGGACATGCCGGTGGTGATCGCCCTGCTGAACTCCTATTCCGGTATCGCCGGAGCGACCACGGGATTCGTGCTCAACAACAACGGCCTGATTATCGCCGGAGCGCTGGTCGGAGCCAGTGGAATCATTCTGTCCAAAATCATGTGCAAGGCGATGAACCGCTCGCTGACCAACGTTTTATTCGGCGGCGTGGGCTCGGTGGCCGCGGCTGGGCCGGGGCAAGGAGACATCTATGCCGGCAAGGTAAAATCCGCGAGCGCCGAGGAGCTGGCGATGATCCTGGATGATGCCCGCCAGGTGATGATCGTGCCGGGTTACGGCATGGCGGTGGCCCAAGCCCAGCATCCGGTAAGAGACCTGACCAACCTGCTCGAGTCCAAAGGGATCAAGGTTAATTTCGCGATCCATCCGGTCGCCGGAAGAATGCCCGGGCACATGAATATCCTGCTGGCCGAGGCCGGCATCCCCTATGAGAAGCTCAAGGAGATGGACGAGTCCAATTCCATGATGGAATCCACGGATGTCAGTATCGTACTGGGCGCGAATGATGTGGTCAACCCGATCGCGCGCACCGACCCGAAAAGTCCGATCGCCGGCATGCCGATTATCGATGTGGACAAGTCGCGCACCGTGGTGATTATCAAGCGCTCGCTGGCCTCCGGGTTTGCCGGTATCCCCAACCCGCTGTTCGTGGCGGACAACTCGCTGATGTATTTTGGGGATGGGAAAAAGGCAATCCTGGACCTGATCCAGGCGGTCAAGGAAGGCTGAGCGGGCCGCTCAGTAGCTTAAAAGCAGCCGTTTCGAGAACCCGCGGGAAACAAACCTGCGGGTTCTTTTTTTCTGACTCATTTCAACTGCACTGGATGCAAAAAGGCCGCACAGCCTGTCAGATGCAGGATGTACGGCCTTTTTCTGGAGCCACCACGCGGAATCAAACCGCGGACTTGCGCATTACGAGTGCGATTACCAAACTTTTCAACTCATTTCAAATCCTTACCCTTCTTCCGATAAACTTCTCTGCGATCCCCTATCTTTAAAACACAGACAACAAACTCGCGTCTTCTTATTAGATACAGTATTCTGTAATCTCCTATTCGCACTTGAAAGTAAATGCCGTGTTTGCCTTTCAGCTTTTCTACCCCGTGCGGGCGTGGATTTTACGTCAAGGCCGTGATACAGCCGTCTATTTCTGGGAGAAGGTTGGCGGGTATTTTTTTCAAATCACGCTTTGCAGCCGGCCGGAATTGAATAACATAAGACATTCAGACAATCCCAAGTTCGCGGCGCAACCACCCATAAGGAATGTCCTCGCCTGGTTCATCGATTGCTTTGTCGCAAGCCTTTATATCAGCCTGGTCCTCTAAATGTCGACGGATTTTTTCCAATTTCTGGAAATCATTCCAGGAAATTATCGCGGCAACATTCCGTCCTTTGCGGGTTAAAATGTATCTCGCGCCTTTTTCCGACACTTGCTCGACAACAGCTCCCAGGCTCTTCTGCGCTTTTTCGGTACTCATGCGGGTCATCTGTACTCCCAGCCCCAATTTCGGCAAACAGCAAGCTGTGCTATA
>MFIX01000211.1:6857-8566 GCA_001780825.1 Candidatus Glassbacteria bacterium RIFCSPLOWO2_12_FULL_58_11 | reverse complement strand
GCAGGATAAGGGTCCTGTAGCCACGGGAAATCAGCTCGCCATTTTCCAGCGCGCTGTAAGCCAGGAAATCGAATTGCAGCCCGGCATCCCGCAGGCCCTCCATCCAGCCCTCCAGGTTGGAGTTGAAGCGCTGGAAAGTCGGGCTGGTGTTGTACGAGACATGATCCAGTATCACGCCATCCACAATCCAGGCCCCGTGGATGCTTGGATAGGAATAGTGGATCGCGATCCCGTGGTTGTCCGGTTTCGCCAGGCCGACCAGCTTGCCGATCCCCTCGCCGCGCAGTTCCTGGAAGCCGGGGACCATGTCCTGGGCGCTGTGGTTCAGGGTCAGGTCCGGATCGAGAGTGCAGTACTGCCAGAACACGTAAAGGCCGCCGTTACAGCCCTTGAACAGGTTCTGGTAAAAGTTGTAAAACACGCTTTTGCCGTACACTCCATAGCCGGCCCCGCCTGAGATTTTTATGTCCGGGTTCATGCTGCGGTGCAGGTCATACTGGTAGGCGTTGAGATGCCCGGTGTATAGGTTCATCTGGCTGTAGTCGCAGCCGTTGTGCGGATAGGACTCCTGCGTGCCGGAGTTGAGCAGGATGCCCTGCGGATCGAGCTTGCGCAGCTCATCCAGCACATACTTGTAGCAGCCGGCATAGGTCTTTTCCATGAAAGTGCGATGGTCGGCCCAGGAGGCGTAGTTTCCCCGGGCCTGGGCCTCGTATGTGTCGTCCGGGATAACCGCCTCCCAGCCGGCGAACGAGGTTCCCCACTGAGCGTTTAGCGCCTCCAGCGTGCCGTATTTCTCTTTAAGCCATTCGCGCAGGGCGGACATGCAATGCTCGCAGAAACAAATATCCAGCGCATCGCCATAGCAGGTGAACGAGGGCTCCTCATAGACATAGTAGGACAGCGGCGAGAACGGCACCCAGGGCGTGGCCAGGTTCTTCAGCTCCATTCTGATCTTTTCTTTATAAGCCGGATCATTGAGGCAGTACTTACGCACCAACAGGCTCTTGTCGCGGGTGGCGACAAATTGCTTTTTCATCTGGTCGTAGTAGATCCGGTCCGGGCCGTTATCCGGCGACTCCTGTCCGCTGATCCGGGTCTGGGCCTGTACCTGGTAGTTGGCGTGCTTGCAGAGGTCGATCGGGTATGAGGAAAGGGTGGTGATATTGAGCTTCTGCATCTGGCTGTCTATCGTGGGCCAGGTGCCGGGGATCGGACTGGGGCCGAAAAGGTACATGACAATGTCGTAATCATCCCAGACCCGTTTCTGCAGCACGAACACCTCGCTGATCCGGCGGTCCTGACAGACCCCGGCGACGGAGACGGCGCAGTCGATCTTTACCAGGTGAGTCAGAGCTCCGGCGCTCGAGAGATCGAATGGCAGCTCACTTTCTGCTCCGGTCGCGGCCAGTGTTTTTTCTGTCAGCAGACGGCCATAGTTGTCGAGCAGGCGCACGGTCACCGCGGCGCTCTCTTTGGCTGAAGCGGAAACCCGCACCTTCCCCTGGACCGGCTCTCCGGCGTTCACCCTGTCGGAGACGAGCTCGAGCGATCTTATCGTGGCCCGCTTGTCCCGGTCGATAACTACCGTAGCCCAGTCGATACAGGCCTGGCCGGACTTGAGCTGCAAGTCCGCGAAATGCCTGCCTCCGGGCAGGTTATCCGGCAACAGGACGAAAAGTGCCTGATTTCCCTCTTTAAGGCTGAGC
>MFIX01000211.1:2164-6831 GCA_001780825.1 Candidatus Glassbacteria bacterium RIFCSPLOWO2_12_FULL_58_11 | reverse complement strand
ATTTCCCTCTTTAAGGCTGAGCGAGCTTTCGCCCTCTGCTTCGCCGAACTCGCTGGAGAACTTCACCGTCAGTTGGGCATTCGGCGGCACGGCGGCCAGAGTTATAGCTATCTTGTTTCCCGCCAGAGCGCTCTTTTCTATCGCTGCTTTCGGTTCTCTTCCTGCGGTCCAGACCACGGCCCGGGCCACCACAGACCAGAGGTAATCCTGGTACTGGTAATTCAGTCCGGTCTCCCAGACATTTGAAACCTCCGGGATCATCCCCCGCTCGCTGTAGCCGAAAGCCGCCACCCGGCCCTTGCCGAGTGTGCGCACCGCCAGAACCGGGGTGCCGCTGGTGGTCTCGATCAGCACCTGGCCAGCTGCTGCGGAGGCCAGCGCGGTCAGGTGGCCTTTCGGAAAGGCCTCGAATGGCACGCCGCGGCTGATATAGTGAGTGGTGCTCGGTTTCCAGGGCCGCTTGTCGATCTTCGCGGAGTCCACCTCGACCGAGTCCTCGGGCCAGATATTCACGTTGCTCACTGGCCGGACAATCGGGGAGATGTCCCACAGGTCATCACCCTCGGGCTTGCGGCTTAAGGGATAAAAGAACACCAGTCCGGCCCCCGCTTCGACCCGCTTGCGCACGTTCTCCCGCACCTCTTTCGGGAACTCCTCCCAGGGCCGCAGGGCCGGCCAGAGGATGACATCATAATCCGGCCCGTTGAGCAGGTCATCCGCGATATAGGTATAGGCCAGGCTGTAGCCGCTGCTGGGGCCTCTGCGCTGCTCGTAGAAGTCGCCGAAACCGTACATGTTCGTGCCGGGTCGGATACCGAGAGTGGCGGCCTTGAAATTCAGCTCCAGGCGCTGGGCCAGCTCGATAATCGAGCGGCCGTCGATCACGCCGCAGAGCGAATAGACTTTGAGCGGGCCGCCGTTAAAGGGCCGGGCCCAAGCGACATGCGGGGTCTCGACTTTCATCGTGTAGTCGAAATCCCAGCGTCCGCGCTCCTCGAGCACCGGGTGGAAACGGTCCAGGGCGAAATAGTCCAGATAAAATCTTCCCGGGTGTTTCGAGGCCAGGGCAATCGAGCGCATCCTGCTCAGCTCGAGCGCCTCCGCCCGCTCCAGCTTGAGTTGGATGTGATTAGCCCCGGTGCGCAGCGCAAAAGTCTTGCTGTAGCTGTTCCCGGCCGCATCGCATAGCGAAAGCTCCAGTTCCGCGGGCTGCTCGCTCCAGGCAAAGGCCAGCAGGGCCTCTTGACCGCGCCAGTCCCGCGGTATGTCGGTCACCTCGATCCGGCCCCCGGAGACCGGGTAATCCGTCTGAAGGGAATTCTCGCCCCAGAGCGGGAAACGCGAGGACTGGCGCACCTCGACACCCGGGGTAGTTTTCACCGAATCGACCTGGGCGAAATCCTCGAAAGTGGCGAATACATCCATACCCTGAGCTTTCAGGGCCGCCGCTGCAGTTAATATCAAGCCGAGAACCAGGGACAGGCTATGCCGGATGGTCATCTGGAGCCTCGCGGACTGAGTTTTGAAGATTATGTTACGCGAAATTTATATGATATTTCTTCAACAGGAAGAGATGGGCTTGTTCAATAAGACCTGGAGCCTAATTTAGACCCCGGAGGTATAAAAATCAACGCCGCGGTCTTGAAAATCCCTCTCACACTCCCGGATGCTCCGCCAGTTTCCCGCTTAATCTTGAGAAATTTCGTAAGCCATTGCAACAATTATTGCAATGGGCAAGTGTAAGCATTAGCTTGAACTAGAATAGAACCTTCCCGTACGACTGAAATTGTCCGGCCTTTCATTCCCCACACCCGGGATTACAGCGCCAGTTGTAAAAACCTTGCCTGGAGAATACTAATGGAGGATAAAACCGATTTTCCCCCGACATTTCCGATCAGCCGGCGAAGGTTTATCGAGCGGGCCGGTCTGGGTTTTGCCGGAGCTGCAGCCGCCGGATTGGCTGTCCAATCCGCTTTCGCGCAGATCGCCGGGGACAAACCCTCGCGGCCCAATATCCTGTTGCTGATCGCGGATGACGCCGGCTGGCATGATGTCGGCTATAACGGCTCCGAGATCCGGACGCCTAATATTGACAAGCTGGCCGGCCAGGGCGTGCAGATGGAGCAGTTCTACGCCTGCCCGACCTGCTCGCCCACCCGCGCTTCGATCCTGATGGGCCGGCCGCCCAGCCGCTATGGAATCCTGGAGCCGATTGCCGGCCGCAGCACCCAGGTCCTGCCCACGGACCAGGGTACTTTAGCCAGTCTGCTTCGCGATGCCGGGTACTTCACGGCGCAGGTAGGCAAATGGCACCTGGGCCTGCAACCGGAAAACGGGCCGAACAAGTACGGGTTCACCTCCTCCTACGGCTACCTTCACGGCCAGCTCGACCAGCTCAGCCATATTTATAAAAACGGCGACCCGACCTGGCAGCGCGATGGCAAGTTTATCGAGGAAAAGGGCCATGCCACGGACCTTATCGCCCAGGAAACCATTCGCCTGATCCGGGTCAGCGATCCCCGCCGGCCGTTTTTCATCTACAGCGCATTCAGCGTCCCCCACTATCCCCTGCAGGAGGAGGAAAAGTGGATCGCGCCATATGAGAAAACCATCCAGAACAAGTCCCGCCGGCTGTACGCCGCCGCGATGACCCATATGGACGAGGCGATTGGCGGCATTCTTTCAGCGCTGGAAAAGAAGCGCATTACCTCCAATACGCTGGTGATCTTTATCAGCGACAACGGGGCCCAGCAGGATTGGGTGAGCTCAGAGCGCGAGTACGGCGGCGCTTACGGCCCTTACGATGTCCTGGGGGACAATAAGCCGTTCCGCGATTGGAAAGGCTCGGTCTATGAGGGCGGCGTCCGGGTCCCGGCGATTTTCAGCCTGCCGGGCTGGCTCAACCGCCGCAAAGTCGGCTATCCCGCCCATGTAATGGACCTTCTGCCGACTTTCGCAGCGCTTGCTGGAGCCGCAATCCCGCAGCCGCTGAAAGTCGAGGGTCAGGACATCTCCACGCTGCTGGAGGGCAAATTAGGAGGAAGCCGGACTTTTTACTGGAACACCGGCGGCCAGCTCGCCCTGCGCCAGGGTGACTGGAAGCTGGTGCACCAGGGCGGCGACCCGGCCAAAGGCGCGGATGAGCTTTACAATATCGCTCACGACCCTTATGAAAAGCAGGACCTCTCCGCCAGTGAAACCACTGTACTTATGCAGCTGCGGGACAATCTTGCCCGTCAGCATTCACTGGACAGCCTTCCCAAGCCTGCCCCCGGCGGCAATTGACGCAGCGCCGATCAGGCAGTATTGTTTTTCGGCGGGAATATCAGCGGTCCTGAAAAATTCGGGAACCGGCCGGCCTCGCCGATGGGAATTTTCTTTATTCAGCGATTTTTCTTTCTCTACTTTTCCATTCACCTTCAATGCCGGAGACAGCTCATGCGGTTCCTTCTGTTCCGGGCTATGCCCGGCCTGGTCCTGCTGTCTTTCATGCTTCTGTCGCCCCCCTCCCCGGCGCGCGGCGAGACGCTGATCGAGTCTTTCGATGTCCGCGGCCACGAGATCGCGGTCCGGCTCTGGCAGGATGCGCAGAGCTACAAAACGGTCAAGGCCCTGCCGCTCTCCATCCAGCGCAACCTGCATTCCTTCTGGGGCAGTCTCCTGGTGGCCTCGGACGGCCGCATTTACCTGCCGCCGGCCACACATTCCGATCTGGGCGCCTCGATCTGGCTGGTGCGCTACGACCCGCACACCTTCAAAATGGACATGGTCTTCGAGGCGCGCAAACAGCTCGGCAAATCGATCGGATTCGACGGGCTCTGGGACTCCAAGATCCATACCGGAGCTCTGGAGGGCCGGAACGGCAAGGTATATTTTGCCGGGATGATCGGCGGCAGCTACGCCACCATGTACACCCATATGGTCCATCCCTCGGGCTACATGGGCGGCCATGTTTACCAGCACGACCTGCAGAGCGGGGAAACTGTCGACCTGGGAATCCCCGACCACTATGTCAGCCTGATCGCCGCGGACCTGGATGTCGAGCGCAATATTCTCTACCTGATCAACTGGCCGCAGACCGAGTTCCTGATCTATCCCCTGGACACCAAAGTTGTGCGCGACCTGGGCACGGTGAGCTACCATCCCGAGGGCCCCAACCGGATGCGGCTCAACTGGGGCCGCGACCTGTTTGTCTTCACCGACCATACAGTCTGGACCAACAACAATTTCGGCTGTTTTGTCTATTACGACCCCGAAAAGGACGATCTGATAGACACGAAAATCGCCCTGCCACGCAACGAGGCGCTGCGGGTCCATGTCCTGGGCTGCGGCCCTACCGCGGGCAAGGTGTACTGTATCACCAACGGCGGCTGGATGTTCGAGTTCGACCCGGCCAAAAGAGAATTAATCAACCTGGGCCCGGTGATCGAAGCCGGCGCGGTTTACAGCCCGAACCTGGCGCTTACGCCGGATGGCCGCTCGCTATACTATATCGCCGGAACCCATGGGTTCGAGGCCGGCGGCGGGATGCATGTCATGCGCTATGATATCCTCGAGCGCAGGCGGATCGATTGCGGCAGGATCGGCCGGGAGACGATCCAGGCCTTTTACTGCTACGGCGCGGGAGTCTATGAGGGGCTGGTCTACTTCAATATCCACGGCGGCGA
>MFIX01000211.1:0-2149 GCA_001780825.1 Candidatus Glassbacteria bacterium RIFCSPLOWO2_12_FULL_58_11 | reverse complement strand
TCTGCTGATCTACGATCCGGCCGATACAAAAGTCTAGAAAAAGTAAACGGCCCTTGAACCCGGAATAAGAACCCGACCTGTGGAGTAAAGATGAGAACTCAGAAAAACCGCTTGACACGCAAAAGAGCGTTGGGCCTTATCCTGGCCGCGAGCCTGGCTTTCGCCGGAGTGGGCCTAGCTGAAAGATGGCTGGCCGGCGAGGTGCTGGATTTGACCCGCGAATCCGGCGGCGAAATCCCTTACGGCCAGAGCGCGGTGACCTCCCTGACTGCCGGCCCGGATGGTAATATTTACGGCGGCACCAGCGCCGACCGGCCCGGCAAGGAAGCCTACCTGTTCCGTTATGCCGGCGGACAGGTGGAAATCCTCGGGAAGCTTTCCCCGGCTCTGCCGGGGCAGCAGAAAATCAATCACGCCCTGCTGGCCGGCGCGGACGGCAACCTGTACGGCGGCACCTGGACCGAGGCTCCGGGAAAAGACCGGCCGCAGCCTTCCGGCCACCTCTTCCGCTATGATATCGCCGCCAGGAAAGTGAGCGATCTGGGGATAGTGGCCGAGGGCGAGGGAATTTATGTCATGACCCCGGGACAGGACGGGAAAATCCTGTACGGCGTGACTGAACCCTCCTGCCTTTTTTTCAGCTATGAAATCGCCAGTGGGAAAATCCGGGTGATCGGCGATATCATGGCCACGATCAAGGACTACCTGAACCCGCCCAAAGAGACCGGAGAGGGCAAACTGGTAGTCACGGATGTCGGCGAGGAACGCGGCAAGGGCTGGGAGCGCTCGATCGGCGGCTCGGCGTGGCGCAAGAGGTACTTCCCGCCGCGGGCTATTATCTGCGACAGAGAGGGCAATATCTGGGGCTCGCGCGACCAGGGGTATTTTTTCAAATACGACCTGCGCCAGGACCGCCTGGTCGATACCGAAGTCCAGATGCCGCTGATGATCGGCACTGAGGATGCGATAATCACCGAAATTTCGGTCGATGCCCTGGCCCGGGACAGCAGCGGAATGATTTACGGCGGGACTTACTCGGATGGCTATCTTTTCAAATTTAATCCAGCAAACGGCGAGGTGATCTGCCTGGGCAAGCCGATCCGCCAGCAGCGTATCCGGGCCCTGGCTGTCGGCGCGGATGGGATGCTTTACGGCGTGGGAGGCGAAGACAGCGGGATCAGCAAGCTGTTCCGCTACAATCCGCAAAACGGCGACCTGCGCGAGCTGGGGGTGATCCATGAGCGCGGCTGGACAATCTACCGGATCGACACCCTGGTCAGCGGAGCGGATGGCGCACTGTATCTGGGCGAAAGCTCGCGGATCAGCCACCTGATCCGGATCAAGGACATCCGCTATATTTCTGTGCTGGGCGCCTGAGGTCCAGGTTTATCGGGCACGGCAGGCCATGCCCCTGCGGCAAAAGCCGGACTATTGAGTTAAATCGAAAGGGGCCGTCCTGGCCGGGCAGCCCCTTTTCTTTTATAATAAAAAGCCCGGCTCGCGAGATTCAGGCCGGGCCGGGATGCTGGAGGCGGCGGGCGGAATCGAACCGCCGAATAAAGGTTTTGCAGACCTCTCCCTTAGCCACTTGGGTACGCCGCCTAAAATAAAATGGAGCGGGAAACGGGACTTGAACCCGCGACATCCACCTTGGCAAGGTGGCGCTCTACCACTGAGCTATTCCCGCTCGGCACTGTGGGACCGCAACTTACGGTATATGTGTGCTTGATAATAAAAAGTTGATTTTCGTTTGTCAAGTGAAAACTGGCCGCAAATTTTCCCGGAAAGCTAAACCATTGCCCCTCATGAAGCTGAAGCATCAGGCGAGGCCCAGGACCAAGGCTTCCATGGTTGGATCGCCGCTCAACCGAAAGCTCATTAATACCTGATCGGCCAATGGAAGTTCTTAGACGGTAGCGAATTACTTCTTCAGGACAGATTGTTTACTTTCCGCAAAGAATTACTTATCTTCAAAAATTTTATAATCCGATTTAACTTCGAAACTTACGCTTTCTGCCTCTAACATGTTAAAACGCTTGCCAGATATTTCCTCCAAAGCCTACGAGGAACTTGTCTCCCCTCTTGTTAAGCTGATCAATTGGTCGGAGACCCGCCTGGTCCTGGTTGTCGCCGTAATTATCGGAATACT
>MFIX01000210.1:5042-18198 GCA_001780825.1 Candidatus Glassbacteria bacterium RIFCSPLOWO2_12_FULL_58_11 | reverse complement strand
CGAGGCGATCGAGGAAACGCTTTACAACGCTCTGCTGGGCGCGAACACCGCCGACGGCAGCGATTTCGCCAAGTACAGCCCGCTGCGGGGCCGCCGCTCCCCCGGCGACAACCAGTGCGATATGAACCTGCACTGCTGCAATGCCAATGGACCGCGCGGCCTGCTGGTGGCGCCGCTGGTGGCGGCAATGGCCTCGGATGAGGGGCCGGTGGTGAACCTTTATACGGCGGGCCGCGCCGAAGTAACCTTATCCTCCGGCAACCGGGTGGAAATTGTTCAGGAAACGGACTACCCGCTGCACAATAAAGTGATCATTCGGGTGAAGCCGGAGCATCCGGAGCGTTTCAGCCTGCGGCTGCGGGTGCCCGCCTGGAGCGCGGAGACGGAAATCAGCGCCGATGGAGTTGAGGTTTCCGATATTACTCCCGGAGCTTATGCGCGCCTGACAAAATCCTGGCAAGCCGGCGACTCTGTGATCCTGAAACTGGACCTGCGGGGCAGGGTAATCCGGGATCCGGGCGGCGGGCCGCAGGTCGCTGTCGCGCGGGGGCCGGTAGTGCTGGCGCGGGACAGCCGTCTGGAGAGCGAGGCTGCGGACACCGAACTGCAGCGGATTGTCGAAAACAAGGGGTTTGTCGAGCTGCAGGCGGACCCGGTTGCTCCGAGAGAATTCGGTATGGTCTTTAGTGTCCCTGTGATCGGCGACCCTTCGGGCCGGGACAGCGGCGAGAAGCGCCTGATCCGTATGTGCGATTTCGCCTCGGCCGGCAATCCCTGGGACAGCGCTGTCCGCTACCGGGTCTGGCTGCCGGTGCTGCTGGACCTTTCCCGCCCTGCCGGCGAATGACTGCGGCAAGCGTCGAAACTCACATTATGGGCGGACACAGGGGTCCGCCCATACATGCCTGTTGCTTTCAAACGTTGCCACGTGTAAGGGCGACGCATGCGTCGCCCCTACAATTCTCTTATCCGAATTACCCCAGAGCGAATTTAGGGGAATTTTTTTATATTAATAATGATTCTTGATTTCTTTCTCATATAATGATACCATTTTGAGAATCAGATCGCGTTTCCGGCAGGTAAACCGCAACCTTTGGCATTTGAGAGGCCGAAATGAAAATGAGCCGCTGGTGGATAGTCCTGGGTGCCTTGATCATCCAGCTTTGCCTGGGCGCGATCTATTCCTGGAGCGTGTTTGTCAATCCCCTGAAAGAAGCTTATGCCTTTACTACAACCCAGACCCAGATCATTTTCTCGGTCGCTCTGGCCGTGTTCGCCCTGGTGATGATCTTTGCCGGGAGATGGCAGGACAAGACCGGCCCGCGCAAAGTCGCCTTGACCGGCGGCATTCTACTGAGTATCGGCTATATCCTGGCGGCATTTATCGGCAGCTCATTCGCGGGCCTGATGCTGACTATCGGAGTGATCGGCGGCGCGGGCCTCGGCCTGGGCTATGTCTGCCCCATCGCGGCCCTGATCAAATGGTTCCCGGACAAGCGTGGCCTGATTACCGGCCTGGCAGTCGCGGGGTTCGGCGCTGGGGCCTGGATTTTCGCCCAACTGGCCTCCTATCTGATTACCGCCTATGGCCTGTCCACCGCTTTCCTGAGCCTGGGGCTTATTTTCCTGGCCGGGGTGCCGGGAGGGGCACTGCTGCTGAGCAATCCTCCCGCGGGCTGGCTGCCGGAGGGTCTCTCGCCGGTCAAACAAACCGTCGCTAACCTGCCGCAAAATGATTATCCCTGGAGCGAAATGCTCGCTCTGCCGCAGTTCTGGATTTTCTGGCTCATGTACGCCCTGGGAGCCTCGGCGGGCCTGATGGTTATCGGCAACCTGAAGCCCTTCGGCGTACACAGCGGCCTGAGCGCCGCCGCGGCGGGCGCCGCGGTCGGCATTCTGGCCCTCTTCAACGGAGCGGGAAGGATCTCCTGGGGTTACGCCTCGGATTTCCTGAGCCGGACCCGGGCCATGCTGCTGATGTTTTTTCTGCAGGGCCTGATGATGCTGGTGCTGATCAAGATGAGCGGGACCGCCCTGCTACTGGGGGTAGCCTCGGCCTGGGTCGGCTTTAATTACGGCGGCATTTTCGCGCTTTTCCCCTCGGCTACGGCGGATTATTTCGGCACGCGGAACGTGGGCGTTAACTACGGGCTGGTGTTTACCTCATACGGCGTGGCGGGGATTGTGGGTCCGATACTCGGCGGAAAGGTATTCGATCTGACCGGAGACTATAAGATCGCTTTTATCTCCGGAGGGATTTTCTGTTTTGTCGCTGCCGGACTGTCAATCTTCCTGAAAAAACCGGTCAGAGCCGGGACAGAAAACGCCTGAATTGCGCCTGGCTTATTGCTCGCGTCTGATCCGGGCCGCCAGGTCGCTGGTCACCGGCGCCGAGCGGAAAATGAGCACGTTGCCCTCAGTTTTCTCTTTCTGCGTCGAGGCAACCCTGCCGGAGGCCGGATCGTACCACTCGATCTCGAAGCTCCCCGGCCCGGTCCAGACATAGACATCCCCCTGCGCCGCGCTCTCATGGCCGGTGAAATGCTGAAGGTACAGGAGGGTCAGCCTGCCGTTGGAGAGGGCGTAGCGCCGCAGCTCATCCCCGCGCTCGCCATAGCCCACCATAACCGGCCGCAGGTCCAGCGGCAGGTCCCGCACGAATGAGAGGAAATTGCGGAAATAGGCCCGGGCCTCCGGCCCCAGGTAGGCATTGGCATTGCCCCCGCCTTTCGGGTTTTCCACCTCCGGCACCAGGATGCCGCCCATGCTCCAGAACAGGATCGCCGATTCGTTCATGAAAGCGGTCCAGACCGCAATCCGCCACTTGACCGGGTCGCGGTTGGTCAGTCCGCCCTGGTTGCCGAACTCGGTGTAGAGCACGGGCTTACCGAAGCTCTTGAGGCGCGCGAACTCCTTGGCCAGGTGCGCATCGACCTCGCGGGCCGGCATCCACATGTACTCGTGCGGAGTGACCAGGTCGCACCAGGCGGCCAGCGGCCGCTCGTAATTCGTGGTCAGCAGGTGGCCGTAAGGGTCCAGGCTGTCCACATAGGCCGCCATGGCCGAGAGCCACTCATCCGGGGTGAAAGCATCCTCGTTGAACAGTTCCCAGATATCCGTAAAGGCAGCGTAGCGCGCCACCAGGTAGCGCAGGTAATGCCGCACCGGCCGGACGGCCTCGGAATTGTGTATGTTTTTCCAGCCCTCGAGGTCATGAGTGGAGCCGAAAGCAGTGGAGTCAGTCCCCCAGAGACTCATGTCCTGGAATGGGATGAGGATGGTGGAGAAGCCGTGCCGGGACAGCAGCCGATAAAGCTCATCCAGGCGGCGGCAGATCTCGAGATCATAACGGTAGAGCCCCGGCGGGTCGGTGATCACCTCCCAGGCGCAGCCGTTCCTGGTGCCCGCGCCCAGTTGGATGCGGCATAGATTGGCCGCTCCCTCGTAAGCTTGAAGGTATTTCTCCATGGGCACCGTTCGCCACTTGCCCTCGCCGCGCGGCGGACCATCCAGGCCGGCCTCGGTTTCGCCGCAAGTCTGGATGCCCACCGGATAATACGGCGTGCCGCCCTCGTATTGCAGACGGTAGCGATTGGTCGGGCTAAGCTCCAGAAACCCGCGGTTATTGCCGGGCGAGCAAAGAAATGATTCCTCCCGCGAGGCCACCGTCTCGCCGCCGCGTATCAGCCTGAGCGCGGCCTTCCAGGGTCCCGGGATGCGCGGGACGAAGCGGAAGCGCCATGTCCCCTTGCCGTCATAAAAACCTTCCACTTTTGACGCCCGGCCATCCGGCCCGCTGAACACCGCCCCGGCCTCGATCTCCATGAAAGGATTTTCCAGTCTGGCATCATAGTGCAGCGCGAATTCGGCCACACTCCGCAGCGGGACCGGACCGGCCGGCCTGTCTGCGGTCTGCGCGGCCAGGCTTCCGCAGGACAACAGGCAGGCAATGCTGCAGGAGATTAAGCGGCTGAAAAGGTCTTTAGACAGTCTGTAACATGGCATTTGGACTTGCTCCGGGATTGACCAGGGTAAATTGCGCTAAAAGCGCTGATTTATAGCGGGCGAGGCAGCCTTCGATCTGTTGGAAAAGGCAAGCCTTTTGGGCAAGGCTTACTTCATTTTCTGGAAGCGCCCAGCCGAAAAGACGTCTATAACTTTACCCTGCCAAAGGCCGCAATACTGCTTTGAACCCATTAACTTTTGCAGTCCGCAAGTTAATAAGCCTTCCCGGATATGGCGAGTAAAAAGCCGGGAATTGAATCGCGCTTTCTCGCGATATTCAATCCCGCCTCTGCCCGAGTTGATTCCTAATCCAGGCCCGTCCGGATGGATAGGACCGGGATACTGGTAATATGACGCAACTGGTTAATAGTTTCGCCGTGGAAGAGGTCGCCCAGCAGGCGGTGGCCGTGGCTGCCGACAATAATCAGATCGATTTTTTCTTCCTCGGCCATTCGCGCGATTTCCGATTCGGGTTCTCCCGCGCCGATCCGCAACCGGCAAGAGATTCCGCTGCTTTCAAGCTGTTTGCGAATCTCTTCGAGGTAATCGCGGTCCCTTTGGGCCTCCTCATCCTGGACTGAGCGGCCGATAAAGCGCGCGGTCGCGCTTTCAACCACGTGCATCAGGACGATTTCAGCGCCGGTGGCCCGGGCCAGCGGTATCATGCCGGACAGGATATCGCGGTCGCCCCGCACCGCCTCCAGGGCAATGCCGATGCGATTGAATTGTGCACCCAGCGCCTGCTCCCGAACGAGTCCGGGGAACTGCGGAACTGGCGGAAGCTCCCGGACCGGGCGCCAGCGGAGCAGCGGCTCGATGATCATCCAGGCCAGCAGCGGGATCAAGATTAAACATGCGGGCAGGAGCAGGTATTTCACCGGCTGACTTCCCTCGCTCAATCCGCCGCTGAGCGTATCATAGACCAATTTGAGGTTCAGCCCAAGGATCACCGCTGCCGCAAGCCAGGCCAGGAGACGCCCCCAGAGCGGGGTAGCCATCCGGCCCATTTTCCGCCGGTCGCTGGTAAAATGTATCAGCGGCACGATGGCGAAGGAAAGCTGCAGGGAGAGGATTACCTGTGACAGGACGAGCAGGGCATCCACCGCCGATTCACCCCGGTAAAAGATCACGAGGGCGGCGGGGATGATCGCCAGACTTCTGGTCACCAGGCGGCGCAGCCACGGGCGCAGGCGGATGTTGATGAAACCCTCCATCACGATTTGGCCGGCCAGCGTGCCGGTCACCGTGGAGGATTGTCCGGAAGCCAGCAAAGCCACGGCGAAAGCGACCGGGGCGATCACGGTGCCTAACAGCGGCTCGAGCAGCGAATGGGCCTGCTCGAGCGAGGCGACCTCGCTGTGGCCGGTCTTGTAAAAAGTCGCCGCAGCCAGGACCAGGATAGCGGCATTGACGAAAAAGGCGGCATTGAGGGCCACTACCGAGTCGATCAGGTTGAACCGCGCGGCCTCCTTCAGGCCGCCCTCGTTGCGTTCTATGGCCCGGCTCTGGACCAGCGCGGAATGAAGGTACAGGTTATGCGGCATTACCGTCGCGCCGATAATGCCGATGGCGATGTACAGAGAAGTGCTGTCGAGGGCGGTCGGCTTGAATCCCCCGATAATCCCGCCCAGATCGGGCCGGGAGAGAAACATCTCCAGGCCAAAACAGACTCCAATGGTAAAAACGAGGGTCAGGATCAGGGCTTCCATCTTTCGGATGCCAAAAGATTGCAGAAGGAGCAGAATGAACACATCGAGAGCGGTTATGAGTACGCCCCACAACAACGGAATGCCGAAAAGCAATTTCAGACCGATGGCCGAGCCGAGGACCTCGGCCAGGTCGCAGGCGGCGATGGCGATCTCACAGACAACCCATTGAATCCGGCTAATCCAGGGCGGATAGTGGTCGCGGCAAGCCTGGGCCAGATCGCGGCCCATGACGATCCCCATTCGCGCCGAAAGGGTTTGGAAAAGGATGGCCATCATGTTCGACAGGAGGATCACCCAGATAAGGCGATACCCGAATTGCGCGCCCCCGGCCAGGTCCGTCGCCCAGTTGCCCGGGTCCATGTAGCCCACCGAGACCATGAATGCCGGTCCGCTGAAAGTGAGTAACCGTCTCCAGAATGTGGCATTTTTGTAAATCTCAACGCTGGCGTGGACCTCGGGGAGAGACTTTTGTTTTTCCATTTTAACTCCTAAAGAACTGGCATAAGTTAACTTTTGTTATAAGATTGATTCTCAATCTCAAATAAACTAATGTAACGCCTCGTTTCGTTTTGTGCAAGTCTTTTTATCATAGAACCGAATCTGTGAAGCATTCCCACTGCACTCCGTAAATTGCCAATGTTAGACCGGGTCTTTGGGCGGAATTTGCTTATTGGAAATATACCAGATATCAGTCACGGATTTCCAGTTGCGAACAAAGTCTCAACATTGAACTCTCGCTTAATGTATAGTATTCTTGAAAAGACCGCCCGATAATCGAAAAGAGTGAGGCCATGCCGAAGCCAATGGAAAATAAGAAAGCCGGGATGGGTTCAGCGGACCGGGATACGGTGAGCGCGGCGGTGGAGGTGCTTTCCGGCGAGACCACCCGCAGGGGCCTGGGCCGTCTCTGGCCCTTCCTGGGCCCGGCGTTTATTGCCAGCGTGGCTTATATCGATCCGGGAAATTTCGCCACCAACCTGGAGGGCGGCGCGCGTTTCGGGTTCACTCTGGTCTGGGTGGTGGTGGCCAGCAACCTGATCGCCATGCTGGTGCAGACTCTGGCGGCCAAGCTGGGGATCGCCACGGGCCGGAACCTGGCCGAGATGTGCCGCGAACATTACCGCCCCTGGCTGGTCTGGACCATGTGGGTGGTGATGGAGCTGGTAGCGATGGCAACGGACCTGGCTGAGTTCCTCGGCGCGGCGATCGGGTTTAACTTGCTGTTCGGGATGCCGCTCTGGATTGCCGGTCTGCTCACCGCGGTGGTCACCTTTATCATCCTGGGGCTCGAGCGCTATGGTTTCCGGCCTATGGAAGCCGTGATCACCGCCCTGGTCGGGGTGGTGGCTCTCTGCTACCTGGTCGAAATGTTCATCGTGCGTCCGCAGGCGCAGCTTATCCTGGAAAGCTTCCTGCCCCCGCGCTTCCAGGGAGCGCAGAGCATCCTGCTGGCTACTGGGATCCTGGGGGCTACGGTAATGCCGCATGTCATCTACCTGCACTCTGCTCTTACCCAGGGCAGGATCCGTACGCGCGAGCCCGGAAGGCTGAAAAAGCTGCTGCGCTACGAGACTATCGACGTGGTGCTGGCGATGAGCGTGGCCGGAGCGGTCAACGCCGCGATGCTGATCATGGCCGCCCAGACTTTCCATTCCCGCGGGATGCTCAATATCGATGCCCTCGAAAAGGCCTATCTGACCCTGGAGCCGCTGCTCGGGCCGATCTCGAGCCAGGTCTTCGCCATCTCGCTCCTGATGGCTGGCCTGAGCTCCTCGGCGGTCGGCACAATGGCCGGACAGACAATCATGCAGGGCTTCCTGAATTTTCACGTGCCGGTCTGGGTGCGGCGGGTAGTCACCATGCTGCCTGCGCTGATCGTGATTTTCCTCGGCCTCGACCCGACCTGGACCCTGGTGCTGAGCCAGGTGGTGCTGAGTTTCGGCCTGCCGCTGGCGGTGATTCCGCTGGTGAAATTCACCAGCCGCAGCGACTTGATGGGGGTCCTGACCAACCGTCGCCTGACCGGCTGGCTGGCCTGGCTGGCCGCCGGGATGATAGTCGCACTTAACCTGTTCCTGATCTACCAGACGATCTGGGGGGATTGAAGATGTTCAAGCATTTGCTGGTCCCGCTGGACGGCACCCCGCTGGCGGAAACCGCCGTGAGTGTTGCCGCTATCCTGGCGGAGAAGACCGAGGCGAAAGTTACCCTGCTGCATGTAATCGAGAGCCAGGCTCCGGCCAGGGTGCACGGCCTGCGGCACCTGACCGGCGCTGAGGAGGCGCAAGAGTATCTGAAGGACCTGGCCCGGCGCAGCTTTCCCGCGGTAGTGACGGTTGAATGGCATGTCCACCTTACCGGGATCAAGGATGTGGCCCGCAGCCTGGCCGAGCACGTGGAGGAATTTAAGCCGGACCTGCTGCTGATGTGCGCCCACGGTGAGGATCGCTTCAGGAACATGCTGTTCGGCAACCTGGCCCAGCAGACACTCAGCCTGGGCCGCACCACGGTATTGATGCTCCGCTCCAGCCGGATCGAAGAGAAACTCTTCCAGAAGCTGGTGGTGCCCCTGGATGGGGATGCTGAGCACGAACAGGGCCTGCTGGCGGCCGCCTCCCTGGCCGCGATCTGCGGCTCGCTCGTGCAGCTCCTTTTTGTCGTCCCGACCCCCGGCGCGCTCAAAGGCCAGGAGGCGGCCGCGGGCAGCCTGCTGCCCAGCGCGGCAAGGGCCGTGCTCGACATCCAGGCCGAGGAAGCGGTCAACTATCTCAAGCGCAAAGTGCAGCAGTTGAAAGAGCAGGAGATAGAGGTTCAGGCCACACTCAGCCGGGGCGACCCGGTGGAGGAGATATCGAATATCGCTGCGGGCCGGGAAGCCGACCTCGTGGTCCTGGCGACCCACGGCAAAGCCGGCACCCGGGCTTTCTGGTCGGCCAGCGTGGCCTCGAAACTGATCAGCCGGATGAAAATCTCCTTCCTGCTGGTTCCCGCCCGTCCCCTTCAGGACTGAATCCCTGCCCGATACCCCCGGGCGTTCAAAAGCCGGGGGCGAATTCACACTCAGGCGCAAATCCATCATTAACCCCGGTCAAACCCCTCTCGACATAATGGCTGGCTGCCTGCCAGCGGGCCGCTACCGGAGAAACCAATAACCGGAAAAACCACTTGCCGGTAATAAGTGAAAGCATTACTTAATATCTTCGAAATTGCATTGACCGGCCGGCCTCTGGCATTTCGCCTGATTGCACTGATTGGAGCGGCAGCACTATGTGGCGCCAGATTCTGTCGGAGATAGCGGCTTTGCCGCGGGCCAAGCGCCGCGAGGCGCTCGCTCGAGCGCGGGAAAGCCTGCCCGCGGAGAAAACCGAGGAGTGGAACAGCTCTTTCAGCGAGGATAGCCTGTACGAGGCCTGGACCACTATCGAGCCGATGCGCGAGCTATACAAATACAACCGCCGGGTCATCCGCGAATTCCTGGATGCGCGGCCCGGCTGGCATATCGTGGAAATCGGCGGCGGGAACGGGGCCCTGTGGCGGGATTTCTTCCGCGAGAATGAAAGGGGTTCTTTCACCCTGATCGACCCGCAGGAAAGCGCGCGCGAGGCGGTCAAATCCGCGCTGCCCGGGAGCCTGAAGTTCCGGGTCCTGGCCGGCCGGGTCGAGGAGGCTGAAATCCCGCCGGCGGACCTGATTGTCTGCGGCCTGATGCTGCACCACGTGGCGGGACTCGACAGCAACCAGAGAAAGCGCTATGGGCTGGAGGGGCCGGGCAAGCTCGAGCTGCTGGAAAGGTTTCTCTCCAGCGTGCGCCCGGGACGTGGAATCTGCATCCTTAACGAGTCCGATGTCTATACGGAAATCGACCTGGCTCCGGATGACCCGCTGCTGATCGACCGCCTGATCGACTCTTATATCACCCGGGCCGCGCCGGCTGTGGCCGCCTCGCTGGAGGAGCCGGGGCTCGACCCGGAACTCGGCCGGCGCCTGGAGGCTATCCTGATCCACTGGTGTATCGGCCAGGTGGAAACCGCGGGAACGAGCCTCAGGCTGGAGCGGGATGTATTTGAGCTGGATACCACCTGCTGGCTGCGGCTGCTCGAGCGCGCCGGCGCGCGGATAATCAGCCACCGTTTCACGGATGACTGGAACCTGTTTCATCAGTATGTTTTTACCAGCGTGGATTGAGCTCCGGATTATATAATAAGCTGCAAATAATGTTTAGGCGGACCCCATAAGCGCTAAGTTGTTCTTGCTGACGGTCAATCTTCAGGATGATTTGAATGACACACCCCGTCCCGGCAGGCCGGGACACCCCTCTTGTTAGAGGGGACTTTCCCGCCATTGCCCGGCGCATCAGCATTTCTCGATGGTAGTTGGGCGCACACATGGGTGCGCCCAATATGAGATGCAGGTGAAATTTTTTTCTCAAATGGATTAACTAGCGGCGCAAGACAGGCTAAGATCTGAATTGCAGCAGGCGTGGATAGCCAGTGACTTTCGAATTCGACGGCGAAAAATACCGGGCTGCCTCCGCGCATCAGAAAGAATGGGGCGGCCGGCTGATCGCTGAAATGCGGTTCAGGGGCGATGAGCGGATTCTCGATCTGGGCTGCGGGGATGGCGCGCTGACCCGCAGTCTGGCCGATCTTTCGCCACGGGGATTCGTGCTCGGGATCGACGCCTCGCGGGGCATGATCGATTCGGCCCGGAAACACGAGAAAGAAAACCTGAAATTCGAGCTGGCGGATATCCGGGAAATCTCCTTCGAAAACGAGTTCGATCTGGTCTTCTCCAATGCCGCCCTGCACTGGATCAAGGACCACCGCGGTTTGCTGGCCGGAGTATATAAGTGCTTAAAGCCCGGAGGGATCGCCCGGTTCAACTTTGCGTCGGAGGGCAACTGCAGGAATTTCTTCACGGTAATCCGGAAAGTCATGGCGCGGGAAGAGTATGCGGCCTCGTTCCGGGAATTCGACTGGCCCTGGTACATGCCCGGAATCGAGGAATATGGGCGGTTGGTCAGGGAATTTCCTTTTGCGGAGATAAAGTTCTGGGGAGAAAACGCGGACCGGTATTTCGCGGACCGGGAGGCCATGATCGCCTGGATCGATGTCCCCAGCCTGGTGCCCTTTTTGCCCTGTCTGCCGGAAAGCGAAAGAGCGCAATTTCGCGAGCGGGCAATTGCGGAAATGCTCGCGCTCAGCCTTCAGCCGGACCGCACCTGCTTCGAGACTTTCCGCCGGGTGAATTTGCTGGCCCGCAAATAAGCCTTGCTCTAGTTTCGAGAACATTAGTTCGAGGATTATGTTCTCCGTCGGAACATTATCCCCCGCAGGTCTTTCAGCATTGTAGCCAGCCCGACAATCACCACCATGAACTCCAGCCGGCCCAGGAACATCCCGGCTGTCTCAGCCCAGAGTACAGCCCCTGGCGCTTTATAGCTGGTAACCCCAATTGATAATCCCACTGTCCCCAGAGCCGAGGCAAATTCGAAGAACGCTTCCTGAAGAGTATAACCGTAAGCCGCGACTATGCCGACACCGATGAGATAAACCGTCAGGTAAATGAACAGGTAGGACCCGATCTGCTTGAGCTGGCCGTCGCTGACAAAAACCTTTTGCTCGCCGGACCAGAGCGCGTTCGCATTTACGGACCTTTTGGGCAGGAAGGCCTGCCTGATTTCCCACAGCAGGCCTTTGTAGAGGGCATAGATGCGGAATTGTTTAATACCGCCCGCAGTCGAGCAGGTGCCGCCGCCGATCAGCATCAGGCAGATAAGCACGAATACACCAATGGAATTCCAATTAGTATAGCCGACCGTGGAAAAGCCGGTAGTTGTCAGGGCTGTTACGGTCTCGAAGGCCGCCACCCGGATGCTTTCGCCAACGGTTGGATAGAGCTGCAGACTGGTCAGCAGCAGCACCAGGGCGAAACTTACCGGGATAAGCAGCGCCATCACCCGGATTTCACCGTCCTTGCCTACCAGAGCGAATTTTCCTCTCAGCAGCAGCCAGCTCGTCACGAAATTGAGATTGCCCAGGATCATCAAGATCATGGTCACGGCTTCAATGGCCGCCGAATCCCAGTAGCCGATACTTTCATTATGGGTGGAGAACCCGCCGGTAGAGAGCGCCGTGAAGGAGTGATTCACAGCATCGAACAGGCTCATGCCGCCCAGCCGGTAAGCGGCAATGCCCACGATTACAGAACCGCTGTAGATCAGCAGGACAAGCTTGGCCGACCTTCGCACATGCGGGACCAGTTGCTGACTTCTGCCTTCCGCCGAGGAAATGGCGTAGCCGGAAGGGCCGGTGATCGCCGAGAGCATGATAATTGCAAATCCGGCTCCCCCGGCGACCTGCATGGTGCTGCGCCATAGAAGAATAGCCCGGGAGACTTTTTCCGTATTCACTACTGACAGGCCGGTGGTAGTCCAGCCGCTGACTGATTCGAAGATTGAGCGGGTGAAATCGAACCCGGAGGAAACCTGGAACGGCCAGGCCGAGACGAGACAGACTATGACCCAGCTCAGCAGAACGATTACTCCCCCGTCCCGCAGATCGAGGACTATCTCGCTGTCCTCCGCGGGCCTCAGCCACCGCCAGAAGGCATAACCGGCGAGGATCAGAATACCTGCCGGCGGCAGGAAGGCAAAGATCTCCGCGGCCCCGCCGGGCTGAAACAGGGCATAAATCAGCGGGACCAGCATCAGCAACCCGGAGAAACAAAGAATCATGCCGAGATAGGATAAGATAAGACTGTATCGGGTGCGGAAATACTCATATTTGTCCATACCCCGCCCTTACATCCCCTCGCCGGTTATTATTTTCAGCGCCTTCCCGTGACTTCCGGCCAGAGTGACCAGCACAACCCGGTCGCCCTCCAGCAGAATTGTCCCACCGCGCGGAATAATCGGCTCATGGTTACGGATCACTACGGACACCAGTGCGTCATTGGGAAAAGGGATTTCGTGAAGGGTTTGGCCCGCCACCGGGAAATTGGCCTTGACCAGCACCTCGGTAATATTGACTTTTCCGCCGCCCAGCAGAATCAGGTTCGTAATGCCGTCGAGCATGAGCTGCTGCTCGATCAGGCTGGCAATGATCCCGCTGGTCGAAAAAGCCTGTATCCCGAACTTGCGGAAGACTTCCTCGTTCTCCGGATCGTTGACCAGAGCGAATGAACGGTTTATCCCGAAGTGCAGCAGAGCTATCTGGCAGATTACCAGGTTGTCCTGATCGAGCGGGGTCATCGCGAGCAGGACATCCATCCCGATCGCTCCGGCATCCTCCAGGGTCGTGGAATAACTGCCGTCCCCGTTAACCACGGTCGCGTTCAGCTCGCGGGACAGACGAGTACATTCGGCGAGGTCGTTATCGACCACTGTCACGTGGTGACCCTTCGAGATAATATCCCGGCTGAGGAAATACAGGCTGTCTCCC
>MFIX01000210.1:1947-5008 GCA_001780825.1 Candidatus Glassbacteria bacterium RIFCSPLOWO2_12_FULL_58_11 | reverse complement strand
TGAAGGTTCGACACCGGACAGGACCAGCATTTCCAGGAACCTGTCCGCGGCAATGTCGGTGGGACAGACAGTCCGGATACCGATCTTGCTGTAAAGCTCTTCTTTATGCGGATCGTAAACGCGGGCCAGGACCACCGGGACCTCGAACATCCTTTTCGCCACCTGGGCCACGAACAGGTTGACGTTGTCGTCGTGCGTGGTGCAGATGATTATATCGGCTTTTTCGATCTTCGCCCGGCGCAACACGGAAATGTGCGCGGCATCACCCTGAATCTTGAAGCCGCTGAAATCCAGGGACAGAGACTGGAACCTCGATTCATCCCGGTCCAGGATTACCACGCTTTTCCCTTGTCTGCTAAGGAAATTGGCGATGCGGGAACCCAGTCTCCCGCAGCCGACCACAATGACGAATTCTTCCGCGGTCATATATTCGGCCTTCTATCCCCGGGGAGGCCGTCCGGCCCCGAAAGCGGCTCCTCAAGCACAACCCGGCCCGCCCTGCTGAAACTTGTGGCCCGGTCCAGGTTCGTTATCGCCGGTTTATAGGTCGGATCGAGGTCCAGGGCGGCGCGATAAAATTTGACGGCCTCCGGCCAGCGGCTTTTCAGCTCCAGCACCGCGCCCAGCAGGTTATAGGGCTCAGGCCTTTCGGGAAAGTCGGCGAGAGTGGTTCTGATACTTTGCTCCGCCTGCTCCAGCCGGCCTTCATCAATCTGCTTATTGATCCGCACGAACCTGTCTCCGGGATCATCCTGATAATTCACCCTCCCCGGGGTCGCAATGTCATTAAGAACCCGCGAGACAATCTCCCGCAATTCGGATGAGGTAAAAGGCTTCTGGATAAAATCGGCCGCTCCCAGTTTCAGAGTTTCCACCGCGGACTGTACGGTCCCGTGGGCGGTAATGATAATTACCCGGGTCTCCGGCCGGATTTCCCGCACTGTTCTCAGCACCTCCACGCCATCCATCCCGGGCAGCTTGAGGTCGAGCAGTACCAGGCTGAAATCCCGTTCGCGCAACATACCCAGGGCTTCTTCTCCGTTGACCGCCGAGGCGATCTCATACTCCATCGACTCCAGGGCCGTGGAAACAGTAAGCCGGATATTTTTTTCATCGTCCACAATCAGAACGCTTTTATTGCTCACTTCTCTGCCCTCCTGTTTCCGGAAGGAACCGGCAAGGTGAAATTGAATGTGCTCCCCTGGCCCGGCATTGAATCCACCCAGATAATTCCCTTGTGCGCCCTGACTATTTCTTTGCAGATCGCCAGGCCCAGACCCGAACCCTCGGACTTGGTTTCCCCCTTTAGCTGAACGAACTTATCAAAGATTCTTGACTGATACTCGATCGGTATCCCCGGACCGTTGTCGATTACCGATATCTGCACCTGGTCGCCGATTCTTTCCGCGGAAAGGAATATTTCTCCTTTTTCCGGTACGTATCTGAGCGCGTTGGAAATAAGGTTCATCAGGACCCAGGTGACCTTGTTCGCGTCGGCGCTCACTTTCGGCAGGTCAGCGGGCAATTTCGATCTGAGAATGATGCCCTTTTCAGCGGCCTGCGCCGTGAATACAGAGAGCACTTTCTCGAACAGCGGCTGGAGCGGACATTGCTGAAAATCCATCTGGATATTGCCGGATTCGATCTTTGACAGCTCCAGCAGCTCGTTGATCAGAATCTTCAGCCTCTTTATCTCATCCCGGGCCGTGGTAAGCAGGAGCTGGCTCTTCTCATCCAGCTTATCATAGACTCTCTCCAGCAGGAGGTCTACGCTCATTCCCATACTGGTCAGCGGCGTCCGCAGCTCGTGGGAGGCGGCCATGACAAAGTCGCTTTTCAAGCGCTCGAGCTCCTTGAGCCGGGTGATGTCACGGAACAGGGCCACCTCGCCAAGCAGTTCCCTCGACTCGCCGATAATCGGGCTGATTGTGAAAGCGTAGTACTGGGTCTCTTCTTTTCTCGGTACGGAAACCACGTTCATTTCATTGTCTTCTCTGGAAGTTTTGCCATTTTTAACAGTGGCGGCCAGGACCTCCAGCAGCCGGCGGTCGTTTACCAGCTTCCCTACCGGAAGGCCGGTCAGCGGTTCGTTTCCCGCTTCGAAGATTTGCCGCGCAGTCGGGTTCAGATCGGAAATATTCAGGTCCGTATCCAGCACGATTATCCCGTCCTGAATGCTGCCCAGGATCGCCTCGCTCTTGCGCTTTTCCGAGACGATCTGCTCGATGTTGAGGCTGTGAAAGTGTTCCAGCTTTTTCGCCATCAGGTTAAACTCGACCGCGACCTGGCCCAGTTCATCGCTGGTATCCGTAGGGACCCTGGCGCTGTAATCGCCCTGGGCCACTTTCTTGGTGGCTTCCACGATTCGATGCAGGGGTCCGACCAGCCTCGAGGAAAGCATCAGGTTGAATATCAGGCCTACCAGCAGGCCGATTAAACCGACGCTGACAGTGGAGACCACGGTCTGAGTGGCGAGCTGCTCCGCGCGGCGGCTGGCCTGAAACATGGTCGCCTGGTTGATATCCCTGAGCCTGAGCGCTTCGCTGCGCACCCGGTTGAAATCCTGGCTTAAGCTCTGCTGGTAATAATTGTTCGCGTCTGTCAAGCTTATCGCGTAGAGTCGTTTCAGTTCGGAGAAGCCGATAATATATGTGTTGTAGTGCCTCTCGATCGTATTCACCAGCTCGCCTTCCCCGGCGATAGTTACGTTGTCCTTGGCCCGGGCCAGCCACAGAAGGAATACGGATTGGTGTTTCAGGAAACTGGCCTCGCCGTCTTTGCCATAGCCGAGAAGGAATAGCAGAATTTCGCTGTCCTGGCGCTCGAGGTTGTCGATCATGTTTTCCGCGGCGTCGATGCTGCGGTAATTTTCCCGGAGAATAGCTTCGCTGGCTTTCCCCAGGGAGGCCAGGTTCAGCACCGCCCACCCGATAACCAAACCCATCAGGACCAGGGTGATGCTGTAACCGAGAAGAATTTTTTTTCGCAGGCTCATTTCGGCACCCTTCGGGTTGAAGTTGGTGGAGCAGTCCGAAGTGCCCTCTGCTCCTATTTTGCGGTT
>MFIX01000210.1:0-1821 GCA_001780825.1 Candidatus Glassbacteria bacterium RIFCSPLOWO2_12_FULL_58_11 | reverse complement strand
GAAACCAGCTCTTTTCCGGATTCGAGCCGGGTATAGTGAAGAAATGGGCAAGTCTTTTCCAGTACGAGGTGCGGCACATCCGCGGCATCGAGCTTGTTGGCTGTCTCCAGAAGCAAATCCAGCGAGGGAAGCCGGCTTTCTTCCGGCAAACACAACACGTAATCCGCTCCCGCCTGGTCGAGCTTCCGTAAAATTTCGGGATTTCCTGTGGCGAGTACCGCCAGAACAGGGGTATTGCGGGTCAGCCGGTCACTTTTCAGCGCGCCGCAGAGTGTCAGAAACTCATCGCTGGAGAAGTCATTGTCTCTGTCAATGACAACCGCGATCAGATCGTAGGCGCCTGAGACCGCTTCAGTCATGCATTTGACCGCGCTGCTCATTTGAACGATCCGGATATCGCCGCCGGATGCGGAGTGCTTTTGTTCATTCGCAGGGCGCAGCGCCGACCTGGAGCAAAGCAATAATGATCCGATTCTGGTCTCTTTGTTCATCACGGTACTTTTCTCCCTGACACCGGGTGAGGAAAAAGCCGCAAGACATACTCGCGGATTACTAGCCGCGCTGGAATCAGGAGAGGAGCATCAGGCGTGCCATGGAACTATTTGATTGAATATCAAGGGCTTATGATTGTTTTTGGGCGAGAACTGCTAGCATTGAGGCAGAGTTACTGCATTTTGCAGTCCATGTATATTGCATAATGCAATGCGGCTCAGGCCAGGTGGTACCGCTTACGCTTCCTCCACAAGGTGGCCGGGTCGATACCGAGGATACCAGCCGCCTCCTCCAGCGATTTCGACCGCGCCAGCACGAGGCGGATGTGTTCCTTTTCCAGATCCGAGAGGCTTTTCAGCTCGACTGAACCGGGTGCCTGCGGATTTGATTCCCTTAGCGAGGCGGGAAGATCGCCTGCGGATATGACTTTATGAAGGGAAAGTATCGTGCAGCGCTCGACCACATTGATCAGCTCGCGGACATTTCCGGGCCAGGGATAGGAGTTCAACAGCAGGGCCGCCTCCTCGCTGAATTCTTTAACCGGCTTGCCGCTCACCCTGGCAACCGCTTGAGATACCGGTCGACGATCAACTCTATGTCTTCCGGACGCTCACGCAGCGGTGGAATGTGAATCTCGACGACATTCAGCCGGAAGAACAGGTCCTGGCGGAACTGTCCCCCGCTTACCATCATGTGGAGATCACGATTTGTCGCCGAGATTACCCGTACATCGACCCGGACCGGTTTCGGCTGGCCGAGCCTCTCGAATTCCCGGTACTGGAGGAAGTGGAGGAACTTAGCCTGGATCGCCGGCGTAAGCTCGGATATTTCATACAGGAATACCGTGCCTCCATCCGCCAGCTCCAGCTTTCCGGTTTTATCGCGCAGCGCCCCGGTGAAAGCGCCTTTGACATGGCCGAACAGATCGCTCTCCAGGAGACTTTCCTGAAGCCCGGCGCAGTTGACCGTAATAAATTCTTTCTCGTTCCTTGCGCTCCAGGCATGGATCAACCGGGCCAGCACTCCCTTGCCCGTACCGCTCTCCCCGCTGATCAGGACCGTGGCATCTGAATCAGCGACCTGCCTGGCGGAGTCGAGGATTGCTCTCATCCTGCTGTTGCGCGTGATTATTTCTCCTTCCCGGATAACGCCCTTCAAAGAATCGATCTGGCTTTCCAGGGAGGACAGTCTCTCGACCATGCCTAATACGTGGGTCAACTGGTCCGGGCTGAAAGGTTTGGACAGGTAGTCGAAGGCCCCTTCTTTGATGGCCTGGACCGCGGTGTCAATCGAGGCATAGGCCGTAATAATAATGACATAGACCCGCCT
>MFIX01000209.1:12844-13702 GCA_001780825.1 Candidatus Glassbacteria bacterium RIFCSPLOWO2_12_FULL_58_11 | reverse complement strand
AGGGGTCCTTGTGCGAGGTCACCGGGCCGGCCAGCACTGCATCCAGACAGGCAAATCCGGCGCCGGACGCATCCCAGAAGGAGCCGTAGCAGCCTCTCTCGTGGGAATGACTGCTGCCGATCAGGTGAATATAGGGCCGCGGAGTGGCGACCTTGGTCACCCGGTGAGTGCTCAGGGTAAGGAAACCCGCCTGATCCAGCTCATCGCGGAAATGGCTGTAGCGCGAGCGCAGGGCGGCCAGTTCGGCCTCCGGGAACGCGGCGGCCGGGCTTTGGCCTCGGGACAGGGCCGCTGCCGCCCGCTCCACCAGGCTGTCCAGCCATTCTTTCTCGGGTGGGGTTTCGGTATGCGATAATTTTTTAATATTTCGTCTGGCTGCTTTCATGTCGGTCTCTAAGTTTGTTGTCGAAAGGCTGGAACGAGTGCAAACAGTCTGCTCTGTCTTTTGTCATAGCGGCAGAAAGCTGAATCGTGAAGCTCCTGGCCGGGGGAGAAAATATATCCTGCCGGGCAGGAATGTCAATCAGAAGCTCTTTTTGTTGACAAACATTCTCAACCGGCGAAAATTGATTTGCGGCTGTCTGCAGCTCGTATATAGTCTATCACGATGCGGAGTCTATGGCGCGATATTCGCATTTTCATCCGGCCGGCGAGGCGGCCGCCGGTTCTCCGGCATATCTGCTGGATGCCCGGTTCAAGGTCCTGCTGCTGGGGGTCTTGTCGGGGGCGGTCTGGAACCTGGACACATTCGCCGGCCTGGGCATGGTCTGGCTGCTAATTCTGATATGGATCGGAATGGCCCGGGGTGCGGGCAGGACCATTTTCACGGCCCTGCGCAGAATGCTCTACCTGCTCCTG
>MFIX01000209.1:0-12666 GCA_001780825.1 Candidatus Glassbacteria bacterium RIFCSPLOWO2_12_FULL_58_11 | reverse complement strand
GCAGCGTTCTACGCCCGCTCGAGCGCCTCCGCGTCCCGGTCCGGGAGCTGGCTTTCACGGTCGGCCTGATCATCCGCTATTTCCCCTCTTCGCTGGCCCGGATCAAAGACCTCTACCGTAACTTCCAGCTCAGGGAAAAACTCTCTCCGGGGCGTGAAGGGCCGGCCGGGAACAAATATCTAAGGGCAGTAATGCGGGTAATCGATACGATGGTGCTCTACATGCATTACTCCCTCTACGAATCACAGCTCCTGAGCCTGAGCCTGCTGTCCAGGGGTTACAACCCTTTCCGGCCGGTCAGCCTGGCGGCGAGCGCAAAACCCGGATACCTTGATTACCTGTTTCTGACTGTCTCGGCCGCGGTGATTGTCCTGGCCGCCTGGCGGTTCTGAGCTAGATAGCTTTGTCGCCTCAACACCGGCCGCTCACTGATTAGCTGTACAGTTTTCAGGTTCCCCATGTCTCGATGAGATCGAAAATCCGGTAAATGAACGAACCCTCGATTAAAAGAAGAATCCGGTTTACAGTGGCCTATGATGGAACCGGTTACAGCGGCTGGCAACTCCAGCCCGGCAAGGCCACGGTGCAGGGGTGCCTGGAGCAGGCGCTGGAAAAGCTCCTCGGCGAAAAGATGCGTGTGACTGGCGCGGGCCGCACCGATGCCGGAGTGCACGCTCTGGGCCAGGCGGCCCATTTCGACACCACCCGGCCTCTGCCGGCAGAGGTAATCCAGCGGGCGCTCAACGCGACCCTGCCCCCCGACATCCGGGTTCGCGAGGCCGCGGAGGCCCCGGAAAGCTTCCACGCACGCTTTTCGGCCCTCCGGAAGCTTTACCGCTATCGTATCGCCCGCCGCGGTCTTCCCGCGGAGCCGTTTCTCTCGCGTGACCACTGGCTGTATAACTTTGATCTTGATTTAGGGTTGCTGGAAAAATGCTGCGGTCTGATAGCCGGGGAACACGATTTCTTTACTTTTTCAAAGCAGGAAGGCGCCCGGAAGAATCATCTCTGCAGGGTCTATCAGGCGCATTGGGAGAAAGAGGCGGATGAGCTGACTTTCGAGATCACCGCGAACCGTTTCCTGCGCGGCATGGTCCGGATGCTGGTCGGGGCCACGACTGCTGTGGCGGAGGGCCGGGCGGACCTGGAAGAGTTCCGTGAAGCTCTGGACCGGCCGGGCAGATGGCTCAAGGCGGTCCCGGCGCCTGCCCAGGGATTGATTCTGGTGGAAGTTCAATACTAGAATGAATAGCTTCTTTTATTTCAGAATCTATTGTTGCAGCCGGTGAATGGGCTCCCGTTGCGTCCCTCCTTTCTTTTATTCGACAAGCTGCGAAAGATTATTATTGAAATCAGCGCTAGAATTTTTGTATCTTGACGTTGTAAGATAAATATCTATTTTCGGCCATGAATTTTAATCATGTTCGAGGCGCGGATTGAAAAACACTCTGGTCAAACTGCTCCTGGCCGCCTGCCTGACCTACCTCATTTACGCGGTCATGTGGGAGCGGATGAAGCCCCGGCCAGCGGCCGGGCCCGCCGGATCGGCCGCGGCGGTCGAGCCTGCCGGAGTGAAAGCCGGGGATACCACTGCCGGGGAAACTCTGCTTTACGCGCAAGCGGATAACCGGGGCCAGGCGCCTGGGTCCAGCCTGGACAGCCTCGAAGCCTCTCTCAGCTCTGGAAGGCGCACGGCGATTGTCCGTGCGGCGGAACGGGCCGCGCCCGCGGTTGTCAGTGTCAATGTGCTCCAGACCTCGGTGGAGAAAGTGCCTTACCGCGACTTTTTCGGTTTCTTCTACGTACCGCAGCAGCGGACGGTGAAGAATATCGGCAGCGGTTTTATCATCAATCCCCGTGGCTTTATTTTGACTAATGACCATGTGGTACACAAAGCCTCCAAAATTTCGATAAGCACCAGCGATGGGCAGAACTACGAGGCGAAATTAATCGGCGAGGATGAAAACTCGGATATCGCGCTGCTGAAAATCGAGCCGCAGGGCGCCGGTCTGCCGGTTGCTCACCTCGGAAACAGCGATAACCTCTATATCGGCGAGTGGGCCATCGCGATCGGCTCGCCATTCGGGTTTCTGCTGGAGGACCCCCAGCCGACAGTGACTGTGGGCGTAATCAGCGCGATCGGCCGGGACATTGTCCGCGACCAGAGCCCGGGCAGCCAGGTTTACGCCAACATGATCCAGACCGATGCGGCGATCAACCCGGGTAACAGCGGCGGCCCGCTGATCAACGCCCTGGGTGAGGTGATCGGAATCAATACTTTTATTTTCACGCCCAGCGGCGGCTCGGTTGGCATGGGGTTCGCTATCCCAATCAATCGCGCTACGCGGATCGCCGAGGACCTGATCCGCGGCGGAAAGGTCCGCCACCCCTGGCTCGGTATCGGCGTGCAGCAGCTCACCCCGGAGCTTCTTGCCGGTCTGGGTTATGACCGGAACGAGCGGATTCAGGGCGTGGTAGTCTCCAACATCCAAGCCCTCTCCCCGGCGGTTACCGGAGCGGGCCTGCATCCAGGGGACATCATCAGCGAGATCAACGGCAGGCAGATCCGCTCGCTGGATGACTGGAACGGGGAGATGCTCGACATCCGGGCCGGCAGTCCGGCCAGCCTGACCATTTTGCGCGGCCGGTCGGCCCTGACAGTCAATCTGACGCCCAAAGAGCTGCCGACCGACACTGTCCAGCGCCATTCCACCGGCCTGGGGTTCGACCTGATCGACCTGACCGCCGAGGTGCGCAGCCAGCTCGACGCCCGCTCGGATAAAGGCGCGGTGGTGGTGGATATCACCGACTCGGACCTCGAGCGCGAGGGCAGCATCCTGACCTACGATATCATCTACCGGGTCAATGATGTCCGGATTACCGGAGCGATCCAGGTGGTCGGACTGCTGAAAAACCTGAGGAGAGGCCAGGTGGCGGTTCTTTTTATCGAGCGGGACGGCCGTTCGATCAAAAGATATGTCACCGGATAACAGTCTCCGTCTCATTCCGCGCACAGCGACAATCTTGCTCAATGCCGGGTGGGCTTTTATTTTGAGAACTTTGATTCAATGTTAGCACTGAGCCGGAATAGTACTTTCGGTTTGAAACTTAAAAGAGTGAGCTATGATACCACGGTACAGCCTGCCGGAGATGGACAAAATCTGGAGCGATGAGGCTCGCTTCACGCACTGGCTGGAAATCGAGGTCCTGGTTTGCGAGGCTCTCGCCGGGCAGGGGCAAATCCCCGCAGCGGCGCTGAAAACGATCCGTGAGAAAGCCCGGTTCGATACGAAACGGATCCTGGAGATCGAGGAGGAGGTCAAGCACGATGTCATCGCTTTCCTGACCAATGTCGCCGAATACGTTGGTCCGGATTCGCGTTTCATCCATCTCGGACTGACCAGCTCCGACCTGCTGGATACTACGCTGGCCCTGCAGATGCGGGAGGCGGGAAAGCTGATCCTGGGCGAGCTGCGCAACAAAGTGCTGCCGGCGGTCAAAAAAAGAGCCCTGGAGCACAAGGACACGATCATGATCGGCCGCAGCCACGGGATCCATGCCGAGCCGGTGACTTTCGGACTTAAGCTCGCCCTGTGGTACGATGAGCTTAACCGTCGCGCCGCCTGGCTCGAGAATGCGGTACAGTCGGTTTCCCTGGGCAAAATTTCCGGCGCCGTGGGCACCTTCGCCCACCTCGATCCGTCGGTCGAGGGGTATGTCTGCGAGAAACTAGGACTTCAGCCGGCCAAGGTAAGCAACCAGATCGTTCAGCGCGATGTGCATGCGGATTACATGACCGCCCTGGCCGTGCTGGCCGGCTCGCTGGAAAAATTCACTGTCGAAATCCGCCACCTTCAGCGCACCGAGGTCCTCGAGGCCGAGGAGTTTTTCTCCAAAGGACAGAAAGGCTCCAGCGCCATGCCCCACAAGCGCAACCCGATTGTCTGCGAAAGGCTTTCGGGCATGGCCCGGCTGGTGCGGGGCAATTGCCTGGCCGCCCTGGAGAACCAGGCCCTCTGGCACGAAAGGGATATCTCGCACAGCAGCGTGGAGCGGGTGATCCTGCCCGACAGCACGCTGCTGATCTATTATATGCTGAAAAAGTTCGGCTCGCTGGTGGAAAACCTGCTGGTCTATCCGGAGAACATGAAGAAGAACCTGGACCGCCTTCACGGCCTGATCTTCTCCCAGCGGGTACTGCTCGCCCTGGCGGATAAAGGGCTCAGCCGCGAAGACGCCTACCGGATTGTCCAGCGCAACGCCATGCGGGTCTGGAAAGAGGATGTCGATTTTCTGCGGACTCTGCTGACCGATAATGAAGTGACCGCGGTTATCTCAGCCGCTGAGCTTAAGGAGCTTTTTGCCCTGGAAGTGCATACCCGCCACGTGGACTACATTTTCCGCCGCGCGGGGCTGCTTGACTGAACGTTATACTCGCCGGTGGCCGGAGACCCGGAGCCGGATCGAGTGAGGCGATCTTTTAACGCGATGAGGATCGAAAAATGGCGGTGGTAAGAGAAACCAATCTCGGCGTGGGAAATTTACGGCGGGGCAAGGTAAGAGACTGTTACCAGCTTGAAAATTATCTCCTGCTCGTGGCCACGGACAGGATCAGCGCTTTCGATGTAGTGATGCCGGGCGGAATACCGTTCAAGGGCAAGGTCCTGAATACTCTCAGTGCGTTCTGGTTCGGAAAGACCGGGAATATTGTAAAGAACCACTTAGTCAGCACCGATATCGACGAAATTATCTCTCAGGTACCCGGTTTGGCCGGGCAGGAGGAGCTGCTGAGGGGCCGGATCACTCTCGGGCTGCGGGCCGAGACCGTGCCGGTGGAATGCGTGGTCCGCGGCTACCTGGCGGGCAGCGCCTGGACCGAATACTGCGAGAAAGGCACGGTGGCCGAGGCTTCGATGCCCGCGGGTCTGGAACGCTCCCATAAATTCGAGACTCCCCTGTTCACCCCGGCGATCAAGGCCGAGAGCGGCCACGATGAGAACATCTCGATCGGCCGGATGAAAACGATGCTCGGCCGAGGCCTTTCCGAACAGATAATCGAGACCTCGCTAGCCCTCTATAATTCCGCCTCCGAGTACGCCGCCACCCGCGGCGTACTTATCGCCGACACCAAGTTCGAGTTCGGGCTGATCGACGGCCGGCTGGTACTGATCGATGAGGTACTCACTCCGGACAGCAGCCGTTTCTGGCTGGCCGGGGATTACCGGCCGGGTGTGGACCAGAAAGGCTTCGACAAGCAGCCGCTGCGGGACTGGCTGCAGAAACTGACCGATGCGGGCAAGTGGAACAAGACTCCTCCGGGTCCCGAGCTTCCGGCCGAGATAGTCGAATACATGAGCGGGTTGTACCGCAAAGCCTATAAAATATTGACCGGCAAAGAGATTGCCTGAAGGATAGCCTGAGGGATGAAGATTGCCCGGGAAGGCGCGCCGATAATTATCGCCTTGATCGGTATTCACCTGGTTTGTCTGGCCGGCGGTCTGTGGCTCGCCGGCAAAGGCTTCCGGTCGGGAATATTTCTGGCATCGGCTTTCGTTTTTGCCCTGCTGGCCCTGTTCAGCCTGTATTTCTTTCGCGACCCGGAGCGTAATGTCCCCCCGGGGGGGAAACTGGTAGTCAGCCCGGCCGACGGCCGTGTCCTGGCGCTGGATGACATACCCGAGGAGCAGTTTATCCGGGGACCGGCGCGCAGGTTGAGCATTTTCATGAATGTGTTCGATGTCCATGTCAACCGGGCTCCGGTTGCCGGCACCGTGAAAAGCAAAGTGTACCGCAAGGGGAAATTTTTCAACGCCTCGCTGGACAAGGCCAGCGCCGGCAATGAGGCGCTGAGCCTGGGAATCGAAAGTTCCGATCCGCCTTGCCGCGTTTTGGTGCGCCAGATCGCCGGACTGATCGCGCGGCGCATAGTCTGCCACAGCCGCGAGGGCGACCGGCTCGAGCGCGGCGAGCGTTTCGGCATGATCCGTTTCGGTTCCCGTGTCGAGGTTTATCTCCCGGCCCGCTCCACCTGGCGGGTGGCCGTCGGCGACCGGGTAGTCGCCGGAGAGAGTATCCTGGCGGAGCTGCCATGAGAATGCCCCGCAAATCGTTCCTCCTGCCCAGCGCGTTCACCTCGGGCAGCATCTTCTGCGGATTTTACTCCGCGGTGAGCGCAATGCGCGAAGACCTGGAGCTGGCCTGCTGGCTGATCGTGGTCGCCGGAATCCTCGATTACTTCGATGGAAAAGTGGCCCTGTTTTCCGGCAGCGAGAGCCGCTTCGGGGTCGAGCTCGATTCCCTGGCGGATATAATCTCCTTCGGGATCGCCCCCGGAATAATCATGTATCAGTTTTTTCTGCGGGACCGCGGTGAGTGGTCCTGGCTGGTTTCTTTCCTGTTCGTGCTCTGCGGGGCATTGCGCCTGGCGCGGTTCAACGTGGAGACCAAGGGCGCGGAAAAGACCAATTTTAAGGGTTTGCCCACGCCGATGGCCGCCGGCGCGCTGATCAGCTTCGTCCCTTTCAGCCGGAGCCCCCTTTTCCATATCATCTTTTACGACGTCAATTACAGCCGCTTCCTGGTGTCCCTGATCCTGATCCTGGCCGGCCTGATGGTGAGCAATGTCGAGTATCCCGCCGCGCCCGGCTTTAACTTCCACTCCTTTAAGGGCATCCTCGGATTTGTCATCTTTGTAGCCATTATGATTACCCTGATTTATCAATGGAAACTGCTGATGTTTCCCGCCGCTTTCATTTACATCTTCTATGGTTTCTCCCGCTCGATCATTCTCGGCGCGGTCTCCAGGCTCCCGGATAAAAACGGCTGATCCATCGCCCCGGAGGTTTCCGCGAATTCCAGAAATTGCTTGCCGATCAATCAATAATTGTTTAATTTAAAGCTCGTTGGAAACGAACGTCCGCCCGGCGCTTCGGACCGGATGTTTTTTTGTTTCTGAATGATCTGCCGGTACGGCCGGCTAAAATATCCCCATGACAATTCCTACCCCATCCGACGGTTGCTCGGCCCGTGTTCCCGCCCGCGATAAGCCGCGGGAATATTGCGGTGTATTCGGCGCCTACAACCTGCCGAATGCCGCTGAACTCACCTATTACGGTCTTTATGCCCTTCAGCACCGAGGCCAGGAAAGCGCGGGCATTGTCTCCACCGATGGCGACCAGCTCTACATCCATCGCGACACCGGGCTGGTGGTCGATATCTTCCACAAACCGGAAACTCTCACCTCGCTCAAAGGCTCGGTAGCAATCGGCCACAATCGCTATTCCACCACCGGCAGCAGCAGCCGCCAGAACGTCCAGCCCCTGACCAGCAATTTCAAGGATGGCTTCCTGGCGATCGGGCACAATGGGAACCTGGTGAACACCCTGCGCCTGCGGGCTGAGCTGGAGGAACAGGGCTCGATTTTCCAGACCTCGACTGATACCGAGGTGATCCTGCACCTGATCGCCCGCTCCACTTACCGCGACCCGGCTGAAAAAATCGCCGATGCCCTGAACCAGGTCAAAGGCGCTTATTGCCTGGTGATCCTGATCAACGACGAGCTGTTTGCCGCTCGCGATCCCAGGGGCTACCGCCCCTTTACACTGGGCCGCCTGGATGAGGGCTGGGTGGTGGCGAGCGAGACCTGCGCCCTGGACCTGATCGGCGCCCGCGTGGAGCGGGATGTGGAGCCCGGCGAGATCCTCAGGATCGGCCGCCAGGGCTTACAGAGTTATAAGCCGTTCCCGAAAAAGCAGCTTCAGCAGTGTGTCTTCGAGCTGATTTATTTCTCCCGGCCGGATTCGAGAATCTTCGGCCAGAGCGTAGACCGGATCCGCCGGCTGTTCGGCAGGGCCCTGGCCCGCGAGCACCCCGCGCAGGGCGCCGATATTGTCATATCCGTGCCGGACAGCAGCAACTCGGCAGCCCTGGGCTATGCCGAGGAAAGCAACATCCCTCTCGAGCTGGGACTGATCCGCAACCACTATGTCGGCCGGACGTTCATCCATCCAACGCAGTCGATCCGGGATATCAACACCCGAATCAAGTACAACCCGGTGCGCGGCGTGCTCGAGGGGAAAAAAGTAGTGGTGGTCGATGACTCGATCGTGCGCGGGACCACCAGCCGGAGGCTGATCCGCATGATCCGCCAGGCCGGAGCCACCGAGGTGCACATGCGCATTTCCAGCCCGCCGATCCGCTATCCCTGCTACTACGGGATCGATATGCCCACACGCAGCGAGCTGATCGGCAGCAGCCACACCGTTGATGAGATCCAGACCTACCTCGGCGTGGATTCGCTGGGCTACCTCAGCGAAAAAGGCCTCGATGCGCTGGGGACCCTGGATGCCGGGAACCATTGCATGGCCTGTTTCAACGGCAACTATGCCGAGAGCTTTGAAAAGAATTTCCAGAAGACCATGTACGAGGACATCCAACCCTCGCTGCTGGTCGGCGAACCGCCAAATCCCTGAGTAAAATCCTTAAAGGCAATTCTCTCGTATCACTTGGTGTTGACTATTCATCATTCAATAATATTTCAGGAGAACTAAATGAGCGCACAGTACGTTTATGCTTTCGGCGACGGCAAAGCTGATGGCACCGCTGGAATGAAGAACCTGCTCGGAGGCAAGGGAGCCGGCCTGGCCGAGATGAGTAACCTGGGAGTCCCGGTGCCCGCAGGTTTTACGATAACCACTGAGATGTGCACGGTTTATTACAAAATGAACCGCAAGTATCCGAAAGAGCTGGACGGCCAGATCCGCAAGGCGATGGCCAAGGTGGAGAAAATCATGGGGGCCAAGTTCGGTGATGAGAAGAATCCCCTGCTGGTTTCCGTGCGCTCCGGAGCCCGTGTCTCCATGCCCGGAATGATGGACACGGTGCTGAACCTGGGACTCAACGATAAAACGGTCAAAGGACTGATCGCAAAAAGCGGCAACGAGCGTTTCGGCTGGGACAGCTACCGCCGGTTCGTCCAGATGTACGGCGATGTCGTGCTGGGGCTGAAGCCGGAGAGCAAAGAGGAAGAGGACCCCTTTGAGGTCGTGCTCAGTAAGATGAAAAAATCCCTGGGCGTGAAACTGGACACCGACCTCAGCGCGAAAGACCTCAAGAAGCTGGTCGCGGAGTTCAAGGCCCTGATCAAGAAGCGCAAGGGCGTGGAATTCCCCGAGGACCCCTGGAAGCAGGTCTGGGGCGCGATCGAGGCTGTTTTCGGCTCCTGGAACGGGGCCCGGGCAATCAAGTACCGCAAGCTCAACGGGATCCCCGAGGACTGGGGCACCGCGGTTAATGTGCAGGCCATGGTTTACGGCAACATGGGCGAGGACTCCGGCACAGGCGTCGCCTTTACCCGCGATCCGGCCACGGGCAAGAACCTCTTTTTCGGCGAATACCTGATCAATGCCCAAGGCGAGGATGTGGTCGCCGGTATCCGCACGCCGCAGCCGGTCAATGATTCGACCAAGTCCGACAAGAGCCAGGTCACGCTGCAAAAAGCGATGCCCAAGGCCTACAAGACCCTCGAAAGCATTTACCTGAAACTTGAAAAACATTTCAAGGAAATGCAGGACATCGAGTTCACCATCCAGCGCGGCAAGCTCTGGATGCTGCAGACTCGTACCGGGAAACGTACCGCCGCGGCCGCGGTCAAGATCGCCGTGGACATGGTGCGCGAAAAACTGATCGACAAGAAAATCGCGGTGGGCCGCATCGAGCCTTCCCAGCTCGACCAACTGCTCCATCCCACTTTCGATCCCAAGGCCAAAAAGAACGTGATCGCCAAGGGCCTGCCTGCCTCCCCCGGAGCAGCCAGCGGCCGGGTGGTCTTCCATTCGGATGATGCCGAGAGCTGGGCCGCCAAGGGCGAGAAAGTGATCCTGGTGCGCATTGAGACCAGCCCAGAGGATATCGGCGGAATGAATGTCGCGCAGGGCATTCTCACCGCTTTCGGCGGGATGACCAGTCATGCGGCGGTGGTAGCCCGCGGGATGGGCAAATGCTGCGTGGCCGGCTGCGGCGGGATCGAAGTCGATTACAAGAGTAAGCTGTTCAAAGTGAAAAATATGACAATCAAAGAAGGCGACTGGATCTCGCTGGATGGCTCGAAGGGCGAGGTGATGCTGGGCCAGGTGGCGACAGTTCATCCGGACCTGAGCGGCGATTTCGGCAAGATCATGGGCTGGGCCGATGAAATCCGCAAGATCGGCGTGCGCACCAATGCCGACACGCCGCACGACAGCGCGGTGGCGGTCAAGTTCGGCGCCGAGGGGATCGGCCTCTGCCGCACCGAGCACATGTTTTTCGAGGGCGACCGGATCAAGGCCATGCGCGAGATGATCCTCGCCGATGACGTGGCCGGCAGAGAGAAAGCCCTGGCGAAAATCCTCCCCTATCAGCGTGATGATTTCTACGGTATTTTCAAGGTGATGGCCGGCCGGCCGGTGACTATCCGCCTGCTCGATCCGCCCCTGCACGAGTTCCTGCCCCAGGAGACGCAGAACCAGGCTGAGATGGCCAAGGAGATGAAAGTACCGGCCGCCAAAATCAAAGCCAAAGTAGCGAGCCTCCACGAGATAAATCCGATGCTCGGCCATCGCGGCTGCCGCCTCGGGATCACCTACCCCGAGATCTCGGCCATGCAGGCTCGGGCCATATTCGAGGCCGCCTGCCTGCTGAAAAAGAAGGAAAAGATCGACAGCCATCCCGAGGTAATGATCCCACTGGTCGGCACTATCGGCGAGTTCAACCATCAGAAGACCGTGATCGACAAGGCCGCGCAGGAGGTTTTCGCCAAGTACAAATTCAAGATCGAGTACATGGTGGGCACGATGATCGAGATTCCGCGCGCCGCCCTGGTCGCGGACAAGATCGCCGAGAACGCCGAGTTCTTCTCGTTCGGCACCAATGACCTGACCCAGATGGGATTCGGCTACAGCCGCGATGACGCCGGAAAGTTCCTGCCGAGCTATGTCGATCTGGGCATCCTGCCAGAGGACCCGTTCCAGGTGCTGGACCAGGAGGGGATCGGCCAGCTGGTGCAGCTCGGTATCGAGCGCGGCCGCAAGACCCGCAAGAAGCTCAAGGTGGGGATCTGCGGCGAACACGGCGGCGAGCCGAAATCAGTGGAGTTCTGCCACCGGGTGGGCATGAATTATGTAAGCTGCTCGCCCTACCGGGTGCCGGTGGCCCGCCTGGCCGCGGCCCATGCGGTCCTGAAAGAAAGCAAGAAGCAGGAAGAGAAGGACAAGTAAGCCATAGTCGGAGCTTCTTTTTCGCTCCGGCTCGCAATTCTAGGATGCGTGCAAAACTGCCCCGTGGAGGTTACCGCGGGGCAGTTCTTTTTACTCCGGTTCCGGAGGTGATTTACGCTGGCTTACTGGATTGTCGCGCTGGCCGCACTGCCGGTTTCCGCCCTTACCCTGTTTTCCGGGTTCGGCCTGGGCACGCTGCTGATGCCGGTATTCGCGCTGTTCTTTCCGGTGGATGTGGCGATTGCCGCCACGGCCCTGGTGCATGCGCTGAATAATGCGCTCAAGCTGCCGCTGTTCGGCCGCGGGGCGAGTTGGAGCGTGGTCCGGCGCTTCGGCCTGCCGGCTGTCGCCGCGGCATTCCTGGGAGCGGCCGCGCTGGAAAGCCTGGCCGGCCTGGAGCCGCTGGCCTCCTATAGTCTCGGCGGCCGGACTGCTGAGATCACCCCGGTCAAGCTGGTCGTGGCCGCGCTGATTTTCTTTTTCGCCCTGTTCGAGCTTCTGCCCCGTTTCCAGCGCCTTTCTTTCGATCCGCGCCTCCTGACAGCCGGCGGTGTGCTCTCCGGCTTTTTCGGGGGACTTTCCGGCCACCAGGGCGCGCTGCGCTCGGCTTTCCTGACCAAAGCCGGCCTGAACCCGGAGCAGTTTGTCGGCACCAATGCGGTGATCGGCTTTCTGGTGGACCTGGCGCGGATCCTGGTCTATGGGGCGACTTTCGCCTCCGGCGACCTTTTCCAAGGCGACTCGAGTTTCGGCTGGTCTTTGGTGGCCGTAGCCGCGGCCTCGGCTTTTGCGGGTCTCTTGCTGGGCCGACGTTTCTTAAAGAAAGTGACCATGAAAACGATCCAGATCATGACCGGGACACTTTTGCTGGCCGTGGCTGTCGCCCTGGGCTGCGGTGTGATCTAGCCCTGACTAAGCACAATTTCCCGCACTTTACAGGGGCGGACCTATGTGTCCGCCCTTGTCGAAAATTTCTCGATTTTAATCGGGCGCACACCCGGGTGCGCCTCTACATAAGACGCTCAAATGCAATTAGTTACAAATAATCCGGCCTGGTACCTGTGCACTGCCAACTCCAGCCCGCCCGGCTTATTTCTCCAACAGTACCACGCTCGCCATCTCATGCTTCTCCAGCTTAAACCTTATCCTGTCCCCCGCCCTTTCCACCGGTACAATCGGCTTGCCTTCGGAGCTGTCGTTCAGATCGGGCTGGATCAGGCTGAACCTGGTAAACTCTCCCGCATCCGGCAGGCGGCAGGCAAGCTCCACGCCCGGGGCTGCGCCGGGAAGGTTGTACAGGTCGCGCCAGATCGAGACCATTGTAACCATTACCGAGCCGTCCGCCAGGCGAAAGATGTTGCCGTCGGTCATCTCGGGCAGCTCTAGCGCCCGGGGATGGAATACCCATTGCTTG
>MFIX01000208.1 GCA_001780825.1 Candidatus Glassbacteria bacterium RIFCSPLOWO2_12_FULL_58_11 | reverse complement strand
GCCAGGCATAGCTCCGCAGGCGCTGGATGACCTCCGCGGAAAGCTCTGCCGATCTCTCCCCGGCGATCCTTTTCAGCAGGTACGCGGCCAGCTCCGGGATGTCCTCCGGCCGCTCCCGCAACGGCGGCAGGTGTACCTCGATTACTTTCAGCCTGTAGTAAAGGTCCTCGCGGAAGGTCCCCTCGGCGATCCTGCGGGTCAGGTCCACCTTGGTCGAGGCGATAAAGCGGACATCGCAGCGGATCGAGGTCGAAGAGCCGACACGCTCGAACACCTTCTCGTCGATCACCCGCAACAGCTTGACCTGCTGCGCCAGCGGTATGTCGTCCACATCATCCAGGTAGAGCGTGCCATTGCGGGCCAGCTCCAGCCGGCCGCTCTTGCGCTGGTCCGCTCCTGTGAACGCTCCGCGCTCATGGCCGAACAGCTCGCTCTCCACCAGGTTTTCCGGGAAAGTGGCGCAGCTCACCTTGACCAGCGGGCTGGAATGCCGGGCGCTGATTTTGTGGATCATCGCGGCGGCCAAGTCTTTGCCGGTGCCGGTTTCACCGCAGAGCAGGACATTGGAGTCGGACTCGGCGCAGAGGCGGATCAGGTGCTTGAGGTGACGGATCGGAGGGCTTTTGCCGATCACGGCCTGCTCGATCTGGCTGAACTCGCCGGCCGGGTGGGGTTCGCGAGAGAGGTCCTTGCGGGCCATTTTCTGTTCGATCCGGGCCAGGAGCGGCAGCATCTGGCGGTTGTCGAACGGCTTGGTGACAAAATCCAGGGCTCCGCGGCGGATCGCCTCGACCGCCACCGGGATCGTGCCGTAGGCGGTCATCATGATCACCTCGGTCGAGGGCGAGAATTCCTCCTTGATCGTTCGCAGCAGCTCCAGGCCGTCCATGCCCGGCAGCTTGAGGTCCGTGATCACCACATCGAGCTGCTCGCGCTCCAGGATTTCCAGCGCCTGGCGGGCGGAATCCGCCGCGATAACCGTGTGGCCGGCCTGGGCCAGGTCGGCCAGGAGGGTGATCCTTTTCAGCTCCTCGTCTTCGACGATCAGTACTTTCATCTTCCGGTTGTCTCCGGAGTCGGTGGCCGGGGATGGGAAAGAGCAGGCAGGAATTATATTAATATCAATCGGACTGGAGTACCAGACTGAAAGTCGAGCCCTTGCCCGGAGTGCTGGCTACCTCGATCACTCCGCCCATCTGCCCGACCAGCATCTGGCTGATCCACAGTCCCAGCCCAGTGCCCTCCGCGGGCTGGCGGGTCGTGTAAAATGGTTCGAATACCAACTCGAGCTCCTCGGGCCGCATCCCCAGGCCCGTATCCTCGACCGCGATACCAACACCATTGGAAGGCCGGCCGGTCTTGAATGTTGTGTGGAAGGTCCGGACAGTCAGCGTCCCGCCGTTGGGCATGGCGGCAAGCGCATTGCTGCAGAGGTTGATAATCACCTCCTGAAGCGCGAAAGGATCGGCCTTGGCCCTGGGCACTGTGCCGAACTCGGTGCGGATGGCTACTTTGCCGGTATCCTTGATCTCCAGCAGTTTCATGGCCGAGGCCACCTCGCGGTTGATATCCACCGGCTGAATCTCGATCCCCTTGGGTCGAGCATAGTCCTGAAGGCGGACTGTCAGGCCCTCGATCCGCTCCAGCTCCTCGGACATCAGGGAGATGAATCTGTCGCAGTTCTCCGGCCGTGAGGACCCGGAACTGATATGGCGCAGGCAGTTCTTGAGTCCGTCCAGGGGGTTCTTGATCTGATGGATGATTCCGCTCACCAACTGGCCCAGGCTGATTATTTTCTCTTTCTGCCGGATTTCACGCTCGGCCAGGCGGGCCTGTTTCAGCACGGAAATTGTAAAATAAGCGGCGAAAAGCAGCGTGCTGGCCAGGGCGATAAACTTACCCAGCAGGAAAGAGCCATCGTGGCTGCCGGAGGCGAAATAGCTCAGCGGGTGCTCCGGGATTACGCCCCGGTACTGAAGGCTGAATACGCTGCCGACCATGGTCGAGGCCAGGGCGGCCAGGAAATAGGCGTAGCGGTCGGGCAGGAGAATCCCGGCGATAATTATGTGGAAGACATAGTAGAAGATAAACGGGTTTTCCGCGATCCCGGAAAAGTAGAGCAGGAGGGTCAGAATCGCCAGGTCGATGGAGATTTGCAGGAAGAGGATCCACTCGATCCAGGGCCCGGGCAGCCGGTTGATTCGCCGGTTGACCGATTGCAGGAGTGCATTGTAAAGGGCTAGCAGCAGCCCGGAGAGATACAGCGGCTTTGGAGCTTCCACGACTGCCAGCGGGCCGGAGGCGAGCCAGATCACCAGAATAAGCCCGCCGCAGGCGATCCAGCGCAGGACCACCAGCCACCACAGTCCACGCTCCAGCGGCCGGATGTGGCTGTAGAGGCCGCTGCCGCCGCCGGGCATTGACACGGATGCTGGTTTTTTTTGACCGTGTGCCGGCATAATACGTTCCGTGCTGGATGAAGGTTTACTTGCAATCTAATCAGGCGGCGGGAAGACGGTCAAGCTTGACCGTGAATTGCGCAGCGGTCATAATTCTTTTTAAGTTGAAAAATTACATTTGTGTCACACGTAGGGGCACGGTGCACCGTGCCCCTGCACTCCCGCGGGCAGCCACGCGGGGCTGCCCCTACCGGATTAGCGACATTTTGCGAATTATCCGGACTGAAAATCATGATAGGCCGCAACCTTGCAGCCGGCCGCCTATGTTCTGGCGGCTAAGAGAGGATTGCCATAGATTGTGAAGAGTAATTATCATCGGAACATTTTACCAATCTGGAGGCCGCATATGTCCCGTATTCTGCTGGCAATCCTGCTCGCCTGCGGCGCTGCGCGGGCTGGTGAGTGGAAGCTGGTCTGGTCGGAGGAATTCGACAAGCCGGGCCTGCCGGACAGCTTGTGCTGGAATTACGAGGAGGGCTTTGTCCGGAATAATGAGCTTCAGTACTACACCCGGGCGCGCAAGGAGAATGCCTTTATCGAAAATGGTACGCTGGTTATCCAGGCCATAAAGGAAAAGTTCAAGAATCCCTCTTTCGGTCAGCCGGAAAAGCGGCGCGGGGAAATGTCACCGGAATACGCCGAATTCACCTCGGCCAGCCTGACCACGATGCAGCGCGAAAGCTGGACCTACGGCCGGATCGAGGTGCGGGCCAAGCTGCCGGCCGGCCGGGGCATGTGGCCCGCCATCTGGATGCTGGGGGACAATATCGGCCAGGCGGGCTGGCCCGCCTGCGGCGAGATCGATATCATGGAGAACGTGGGATTCAACCCGGACACTATTTTCGGGACGGTGCATACGGAAAAGTTCAACCATGTCAAGAAAACCCAGAAAGGTTCCCATATCGGTATCCTTCATCCGGATAAAGATTTCCATGTTTACGCCATTGAGTGGGATTCGCATAAAATCGATTTCTTCGCGGACGGCAGCCGTTATTTCACGTTCGAGAACGAGGGTACCGGCGAGGCCGCCTGGCCTTTTGACAAACCGCAGTACCTGATCCTCAATATCGCGGTGGGCGGGGCCTGGGGCGGGGCCGAGGGAGTGGATGAGAGCATTTTCCCCCAGCGCATGTATGTGGAGTATGTCCGTGTTTATCAGCAGTCACAATAACCTCGGCGGAGCGCTTCAAGCCGGCTCGAAAATTGGCAATCGATATTTGACCGGGGCAGCTTACTTTTCCGAAAGGATCGGTCATGCGGTCTGGAATATTGAATGCTTTTTCCATTCTGTGGATTTTGCTTGCCCTGACTTTTTCTATTCCCGGCCAGGTTTCCGCAGCGGGCGAACCATCGCCGCCGGTGGTTTACTATAAGCTGACCGAGGTTTTCCAGCGTCTGGAGAGCCTGAAAGAAAAACTCGGGGAGGAGATATTCAAAAAATACCTCCTGCGCAAGGACGGCTCGCTCCAGCCGGAGCTGCTCATATTCCGGGACTCGGAGACCGGCCATGAGGTCTGGCGTCTGACCCACGATTTCTCGAGAAACACTCCCCACTGCCATATCAACCGCTCGCCCTGGAATTGCAATGGCTCAGCGATTGTCTTTAATTCGGACCGCAGCTTTCCCACGGATAAGGCCGGGGAAAGGCGCTCCAAGAGGATGTTTATCCTGAGCGCCGATGGCGGTGGGATGCGGAATCTTCTGCCCAGCCTGGAGGGCCGGCCATACCCGCTGGCTGTCGATCTGGCCCGCCATGTTATCTGGGATCGCGAGGACCCGTCTCTGATGTATTTTGTCGACCGGGAGTGGCTGTACCAGGCGGATGCCGGAAAAAGCTTCGCGCTGGAGAAAATCGGCGCCCTCGAGCCGGTGGGCAGGAGAAGGGTGATTTTCTCCTATCTCTCGGATAATAATATCCTGATGGTTAAGGATATGGGCTCGCGGGAGTACCAGCCCAGATTTTATTTTTTCGATCTGAGAAAAAGCTCCCCGAATTACCGCAAAATGATCCATTCCTATCCCTTCGAGATGGGCCTCGATGAGCCGGGGCACCAGAAGAGCGAGGAATGGCATATCCACGACATCACTTTCCGCCGCGATCCGCAGGACCACTACGTGCTGAACTATGGCCCCTTCGACAAGGTGGGCGAGCCCGTATTCTTCGATTTCCCCCTGGACGGTGACAAGAAAGGGATCAGCCTGGCCTATGCCGGAGACCACGGGAAGCGGCCTTATTTCAGCCATCCGGCCTGGCCCGCCGGGGGGGCAAGCGTAGCCTATTTCGGTGAAAGAGAAAGGAGTGCGGGCGGCTGGGGCCTGCATGTCTGGGATTACCGGAGCGACAGCGACCTGATTCAGCTTGCCGACAGCAGCCAGGCCACCGGCGGGCACATCGCCTGGGATGGCCGCGATAAGCAAAACCTGTTCGCCGCGCCCAGCAGGAGCGGACATAATCTCTGGAGCGGTAAAATTATCTGGGCCCATCTGGACGGCAGGCAGGCGGATGTGCTCTGCAGCACTTTCACCCAGTGGCAGAACGACCCGGGGCTGGAACACGATTATTGCTCGCTGGCCCGGCCCGCGCAAAGTCCGGATGGCACCAAGTGCTTTTTTACCTCCACGGCCATGCAGCCGATCACCGGCGCCTACGACTGCTACCTGGTGGTGGCGCGGCGGCCCTGCCCGCCGGTAGCCCTGTCCGCGACAGCGCAGGGCAAAGCGGTGCGTCTTAACTGGACGCCGCCGGAGCTGGCGCATGAGATAAAGCTGTACCGGATTTACCGGATCAAGGGTGTAAATGACAGCTTTCTGCCCCTGGCGGAATGCCCATCAGGACAGACCTCTTACCTGGATGAGCCTTTGGAGGCGGGCAGTGTCTATTATTATGCGCTGACCAGCGAGGAGTACTCCGGCCTTGAGAGCGACACGCTGTCGCCGGTGGTCGAGGTGACAGTGAGTGCGGAGGGCAAGCTCGCGATCAGGCAGACCCTGAATTTGGGATCCGGCTGGGACAATATCACGCCCGAGCCGCCCGTCGGCTTAACAGGGACAAAAGTGGCCCCGGGTCAGTATTTTCTCGAATGGCAGGCTTCCCCGGCGCAGGATATCCGCTATTATAACCTCTATTATGCCGGAGAATCACGCCCGACTGCCGGGCCGGAATGCCTGATCGCCTCGCTTCCGGCCGGGGAGCGCTCATTCCTGGATTACCACGCCCGGAAGAACGCCAAGGCCCATTACATGCTGATCGCCGTGGACCGGCAGGACAACCTGAGCGACCCGGCATATTATGCTGAGCCCTGAGCGCGCCTGAGGGTCGGCATTTTAATATAAATGATTTCTCAGGAGTTTAATCCCGCGGTTAAGGTAATTGAGCAAAGCCAAAAACGGAAATCCCCCCTAGCCCCCCTTTGCCAAAGGGGGGAAGAAAGAACGACCCAAAAGTGGATTCAGGGGGATTTAATCAGATACCTCTAGGCCTGCCGCGAGATATTTTATTATCGCGTGCCTTCGAGCAGCCTTGCGGCCAGCCCGTTGCAGTATTCCTCGATTGCCGTATAGCCGGAATTCATGATCCGGCCGCTGTCGCCGCTATCCTCCGGATTCAGTCCGTTGGCGCGCTCCCACTCGTCCGGCATTCCATCGCTATCACGGTCTGTCGGCGGCACCCCCACAGTCAATCCCGCCATTAAACCCTCAGCCGGCTCGTGCCTGCCCCAGGCTCCGCTGCCGTTGGCGACCTCCTTAACCGTGCGAAGGCTCACTGCATCCCGCGGAAAACATCCCGCCCCGGACAGGACCAGCTTATAAGCCTCCTGCGGCGCCTGGGTGGTTACCGGTGCGACCGAGTATTCCTTCTCCGCCCTGACCCCCCAGGCTGCATAGCGCTTCAGACCTGGAAGCTTGTCCGCCTCGGCCCAAGGGTTCTGGATCAGGCCGGGACCGTCGATATAATTGTCCCGCAGGTAATAGGAGACACTGTCCACGAAACAGAAGGGAAAGATGTGCGGGTCGTTTGGGCCGCGCTTATAGTAGTTGCCGATAATGTTAAAGCCGAGGTTGTTGGGGATGTGGCCCTCGTGCGAAAGCCCGTCGCGGAAATTGTAAAAAACGTTGTTGCGGATATCGGCCGGTCCATTGGCCACGGCCGGATTGCGCCTGCGGTGATGCGCGAACAGGTTATGGTGGATGGAGATGTTCTTCCCGCCGGGGCCGCTCAACAGTCCGACATTGTGCGGCTGGCCGCCCGGATAGCCAATCGCGTCGGATTCCTCGAGTGCGCACCACTGGACTGTCAGCTCATGGGTATCATAAAGCCCCATGTTTTCATCGCTGCCCCAGGAGAGGGAGATATGGTCCAGGATACAGCCGGCCACGTTGTTGAAACTGACCGCATCCTGGTTCCAGCCCGTATGTGGCCTGGGCCGCACGCGCAGGAAACGCACCACCACATCCCGGAGCTCCGGCCCGCTTTGAGAAGTAAAAGGCCCATGGATCGTTATCCCGGCTCCCGGCGCGGTCTGCCCCATGATCGTGACCTGCCCGTGGTGGATCTCGACCGGCCCCTCGATCACCCCGCTTGCCTCGAAAACCACGATCCGCGGACCCTCCGCGCTCACCGCCTCCTGTAAGCTGCCCGGGCCGACCGCGTTCAGGTTGGTCACTTTGATCACCCGCCCGCCGCGGCCGCCAGCAGTGGAGGCGCCAAAACCCTCCGCGCCCGGGAACGCAGGGAGCCCAGGAGCGCCGCCGCCAGCTTGCGCCCAAGCGGATACCGGGACTAGAAAGATAATTGAGAACAACAAGTACCAGCGGCTGGTCATTCGCATCGGCAGATTCCAGTCGATAAGAATAAATTCTCAAAAAGTCACGAATATCCCACGGCGCTAGGCTTTCAGCGCCGCTTTGATCCTGTCGGGAGTCATGGGAAGCTGGTACAGCCGCGCGCCGCTGGCATCGAATATCGCATTGGCCACCACCGCGCCCATGTTGATAATGGCCGGCTCGCCGCCTCCCTGGGCCGGAGAGTTTTTCGCCTCGATCAGCACGGTTTCGATTTCCGGCAGCCAGGAAAAGCGCGGGATCGCGTATGAGTCGTAATTGGCGTCGAAAATCTTGCCGCCCTTGAAATGGATCTCCTCGGTCAGCGCGTACCCCAGGCCCATCGTGATACAGCCTTCCATCTGTATTTTCGCGCCTTCCGGGTTAATCACCAGCCCCATATCCTGGGCGCAGACCACTCGCTTGACCTGCACGTGGCCGCTGTTCTTATCCACTGCCACCTCGGCGATCGAGGCGACATAGGTCCCGGAATCGACACCGCAGGAAATGCCGAAACCTCTCCCGCTGGGGGAAACGGCGGGCTTCCAGCCGAATTTATCCGCCGCCGCCCTGAGCACTCCGAGCATTCTATCATCTTTCATGTTTTTCAGCCGGAACTCGAGCGGGTCTATCCCGGCTTTGGCGGCCATCATATCGATCTGCGATTCCCGGGAAAAGACATTGGTATTGGCTCCCGGAGCGCGCCAGGCGCCGGTGGCGAATGGATGGGTCCCGGCCGCGCCGCCCCAGCCCGAGCCGAATACCGTGATCCGGTTGTTCGGGATATCGTAAGTGTGCGAGGCGCCCCGCGAGCCGGCGAAATAAACTTTATAGTCCCACAGGACAATCCGGCCCTGGTCATCGATACCGGATTTGATCAGGACAACGGCGGCGGGCCGGAAAGTGTCGTAGAAAAACTCCTCGGCCCGGGTCCAGGCCACCTGGACCGGTTTGCCGGTGATCATCGATAGCCGGGCCGCCTCTTCAGCCTGGGTGTTGCGGCTCTTGCCGCCGAAACCGCCGCCGACAAAGGGTGTCCGGACATGCACCTTTTCCGAGGGCAAATTCAGCGCATTGGCGATAGACTCCTTAATCCCGAACGGCGACTGCGTCGAGGCCCAGACCTCGACCTTGCCATCCTTGAACTCCGCGGTCGCCGTGTGGGGCTCGATCGGCGAATGGGCCACGTAGCTGTTCAGGTATTTCGCTTCGAAGAGCCGGGAGGCTTGCTTTTCTCCAGTCTCGAGACTGCCCTTTTCATCCGCGGGGTTCCCTTCCTGAGCCACCTTGAGCAGGTGGTCGAAGATGTTTTTGTCGTCCACTGTCTCTTGAGGAATCTCGAAATCAGCCCGGACCGTCTGCAGGGCTTTTTCAGCCATTTCGGGGTCCAGGTGCAAACAGGCGATAAGATCGTCCTGCCGGACCACGGTCACGCCGGCCATCTTTTCCGCGGCCGAGGTGTCCGCGCTTTTAAGCTGTGCGCGGTGCGCCGGCGGACGCAGGATTTTCGCATACAGCAGCCCCGGGTAGCGTATATCCCCGGCGAACCTGGCTTGGCCGGTAACTTTTTCGCGGGCATCGGTCCGGATAGTCGGCACGCCGATGACTTTGAACTCGGCGGCGACTTTCTGCACGGCCTCCCGCTCGAGCTCCCGGGTGATCTTCTGTCCTTTGGCGAGCTGGGCATAGGTCAGCGCTTTACCGGGTTTCCCGCGCTCGAATATTTTCCCGTTTTCGGTGACCAGCTGCTCCGGCGGGACTTTCATTTGCGCGGAGGCCAGCTCCAGCAGCACCTCTCGCGCCTTGGCCGAGGCAGCCCTGAGCGGCGGTCCGAAAAAGCGGGTGGTCAGGGAGCCGTGGGTGCCGCCGTCCCAGGGGCATAATTCCGTATCCCCCATGACCATTTTAACTGAATCCAGCGGCACGCAGAGCTCCTCCGCGGCCATCTGGGCCAGCGAGGTTATCACGCCCTGCCCCATCTCGATCTTGCCGGTGAAACAGGAAATCCGGCCGTCCTCGCCGATCAGCAGGTAGGCATTGAAATCCGTGGGGTACTCTCTTCGCTGCGCCTCAAGTGTCGAAAATTCGCCTAGTGAAAACAGAATCAAAATTCCGCCGCCGGTGAGTTTCAAAAATTCCCGGCGGTCCAGTTTGAGGGTACTTTCCGCCGGGTTGTCGGATTCCCCATATAAATCTTCGCGGGTCATTTTGCCTCCCTTTTCGCCGCCACGCCCTGGACTGCCTGGATAATCCGGGTGTGCGCGCCGCAGCGGCAGAAATTGTCCTCCAGGCCGGCGATGATTTCCTGCCTGGAGGGCTGCGGGATCCTCAGCAACAGGCTGTGGGCCGCCAGGAGCATTCCTGGAGTGCAATACCCGCATTGCAGGGCGTCGTGGTCGATGAAAGCCTGCTGCAACGGGTGCAGCTTGCCATTGGCGGATAAGCCTTCGATGGTCAGGACCTCCCTGCCCTCGACATCCTGGATCGCCAACTGGCAGGAACGGGACGCCTCGTTGTCGACCAGCACCGTGCAGGCGCCGCAATAACCCTCGCCGCAGCCGTATTTCGTTCCGGTCAGGCCCAGCTCGGTGCGCAAGACCCACAACAGCGTGCGCGCGCCATCCACGGTCGGGCTGACGGTTTTACCGTTGAGCTTGAATTTGATTGTTTTTTCCATATTTTTACCTCGCCTGAGAAATGAATGTGCTGTAAATTAAAGCGGATAGGTTACTTCAATTTTTCTCGGCACTTTATTAATGGCAATTTATCCGTCTTTCGTCAATAAATTCCGAAACCGGGAGTAGAGTCCAGCTGTCAACATTGTGTAACCTGTATTCTGTTTCGTTTGTCTGGTACTAAGGGGACGGATATTCCGGATAATGACTTTGAGCGGCCGTCCCTTCGAGCGGGAACTCTTTATTCCCGGGCCTGCAATTAAGCTGATCAGGAAAGGAAGTCAGATAGATATGAAAAAGATTATTGCATTAGTCATCGTGCTGGCACTGGCCGCCGCCGCCTATGGTTTTATCAGGAACAAAAACAGCGTCGAGGCTCAGCCGTTGATCGACTTTGCCGAAATCACCCGGGGCGACATCGAAAATGTCATATCCTGCACCGGCACCATTGAGCCGGTCCGGACAGTCGCGGTGGGAACCGAAGTCTCGGGGAAAATCGACAAAATCTTCGTCGATTTCAACGATAATGTCAAGAAAGGCCAGGTCCTGGCGGTGCTGGATACCACCTTCCTGCAATCCTCGATCAGGGACGCGAACGCCAGCATAGTCAGGGCGGATGCACAATACCGCAAAGCGGAAAAAGATTACGAGCATAACAAGGAATTGTTCGATCAGCACTATGTCTCCGAGCTCGAGCTGCTTTCTTTCGAAACCACGATGAAATCGAATTTCGCCTCGCTGCAATCGGCGCAGTCCGCGCTGGAGCGGGCGCAGTTCAATCTGGACCATGCGCTTATCTGCTCGCCGATCTCAGGCAAGGTGATTAACCGCAACGTGGAGGAGGGCCAGACTGTCGCCGCCAGTTTCTCCACCCCGACCCTGTTCCAGATTGCCGAGGACCTGTCCAAGATCCAGATCCTGGCCGCGGTCGATGAAAGCGATATCGGACAGATCAAGGAGGGCCAGGAGGTCCGCTTCTCGGTCGAGTCCTATTTCGACAAGAAATTTCAAGGTGCAGTTCGCGAGGTGCGGCTGCAGCCGAAAATGGTTTCGAACGTGGTCACCTACACGGTAGTGGTCGATGCTGAGAATAAGGAAGGTTTGCTGTTGCCGGGGATGACCGCGACTCTCGATTTTGTGGTCGAAAAGAAAGAGAATGTCCTGCTGGTGCCCAGCAGCGCTCTGCGGATTCAGCCGACTGAGGAGATGCTGGCTGCCATGCGCAGAAACTGGACCGGCCGTCAGCGCCCGGGAGACTCCACCGGTCAGCGTCAAAGGGACCCTAATGCACGCCGTCAAGGGGACCCCAACACTCAGCGCCAGTGGGACCCCAGCTCCGGCGAGGGCAGGCGATCCGGGCCGCCGGATGGTAACGGCAATTGGGGAGGCCGGGGCCAGCGGGAAAACATGGCTCGCCTGTGTACCAAGGACGATCAGGGAAACTATTCGGCCATTCCTGTACGCAAGGGTATCACTGATGGGCTGATGACCGAGATTCTGGAGAATGACCGGGTGCACGAGGGCCAGAAAGTAATGAGCAGCGTCATTCAGGTTGCGGAAAAACAAAATAATTCTAATGGCCCCCGGTTAGACATGCGAGTCATGGGCCGGGCGTTAGGGAGATAGCAAATGCCGCCGGTGATCCGGATACAGAATTTAGTAAAAACATACCTTATGGGCGATATCGAGGTCCATGCATTGAAAGGGGTGAACCTCACTGTCGAAAAAGGCGAATATCTGGCAGTCATGGGGGCCTCGGGCTCCGGCAAATCGACCCTGATGAACCTGATCGGCTGCCTGGACCACCCAACCTCGGGCGAATACTACCTGGACGGCATTAACGTGAATGAGTTGAGCCGGAACCGCTATGCGGACATCCGCAACCAGAAAATCGGCTTCGTGTTTCAGGGATTCAACCTGCTCGCCCGTACCTCGGCCCTGGAAAATGTGGAATTGCCGATTTTTTACGACCGCGTGCACAATATCAAGGATCCGCGTGCCAAGGCGCTCGCCGCTCTGGAAAAGGTCGGATTGGCCGACCGCATGCATCACGAGCCGAACCAGTTGTCGGGAGGCCAGCAGCAGCGGGTGGCGATTGCGCGCGCCCTGGTGAATAATCCTTCGATTGTCCTGGCCGATGAGCCGACCGGCAACCTGGACAGCAATACCTCGATCGAAGTGATGGAGATTTTTCAGAAACTTAACGCGCAGGGAATAACAATTCTGATGGTGACTCATGAAAACGATATCTCGCGCTACGCCCGCCGCATTGTCGAAATGCGGGACGGGCTGGTGATCCGCGACCACCCGGTGAATGCCCGCCGCAGCGCCGAGGAGGATTTGCAGGCCCTTAAAGCAGCGGCTGCTGAGAGTCTTTCCTGAGGCCTATTGCCCGGTTAAACCGACTTCTACGGCTGGAATATCAACAAGGTGAAAAGCGATGAGATGGCAGAATACAATCAAGGTTTCCTTCCGGAGCATACTGAAAAACCGGATGCGCAGTTTCCTGACCTCGCTCGGCATAATCATCGGTGTCGCCGCGGTCATTATCATGGTGGCGATCGGCGAGGGCGCGCAGAAAGAAATCCGGGACAATATCCAGACCTTGGGGGCCAACCTGCTCATGGTCTTTCCGGCAGCGCGTAATGTGGGAGGAGTCAGCCAGGGCTGGGGCAGTTTCAACCGGCTCACCATGGAAGATGCCAATGTCCTGGAGCGGCAGGCCAGGCTGGTCCAGGGGATCTCCCCGATGATTCGTGTGCGGGCCCAGGTTATCGGTGGCGGCGTAAACTGGAGTACCACTATTTCAGGGGTCTCGGTCAGCTATCTGCTGATCCGGGACTGGGGAATAGCCGAGGGAGAGTTCTTTACCGAACGAGACATCCTGAGCCGGAATAAAGTCGCGGTCATCGGGAAAACAGTCGCCGATAATCTGTTTCCGGACCAGGACCCGGTGGGGCAGAGGATCCGGGTCAACAACACGCCGATGAAAATTATCGGACTGCTCAAGGAAAAAGGCAAGGATTCGCGGGGGCAGGACCAGGATGATGTCTTGCTGTCGCCCTCGACAACGGTGCTGTACCGTTTCAGGGACGGGCGCTTTATCGACATGATCTATGCCAGCGCTGTATCCCCGCTAATGATCAACGCGGCGCAGGAGGAGATGGGAAGGATCCTGAGAGATGCCCATAAAATAAATACCGGCGAATCGGATGACTTTACAGTTTTCAACCAGTCCGAGCTGATCGAGACGCTCTCGGCGACGACCAGGACCCTGACCCTGCTTCTGGGTGCAATAGCCGGCGTTTCTCTGATCGTGGGCGGTATCGGGATTATGAACATCATGCTGGTATCGGTCACCGAGCGCACCCGTGAGATCGGAATCCGGATGTCCATCGGAGCGCGGGAGAGCGATGTCATGACTCAGTTTCTGACCGAGGCGGTCACGCTCAGCATGTCGGGCGGGCTGATCGGAATCCTTGTTTCGCTGGTCGGCTCCCGCATTCTGACTCAGATGACCCAGATCAAGACTCTGGTCAATCCGAGTATCGTGCTGGTCGCGGTCGTCTTTTCCGCAGCGGTGGGGATTTTTTTCGGATTCTACCCGGCGCGCAAAGCCGCCGCTTTGCACCCCATCGATGCCTTGAGGTACGAATGATTTCCTGCTCCCCGTCGCTGCGCCGCCCGGAATGCGGAATTTCATGGCTTGTTTTGTGAATCCGCGGAGAATACGGACTGATCGTTTAGAGTTTAAAGAAAGGGTTTGCGTTTTTGCGCGGACCCGTTTTATTTTGTATCCGAATTATCAATCTGCAGGTTAAAATAATACATTTCAATCTGATTCCTCGCCTTTATCTTTTGAAAAATCTACAGTAACCGGGTAGATTCTTTAAGATGCTAAAAATTAAAACTTCCTTCTTGCAGGAGATCCGGAGGGGGGTGATACATTATTGCCCGCCGGATCTGGAAGTTCGTGGAAAATAGATTGACTTCGTCCTTATTCTGAGGTATAAGCGAATTAACCCTGAAAAGAGACTTTATCGGACAACCGGGAGGACAGGGGATTGAAAACTTACCGCGATTTTCTAGTAGAGTTTGTCAAGAATCCGCAGGTTATCGGCGCCGTAGCACCCAGCTCAAGAACGCTGGTCAACAAAATGATCGAGAGGATTGATTTCGAAAAAGTGGATGTAGCGGTGGAATACGGTCCCGGCAGCGGCAGGATCACCCGCGAGCTGCTGAAAAGATTAAAACCCGGCTCTACCTATTTCGGTATTGAGATAAACGGGTTGATGGTCCGGAATATCAGGAACAACTTGCCCGAAGCGACAATTTATAAAGATTCAGTAGTTAATGTCTCGAAATACCTCGAAAAGCATAAAAAAGATCATGCGGATGTCATAATCAGCGGTCTCCCCTGGGCCATTTTCCCGAATGATATGCAAAAAGAGATCATGGGGAAAACCTTCGATGTTCTGCTGGAAGGCGGAATTTTCATTACCTACGCCTATTGCCACGGAACGCTGCTGCCCGCCGGAAAAAGGTTCAAATATCTGTTGTCCGAATATTTTCCCTCAATAACAAAATCCTCAATCGCCCTGCTGAATATCCCGCCGGCTTTTGTTTACCACTGCGAAAAATGATTGCCGGTTGAACAGGCCGCACCGATCCTTGCCTGAGGTGGGATTTTCCGCCCCAGGCTCATTCTCCCCGGATTCAGCCTCCCGGCATTGCTTTCGCTTGCCATCGATATTAAATGCACCAGCCTTTCCCCCCGGCTTTCCGGATTGACCGCTAAGCACATTATCTATCAGGTTTGGAACCGGCATTAAGGCCGCCAGGGGGAATTTCCTTTTGTTCGCGGGGCTTGAATTTTTCCGTGAATGGTGCTAAAGTTTCCGGGCAGTTACCACCGCCGCACCGCTCGAAGCTCACCAACGCCTTCAGGAGAAACCTAACATGTCCAGCAAAATAACGTTCAGCGCCGCTTTTCTGTCTCTGGCCCTCCTTGCCGCCTGCGCCAAAGAGCAGCCCTATCCCTATCGCTGGGTTTACGCTTTCGGCAAGAACCTTTCCACGGAACAGGGCACACAGGAACTGCTGGATATCGCCAAGACCTGCTCGGAACACGGGATCAACGGGATGGCGCTGCCCGGTGGAGTGGGCGAGATTTCGCTCAAAAGCCCGGAATATGTCGCTAACCTGAAAAAGGTCGCTGAATTCTGTGGCAGCCACGGTGTGGATGTTATCCCGGCGATGTGGTCGATCGGCTATGGCTCCGGGCTGGACTATGACCAGAACCTGGCTGAGGGCCTGCCGGTGACCGATGCCCTGTTCGTGGTCAAGGGGGGCGAGGCCCGGCTGGTGCAGGACCCGCCGGTGAGTATCGCCAATGGGGGCTTTGAAAAAATCGAGGATGATTTCCCGGCCAGTTTCGAGCCCCTGGCCGCCAGGGGCGAGGTTGTCTTCGGCGACCACGAGGTAGTCCATGAGGGCAGGACGGCCTTGCGTTTCGAGGTGGGTGGAGCCTACCCCGAGGAGTCGGCGCTGCTGGCGCAGACAGTAATGGTGCACCCCGGCCGCTGCTACCGCCTGAGCGGCTGGGTGAAAACGGAGGGGATCGAAAAAGGCGGGGATGTGTTCCCGCTGATCGTGAAAAGCCGGGAGGGCCGCAGGCTCCAGTACTATATCCCGAAAGTCGAGTCCACGGGCGACTGGAAGCGGGTGGACCTGGGCTTCAATAGCCTGACCTGCGACAGCGTGATCGTGGCGGTCGGCGCTCCCGAGAGCAAGGGTGGTCGCTTCTGGATCGATGACCTGGTTCTCGAGGAGGTCGGCCTGGTCAATGTCCTGCGCCGTCCCGGTACGCCGGTGGTCGTGAAAAGCGACAAGGACGGTACCCGGTACCAGGAGGGGGCTGACTATCAGGAGATCACCGACCCGCAGCTCGATTTCCTGTTCGATCACGATGATCCGGCCATTCGCATACTGCCGGCCGGGAAAATCCGCGAGGGCGAGCGGCTGAGAGTGAGCTGGTACCACGGGATGACCATTTATTACAGCCAGGTGCCGGTCTGCATGTCCGAGCCCGAGCTGTATGATTTCTGGCGGAGCAACGCCAAAATGCTCCAGGAAACCCTGTCTCCGCGCTACTATATGCTGAACATGGATGAAATCCGTATGGGCGGAACCTGCGAGGCCTGCCGCAGCCGCGGGATCAGCATGGCCCAAATGCTCGGCGAGACGATCAACAAGCAGGTCGAGTTGATCCACGAGGTCAGCCCGCAGGCCACGGTGTTTATCTGGTCGGACATGCTCGATCCCAACCACAATGCCGGCACCAAAGCCGGCGGCTACATGAAAGACTACTACTACCATGTGAATGAATCTTTCGAAGGCTCCTGGAACTATGTCCCGAAAGACCTGGTAATTGTCTGCTGGTACCACGAGAAGCGCGGCTTGAGCCTGCCGCATTTCGCCGGGCTCGGTTTCCGGACCATGGGCGGAGCGTATTACGATGCCGACAACCTGGACAATGTCAAAGACTGGCTGGTTTCGTTGGATAACACTCCCGGCGCGAGCGGGATCATGTATTGCAGCTGGAGCAACAAGTTCGGCCTGCTGGGCAAGTTCGGCGACCTGGTCTCGCAGCCCAGGCGGTAAACTCATCCGCTTCAAACCGGTGAGTGGGCAATCGGCCGGCTGACAGAATTATTTCGGAGACGGTTCAGATAAACCTTGTAGCAAACGGGGCAAAAAATGCATGCGCATGTTCATTCGGGAATTAATCGAGGCCTGGAGCGCGCCCTGAGGCTTGGAACCGGCTGGCTGGTGCTGGCCTTGTTAGTTCTGCTGCCGAATATTTCACCGGCAGCCGGACCCGCGGGAAAAATCATTTTCCACGCCGATTCATTTACGGTTTCCACGCCGGGGCAGTCTCCGGAGGGCTGGACAACGGTAAGCCGCCTGAGCACTTTTAAACCGGATTTCGGCGTGGCGGAAGAACCCGGCCTGGGCGGTCCGGGCTCGCTTTGCATTTCCGGGGCGGCCAGCCAGTCGGCCAGCGGCTGCTGGCGCGCGGAGGTCAAGGGGATCGATCCGGGGCGCTGGTACAGCATCGAGGCCTTTTTCCGGACCAGCGGAGTGCCCTGGCCCCAGCGGCAGACCCTGGCCCGTCTGTACTGGCTGGACAGCGAGGGAAATCGCGCGGCCATGCCGGAATATGTACCCGAGTCCGGCTCCGAAGGCGAGTGGCGGAAAGTAGCGGCCACCTACCGGCCACCTGAGAAAGCGTCAGCCGCCCGGATCGAGCTTTTCCTGAGCCACTGCCCGCAGGGGACGGTCTGGTGGGATAATATCACCCTGAAAGAAGTCCCTGAGCCGCCCTCGCGCCTGGTAAAAGTCGGCGCGGCCAACTGCCGCCCGGAAGGCAGAAAGACCAATCCGGACGTGGCCGATCAGTTCGTTCCGGTAATCGAGCAGGCCGGAAAATTGGGCTGCGACATCCTGCTGCTGGGCGAAACAATCACCCTGCCGGCCCGCGGCAATACGCCGACAATGGAAAAGGCCGAGCCTGTGCCCGGTCCGATCACCGAGCTGTTCGGCGGGCTAGCCCGGAAGTACAGGATGTATATTATTGCGGGCTTACTGGAAAATGAGCACGGTGTTCTGTACAATACAGCCGCGCTGATCGACCGTCAGGGAAGAGTGGCCGGCAAATACCGCAAGGTGACCCTGCCCCTGGAGGACCTGGAGGCCGGGGTGACCCCCGGCGACAACTACCCGGTGTTCGACACCGATTTCGGCCGGATCGGGATCGTGATCTGCTACGACATCCAGTTTACCGAACCCTGCCGGGCGCTGGCCCTGCAGGGCGCGGAGATCATTTTCTGCCCCAACTGGGGCAGCCCTTTCCCGGTCAAGGGCCGGGCGATCGAGAACCAGGTCTATATTGCCACCTCGGGCTATGATATCCCTACCGACATTGTCGATCCTGAGGGAAAGGTAATCGCCCGGGCGGATGAGCGTCACGGAGTGGCGCTGGCCGAGATCGACCTGAACCGGGGCATCCGGGAGGCCGGTTTCGCCAGGAAAAAGCAGTACCTGTTCCGCGAGCTGCGGCCGGACATTCCAATGCCCGATTTAGAAAAGTGAAATGCCATCCGGCCAGCCGGAAGAGAGTGGTACAGGGGCACGGTGCACCGTGCCCTAGCTCCGAATACTGTGCACTGAATTCTTTCACTGCCCGAGAATCTTTTTCTCGGCGTGCGCCACGATCCGGTCGATTTCGGCGATCTGTTCGGAACTGAGAACCGGCTCCAGAGGCGCGGCGAGTATGGCTCTGGCTTTTTCCTCCGCCAGTTTCTCCATCCCCCTGACCTGTTTTTTGCTGAAAGCCTCCCAGGGGTCGCATTCGGTCAGCTCGCTCAGCCAGAACTCCTCGCGGAAATGCTCGGCGGTGTGTTCCTCGGCCATGAAATTACCCTCCGGGCCCACCTTTTCGATCAGCTCCAGGGCCAGCGTGTGCTCGTTCACCTCGAAACCCTGCAAGATTCTTTTCGTGGCCCGCACCACCTCGGCGTCCAGCACCATCTGAAGCGGGCTATAGGTGATCCCGAACTCGATCTGGCCGATAGTGCCGATTCCCGAAGCGCCGCAGAGCAGGGGGAAAAGGATACTATGGGCTTTTTCCATGCCCGCCTGGAAGCCCGGCAGGCAGGAGTTGGTCTTTCCCCCGTGGGCCCCCGCCGTAATGCCGTAGAATTCCCGCAGCATCTGGATCCAGCCGCCCAGCAGGGGCATCCTCTCAGCCCCGGCATAGGGAAAGATCAGGTTTTTCATGTCGCAGTAGCCGGGAGTGGCATCGATACTGAGCACGGCATCGGTGCGGACCGCCTTGCCGAGCACCAGTCCGGCCAGGGTCTCCGCCAATCCGACCGCCAGCGTTCCGGCTCCCGAGGCCGGGGCGGTAGTGCCGGCGGAGGGCATCGTGTCCAGGGACTGCGGCATGCCGCGCCGCACGTACTCAATAAATATCTCAGCCATGTTTTCATCCAGGGCTAGCGGCGTGCGGCTTTCACCGTACCCCACCAGGCACGGCCTGCGTTGCAGCTCCGCCTGCGAGCCGCGCACCACCAGGGCGATCTGCTGAAGGTACTCGATATCCAGGGGCGCCCAGGCCTCGATCCCGCCGATCTTATTCGTGTGCTTGATCAGCTCGGCGGCCATCTTGACCGGCCTCAGCGGGTGGGGAATGCTCTGGTCGGCGCAGGGCAGGCCGGACCAGGTGATCTCCTCCAGAGCATTGACCAGTTTCAGGCTGTCGCGGACATCCGCGCCGTCAGCCGTGCGGCGGTTACCCTGGAGATCGAATATGAAAGCGTTGAAACCCCCGCTGTTGACCGTAAAATCATGCTGCAGCTCATCCGGACGGGTGAAATAAGAGGATTCGGTGAACCGGATCGCCTGGCGCAATCCCTCTCTTCTGGGGGAGCCGAAATCGCTGCGCATTTCATCGACCGCGGCCTGCACGGCCTCCGGCGGGAACTTGACGATCAGGCTGTTTGCATCAACGCGACAGCCCACGGATTTCAGATACTCCCGGGCCCCGGCATGGTAAACTTTCATTCCCACCCGCTCGAGAATCCGCAGAGCCCCCTCATGCAGCAAGCTCATCTCGCGGTCATTCAGGACCCTGATTTTACCGAAGAGCCTCGACAAGTTACCCCTCCATGGATAGATTATTGAATTCGAAGGCTAATTTTGCTCCAGTCAGAAAATACACGATTTTCTGATTCTTTCAAGAGCCGGTTTTTAGCAAAGAATTCAGCGCACATCTGCGGGTTTACATCCTGCCGGCGCGGCGAAGATTTCCTTTTTCAAGATTACCTTACTCTAAATTGACGGACAGAAGCGATGGGCCTTTCTTACGCCGACCTCCTGGTGATAGCTCTTTACTCCCTGCTGATGATCGTCATCGGCTGGCGTCTAAAGAAATCGATCAGCAGCCAGGAAGATTATTTCATGGGCGGCCGCAGGTTCGGCAAGCTCCTGCAAGTCTTTGCCATGTTCGGCTCCGGCACCTCCACCGAGGAGCCGGTGGGCACGGCCCGCAATTCGTTCACCGGCGGCCTGTCCGGGATCTGGACCGCGCTCAACTACCTTTTTGTCACCCCTTTCTACTGGTTTATCGGCGTCTGGTACCGCCGCTTCCGCTACATTACCCTGGGGGACTTTTTCGCCGAGAGATACCAGAGCCGCTCCCTGGCCGCGGCCTATGCCGTATTCAGTATTCTTTTCTTCGTGGCCTGGCTCTCGGTAAGCTTCTCCGCCGCCTCCAAGACCATCACCGCGATCACCCCCAAAGCCGAGAGCGTTCTCAGCGCACCGGAACAGACCGAGCTGGCCCGCTTCAGACACCTGCGCGAGCTCGAGAGCCGGGACTACAGCGGGCTTTCGGAGACTGAGCGTGTCAAGCTCCAGGATCTGCGCCAGGCAGCGCCGCGGGGCAGGTTCAGCTACCTCAGCGAGGTCCAGATAACCTGGTTTATCGGCCTGATCGTGCTGATCTACAGTTGGGCCGGCGGCCTGAAAGCCGCTTACCTGGCCGATTTCATCCAGGGACTGTTCATCATCCTGCTCTCTTTTATCATGCTCCCGTTCGGACTGTGGCAGATCGCCGGCTCGCACGGGCTGGGCGGACTTCTCGAGGGCTTCCGGGCCCTGCACCAGAAAGTCCCCCAGGAAATGTTCGACATTCTAGGCTCGCCCACCGCAGGGGATTTTACCTGGTATTATCTGTGCGCGGTGACCGCGATCAACCTGATCGGCATAGTGGTGATGCCCCACCTGATCGTGGTGGGCGGAGGCTCGGCCCGCGATGAGCTGACCGCCCGGATCGGGATTGTGTTCGGCCACTACATCAAGCGCTTCCTGACCATTCTCTGGGCCCTGGCCGGGCTGATCGCCCTGGCCCTCTATGCCGGTCAGCTCGATGATCCGGACCTGGTCTGGGGCTTCATGGCCCGGAACCTGCTCGGACCCGTGGGCTCGGGTCTGATCGGGGTGATGATCTGCGCTCTGATGGCGGCGCTGATGTCCACGGCGAGCTGCTATATCCTCTGCGCCGGCAGCTTGATCGTGCGCAACCTCTACAACCTGATGCGGCCCGGCCTCAGCGAGGCGCACTATGTCCTGGCGGGCCGCCTGGCCGGCGCGCTGACCATTACCGGGAGCATCCTGTTCGCCAATTACTATCAGGATGTTTTCGGCCAGCTCAAATTCGCCTGGGAGATGCCGGTAATTTTTGCCTCGACAGTCTGGGTGGCGATGTACTGGCGCAGGGCCACAACAGCCGGGGCCTGGGTCAGCGTGGGTTTCACGGCTTTCGCCTTTTTTATCCTGCCGGCTTTCCTGCCGCTGGCTGTACCGGGCCTGCGCACGGATGAGCGCTTCCTCACAGTGACCCGCACTGAGCAGGTGGTCCGCACTTATGCGGCGAGAGAATTCGATGTCCGGGAGCGGGAGAAAAAGATCGAGCAGTGGGAGAGCGGCAAGAGCCGCGGAGCGGCGATGGGCGAAAAGCCCGCGCCGCTTGGACTCGGGGAAACTATCGAGGTCTGGAGCAAGCCGCCCTCGAAAGCGATATTCTGGACCCGCGGTGTGGCCCTGCAGCGTGGTATCTTACGCGGCGAGGGATTTTTCAATCCGGACATGCTGCTCTTCCAGTGGCTAGGCCTGGACCTCGAGTCTCTGCCCAACCCGCTGGTCGAGACCCTGCGTCTGCCGCTGCGCATTTTCCTGCCGCTTCTGCTGATGATAGTACTGTCGCTATTTACCGCGCCGGTGGAGGAGGAGGTGCTGCGGCGCTTCTATGCGCGGATGAAAACTCCGGTAAACCCGGACCCGGAAAAGGACCGTCAGGAGGTCGAGCGCTCCTGCCGCGAGCCGGAGCGGTCCGACAACCAAAAGCTCTTTCCCGGCACCCGGCTGGAGTTCACCCGCTGGACCCGCACTGACCTGTTCGGCTTTATCGGCAGCCTGCTCTGCGCCGGGCTGGTGATCGCCACGACATTATTCATAGCCGGCCTGGGGAGCGGGAATTAATGGAACTGAGGCAATATCCCGTAGCGTAGGGCGGCGCGCGCATGTGAAGCCATGCGCACGGGGCCGCCGGGACCTCCCGGCGGCCCCGCCTGTGCGGAATCGCACAGGCGCCGCCCTCTGCCCGGGCTTTCTGGATTTGATGTCCTAGGTTGCACAGGACAGGACATTGAGATCTTTAGGGTTGCACTTTCAGCTCTGATTCAAAGCTCCCAGCCCGGACGGTACTGACGGCGCAGCAGGTCATTGGCTTCCGGGACATTGGTGATTTGCATGTTTTCCGAGTCCCACTCAAGCTTGCGGCCCACCCGCAGGGCCACCGCGCCCAGGCAGACCATCTCCGCGCAGGCTCGCGCATTCTCGAAATTCCCCTCCGAGGGCTTGCCGCCCTTGAAAGCCTCGACCCATTCATCCCGGTGGCCGCGTTCCCGCTCCGCCGGCTCCTTGGCCCCCTGGAATTCGAGCATCTTTTTGCCCGGGATGATCTGCGGCTTATTCCCCAGAAAGTCCCCCAGGATTTTGCCGCTGTCGCCGACAAAGAGCATCCCGCTCTCGGGAATCTCTTTGCCATCCATTTCCAGCTCCGCGGGTGTCGGCGGTTTCATCCCGCCATCGTACCAGTAAAGCTCCAGCGGCGGCATTTGCCCGCGCGCCGGGAATTTGAAGCGCATGGTGCTGGCAATGGGGAACGAGACTTTGTTCTCCTGCACCCCGCTGACATGGTCTTTTATTTCGCAGGTAAAGCTTCCATTGGACTCGACACTGAGCGGGGCTGGCAGATCGAAAGCCATGAACACCGGCCAGAGGCTGTAGTAGCCCATGTCGCCCAGGATGCCGCTGCCGAAATCGTACCAGCCGCGGAACACGGCGTGGGTATAGTTCGGATGGTAGGGGCGGTATAAGGCCGGCCCGAGCCAGAGATCCCAGTCCAGGCCCTGCGGGACTGGTGGAGTGTCGGTAGGATTGGAGGGCCACTGCGGCCAGATCGGCTTGTTGATCCAGTTGTGCACCTCGCGCAAGCTACCGATTGCTCCGGACTCGATCCAGCCCTTGATCTGCTGCATCGAATTGCCGCCGCTCCAAGCCGACAGGTGCGTGGCAACCTTGGTGCTGCGGGTGGTCTCGACCGCCAGCTTGACCTCATACATCACATTGGAGACCGGCTTGTGCATGACTACATGTTTACCTTTTTTCATGGCGGCAATGGCGATAGTGGCGTGCAGGTGGTCCGGGGTCATCACCTTGACCGCATCCAAGTCCTTTTCCTTTTCCAGCAGCTCGCGGAAATCGGCGTAGGCGGCGCAGCCCTTGTATTTTCCGGAAGGCTTGTTCTTGGCGTAGTACGCCTCGATAATCTCTTTACCCACCTCCCTGCCGGCCCGGATGCCGCTGTCGCCCTCGCCCCAGGCCGGATTTTCCAGGAATTTGCGGATATTGTTTCGCAGGCCGTTCCTGGACCAGTCCACATAATCCTGACTGTCGGCATTGGGATCGCAGGCGGCGACAACCTGGATTTCCGGGTTCGGCAGCAGGCCGGTCAATTCGCGCAGGCCCTGGGTGCCCAGGCCGATATAGCCCAGGTT
>MFIX01000207.1:10263-20117 GCA_001780825.1 Candidatus Glassbacteria bacterium RIFCSPLOWO2_12_FULL_58_11 | reverse complement strand
TCCACTTGAAACCCTTGTTTGATGAATAGTCGAAGGCGGGCCTCCCGGCCCGCGGGAGGAATCTCGAAAAGATGGAGCAATGGCTGGTCGTGCTGCCCGTATTGCTGCTCTCGGTGGTGGTGCATGAGTGCGCTCACGGCGTGGCCGCCGAGTGGGCGGGCGACCCCACGGCGCGACTGCTGGGCCGGATAACGCTCAACCCGATTCCGCATATTGATCCGGTGGGCTCGATCCTGGTGCCGGTGCTGCTGATTGTCACCCACAGCACGTTTTTTTTCGCCTGGGCCAAGCCGGTGCCGGTAAACCCGTTGAATTTCCGCAAGCCGCGCCGGGATGATATCATTGTCTCCGTGGCCGGGCCGGTATCCAACCTGCTGCTGGCGCTGATCTTCACTCTGGGGCTTCTGGCGGTAGTAGCGTTCCTGCCCCACGGCAGTCAGCTCGATTTCTGGCAGGGCAACTATTTCCAGCTTTTCAAATACGGGATCTGGATCAATTTGATCCTGGCCTTTTTTAACCTGATCCCGATCCCGCCACTGGACGGCTCCCATATCCTGGGCAACCTCCTGCCGCGGGAAGCCGCCAGGAGCTATGAAAGGTTAAGGCCATACGGTTTTATCATCCTGCTGGTGGCAATTTATTTCAACCTACTGAGCATATTCTTCCTGCCCGCCAGGCTGCTCTTTACCACCCTGATGAAATTCGTGCTGGCGATCAGCTCGGCAATAATGTAGGTATCCGGGCCCGGCGGCGAGGCGGAGCGCCTTGCACGGTATTCGGGCCCTGGGGAATGCGCTTTTATCGTAATTGAAAGGGAGCGCTTTTCATGACCGGGGAAAAGGGAGTCATCCTGAGCGGTATGCGGCCCACCGGCAAGCTGCACCTGGGCCACCTGGTGGGGGCGCTGGAGAACTGGGTCGGCTTGCAGGATACGTTCAAGTGCTACTTTCTGGTAGCCGATTACCACGTGCTCACCACCGGCTTCGACAAGAGCCGCGACATTCCAGTCAACACCCACGAGATGGTCTGCGACTGGCTCTCCGTGGGGCTTGACCCGGAGCGCTCCACTTTCCTGGTCCAGTCCAGGGTGCCGGAACACAGCGAGTTGAACCTGATATTGTCGATGATTACGCCGATGCCCTGGGTGGAGCGCAACCCGACCTTGAAAGAGATGATAGCTGATCTCGATCTGACCGGCAAGATCCATTTCGGCTTGATGGGCTACCCGATCCTGCAGGCCGCGGATATTCTGCTTTACCGGGCCGACCTGGTGCCGGTGGGTGAGGACCAGGTGGCGCATATCGAGATGACCCGGGAGATCGCCCGGCGCTTCAATAACCTTTACAGCACGGTATTCCCGGAGCCCAAGGCGAAGTTGACTTCCACTCCGCGCCTGCCGGGCACCGATGGCAAGAAGATGAGCAAGAGCCTGGGCAACTGCATCTACATCTCGGACAATGACGAGGCGGTAAAAGCCAAGGTGCGCCAGATGGTTACCGATCCGAAAAAAATCCGGCGCGGCGATCCCGGAAGGCCGGAAGTCTGCTCGGTTTACTCCTACCATGAAATATTCAACGCCGCCGAAAACGGGGATATCGCCGCCGGCTGCCGCTCCGGCCAACTGGGCTGTGTGGAATGCAAGGGCCGGCTCTCCGGCGCGATCGGCCGTAGACTGGACCCGATCCGCGAGCGCCGGAAAGCTTATGAGGACGATCCGCTCAAAGTGAAAAAGCTCCTGGCCGAGGGGTCGGAGCTGGCCGCGCGCAGGGCCCGCGAGACCATGGCACTGGTGCGTGGGGCGATGGGGATGGAAAAATAGAATTTTGACACCGATTATTCACAAATTTCCATAAATCCCGGTAGGGGCGGACCCATGTGTCCGCCCATGTTCGGGAATTTCTCGATGGTTAGCGGGCGCACACGCGGGTGCGCCCCTACGGTAAGACATGCGAAATCAATTACTTATGAATAATCCCGATTAAAATCCCAGGGCGGGAGCGATGGAAGACTACCAGGTGCATCTGGATTTTTTCGAAGGGCCGATGGACCTCCTGGTCTATCTGATCCGCAAGCATGAGATCGACATCTACGATATCCCAATCGTCCTGCTGGCCGAACAGTACCTGGAATACGTGGCCCGGATCGAGAACCTGAACCTGGAAAAAGCGGGCGACTTCCTGCTGATGGCCGCCACGCTGCTGCAGATCAAGAGCCGGATGCTCCTGCCGCGGCCCGAGGGGAGTGAGGAGGAATGGGAGGACCCGCGCATGGAGCTGGTGGAGAAGATTGTCGAGTACATGCAGTTCAAGGAGATCGCCGACCACATGCGCCGTCTGGAAGACCTCAGCTCCAGGCAGGCCGAGCGGGGATTCTCCGAGATGGAGCTTTATGCGCAGGAGGAGGGCGAGGACCCCGGGATCGACGCTACGGTGAACGAGCTGATCCTCGCTTTCAGCCGGGTCCTGATCCGTCAACGCACACCCGAGCCGGTGCACCGGGTACGGCGGGAGAAGATTTCCGCGGCCCGCAGGGCGGCGGAAATCCGCGAGCTTCTGGGCCGCAAGAATAGGGTGCTTTTTTCAGACCTGTTGAGCGAGGGGGCGAGCCGGCTCTTTGTCGTCGTGACCCTGGTTGCCCTGCTGGAAATGGCCAAGTCCGGTGAGATCCGGGTCGAGCAGGCGGATATTTTCTCCGAGCTCTGGGTCCTGCGCCATAAGCTGAGGAAGGACCTTCCGGCCCTCGGAGCCGAGGAGCCGGAAGATGTCGACGAGGCTGAAGGACCGCCCCTGGAGGATTGAGAGGCCGGCGGGCGTCGAAAGGTGAACGAGCCGAATGGTCAAGTTTACGAAAGATACGATAATCGAGGCGCTCCTTTTCGCCTCGGTCGATCCGGTCGCTGCCGGCAAGCTGGCCCAGGCGGCCGGGCTGGAGGAGGCAGAGGCGCTTGCGTCGATTGACACGCTCAACGCGCAGTACGAGCGGGAGGGCCGGGCCTTCAGGATCATGGAAATTTCCGGCGGCTACCAGTTCCGCACCCTGCCGGAGCTTTCGGAATATCTCAAAGGCCTGGCCCGGCAGATCGCCGCCCACCGTCTGAGCCACGCCTCCCTGGAAACCCTGGCGATTGTCGCCTACCGTCAGCCGATCAGCCGGGTGGAAATCGAGAAGATCCGGGGCGTGAGCGCGTCCGGAGTGCTGAAAACCCTGCTGGAAAAGAGACTGATCACGGTCTGCGGCCGCGCCCAGGTGTTGGGACGCCCCCTGCTTTACGGCACTACCGCGGATTTCCTGCGCTATTTCGGCCTGGCCGACTTGAGCCACCTGCCCCGGGAAAGCGAGCTCCAGGTCATCCTGAGCGAACAGGAGGGCCGGATGGTTTCTCAGGTTGAGCCGGGGGAAGAGGACAACGGCGGCCCGACGGACCAGCAAACCCTGCTCTGAAAACCGCCCAATCCTTGACTCCAACCCTTGAGGCCGGCCGCCATGACTCGAGCGCAGGATACACGGGGGGAGAAAATCCAGAAAGTGCTGGCCGCGGCGGGTATCTGTTCCAGACGCGGTGCCGAGGAGCTGATCCGCTCCGGCCTGGTCAAGGTCAACGGAGAGGTGATCGACAACCCGGCCCTGCGGGTCGATCCGGAGCGGGACAGCATCGAATACGAGGGACGGCCGGTCAGGGCCGCCGCGAGCCGGGCCGCCGGGCTGATCCTGTACAAGCAGGCCGGTTATATCACCAGCGCGGCCGACCCGCACAACCGGGAAACAGTTTACCATCTGTTGCCGGAAGCGGAACGGGCGCATAAATGGCTCTATGCGGGACGTCTGGACAAAGACACCGAGGGCCTGCTGCTCTTTACCGACTCGGGTGAGCTGGTGCACCGGCTGACCCATCCCTCATACAAAGTCAGCAAGCATTACCGGGTGAAAGTCCTGGGACAGCCCTCCGTGGGAGAGTTGAAAAAGCTGGTCCGCGGCATCCTGGTGGAGGGCCGGAGGCTGAGAATGGACGAGGCGCGAATCATACGCACCGACGCCGAGGGCGCGCTGGTCGAGGTGGTCCTGCACCAGGGCGAAAAGCGTCAGATCAAAGTGATGTTCAGCGAGCTGGGGCACAAGGTGATCGCGCTCTGCCGCACCCGGCTGGGGCCGCTCCGGCTTGGTGGACTCAGACCGGGGGAGAGCCGGAGGCTGACTGAGCGCGAGCTGGATTCGCTGCTCGAGGCTGTCGGTCTAGCCGTCCGGGAGTGAAGAATCTTTTGTTTGACAAATGTTTGTCCGAACGATTAAGTTAGCTGATTGAAATATTTCTACAAGCGGCCGGCGCTGGACCGGAGTCGCGGTGAAGGCAACAGGGATACCCAGGTGGAATTAAAGTAAGCCATGAAAAAGAGTCTAAGTAGGATAGGTTTTACTTCGATTCTGCTGTTATGTCTGCTTATCCCTCCCAGTGTCTCTTTCTCTTCATCCACTGCGGAAGTACCCAGCTATCTTCTCGAAATGGGCGACGGCGCCAGCCAGTATGCCCTGCTGGTGGACAAGCAGAGCCAGATGCTTTACCTCTACAGCTCCACGCCGGATGGCCCCCATCTCGATAAGCAGTTCCGCTGCACCACCGGGAAAAATAACAACGGCGCTAAGGTTCGCGAGGGCGATAAGAAGACCCCGAACGGCGTTTACTTTTTCAGAAGCATTCTCGAGGATGGACAACTGCCCTCCAAGTATGGTGTGCGGGCTTTCCCGATGGACTATCCGAATGACTATGACCGCCTGGACAGAAAAACCGGCTACGGGATCTGGCTGCACGCGGTGGATGAGGATCAGCGCGTGTCGAACAGCTTCGATACCGAAGGCTGCGTGGTGGTGACCAATAAAGATATCATGGAGATCAGCTCCTATATCCGGCTCAATTCGACGCCGATAATCGTGGACGACAGTATTATCAGAGCGCCGGCCGCCAGCTTGGAGGAGGGGAAGAAAGAAGTCCTCGCTTTCATCGATACCTGGGTCAAGAGCTGGGCCGGCAAGGACCTCGACCGATATATGGACTGCTACGATGAGCGGTTCTATGGCTACGGCAGGTCCAAAGAGGAGCAGCGCCGGTACAAGGAGAACCTGAACCGGGCTTACAAAAAGATCAGGATCAAGCTGTCCGATTACCAGATCTTCGGCTATCACGATTATATCGTGGCTTCTTTCGTCCAGGATTACCGCTCGGACCGCTTTCACTCCACGGGACGCAAGAAGCTCTATCTGACCCGTACGGAAAACGGGCCAAAAATCCTCTCCGAGCGGATCAACCGCTAGCCCTGCGGAACGATCCCTCCCGCTTCATTTGCCTGCCGCCTGCTTTTTCCTCGCTATATCGCTCACCTGGTACAGTGCCGCTAAGCTCGCACTTGAATTGATATCCGGGTGAAGATATACTAAGATTAGCTTTCCCTTGTAACAGTGCTTGTCTTAGGCCTCGAACCACCCTGCGAGCCGGAGCCTGAAATAAATATGAGGGGGCTTGACTCAGCGCAATATCAGCTGCTCCGGAAAATCCTCTCGGTTTATCATCCGCAATGGGTTTCCCGTCTCGACCAGGAGCAGTCTCCAGCCGCCCGCGAGCTCGCCCGGATCGCCGATTATCTCGAACAGGTCCTGCGGGCCCTGAAGCTTTTCGTGCCTGCCGGCAGCCCGGCTTTCGGGGTCACCGAAAGAGGCGGCGATGCGGTGGTGGCTTATTTCAGCGGCAGCGGCGGCAGGCGGGCCGGCACCTATTACCTGATGATTGATGTCAGCGGCTTCACCAAGCTGCTCACCTTCCTCACCGACCGTTTCGGCAAGCAGGAGGCCGGTGACATAATGAACATGAGCATCCTCAACCGTTACTGCCTGAACCGGGTCGGCGAGCTGATCCGCTACTACGGCGGCGGATCGGATGGGGAGAGCTCCGCCGGAGAGGATGCGCTGAAAGTCGCCCTGACTTTCCGCTCGCTGCTGGGCGAGGTCACGCAGGATGTGCGGCGGGAGCTCCGGGGCAAGCTGGCCGGCAAGCCCCATCAGAACGAAATCCAGTCTTTTATCCGGGCATTGGAAATCAGGGCCAGCGCCGGGATAGTGGCGGCGCAGAGTTCCGGCGGCTCAGGCTTTTACGGGCACGCGCACCGGATGCGGATTACCTGGGGCAAATCGGCCCGCCACCTGGCCAGCTCGGAAAAAGTCGGCGGCGGAGATGACACAGTCTCGCCGGAGCTGACCGAGGTCAAGGGGATCGGCTTCGACAGGACAGTCGCCGGGGAATTCAAAAGCCTCGAGGCCCGGGGTTGGATCGAGCCTGAAGATTACCGGACCAGGCGGTTCGGCGCCTTCGACAAGCTGGTGCTCACGCCCCGAGGCGAGCGAAAACTAAGCGAGCGGGTCCGGCCGCTATTTGAAAAGACTGCTCCGGAACGCGCCGCCACAACCCCGGCTAAACCCCGGGTTTCAGGGCCGGACAGTGAGAGCGAGCTCCAGCGGATCGCGCGCACAGCCGGGCAGCTCGGCGAGCTGCTGCCCTATTTCCAGGGTCCGGAAATAGTCGAGCAGGTGGTCCGCGGCCTGGGAAGCGGCGGCGAACTGCAGCACCTGTTCGGCGAGCGGGCCAGCCGCGTGCACGAGACCGGGATTCTCTTCTGCAATTTTACTATCGCCGGAGCGCGGCTGCTCGATGACCTGGCCGAGGTGGTGCAGGAGGTGATGGTCCGCTATGGCTTGCTTTACAAGTACAATATCTTCCCCCACGGCGATTTCAACCTGATGGCCTCGCTGGGCATGGGAATCGCCGGGGCGGCTGAGTCCGACCGGGTCTACGCGGAAGTGCTCTGGCAGTGCTGGCGCGACCTGCTTGCCACAGCCGGAAAGCATTTCGGCGAGCGAGTGGTGTTGCGCTCCGGGATGAGTGTCGGCCAGTGCCTTCAAGGGCCGGTAGGCGACAACCTTCTGCACGATGAGCTGACAATTATCGGACCGGACTGCAACCTGGCCGCCCGGCTGGTCGCCCGGGCGCTGAGCAAAAGGTCCGCCCGGAACACCCTGGTGGTGGCGGATAACTGCTTTAAACCCCTGTCTCACCTGATTCAGCGGATCGCTCCTTTCGAGCTCGCCGCTCTCAAGGGCTTCAAGGACCCGGTGCCGCTCTACCTGGCCCGTCCGCGCAAGGAACATGAAAGCCCGGCGGCTTTCGCCGCGCGCCTGCGCGAAATGCCCCTGGTCACCGGCGAGGGGCAGGTGGTGGAGCGCTCTTCCAAAATGGCGCTCGATCCGCAGTTGGCCCAGGCCGAGGCTTTCCTGGAAGATTTTCAGAAGAAAAAGTTTTCGGCCAGCCGCCTGATCGCGCTTGTGGGGCCCAACGGTATCGGCAAGACACGCCGGATGGCGGAAATCATGCAGCGCTGCCATGAAAAGGGCTGGGAGCTGATTTTCGGCGAATGTCTGAGCTGGTACCAGGGCGGGGAGAGGGCGGCGGGGGAGAGCGAGGAGCAAAGCCAGGCCCTGGCCGTGCCCTACCACCCTTTTATCCGGATTCTGAAAGAACAGGTGTTGGAAATTCCGCCGCAGGAGGACAGCGCCGCCGCCCTGGCGCGGATCGGGAAAAAGATCGCCCAGCTTACTGGAGCGAGCTACCTGGCCGGCCGGGCGGAAATCCTGGCCGCCTACCTGGGCCTGGAAAGCGGGACGGACAACGAGACCGGAGGGCTGAGCCCCGAGGAGCGGCGGAACATCTTCTTCGAGCTGACCGCGGAGATGTTCGAGCGGATAATCAGCGCCAGGCGAAAAACCCTCCTGCTCTGTATCGATGACCTTCAGTGGGCCGACCCCGGCAGCCTGAAGCTGTTGAATTTCCTCCGGGGCCGGGTCAAGGGCGGGCTGTTGCTTTGTGTCACCGCCCGCGAGCGGAAAGAAGTCGAGCCGCTTATCGGCACCCGGGACAGAGCCGGGGCGGAGAGCGACTTTCTGCTGCTGGAGTCCAAACCTCTCGGCGAGCGGGGGAGCCGCATGCTGGCCCGCGTGGCATTGGACCTGGACCCGCAGGCCAAGCTCCCGCTGGCCTTGCGCCGCCGGCTCGGCGAGCTGGAGGACAACCCGCTTTTTATTGTCGAGTTCTGCCGCAAGCTGCTGGAACATGAGGTGCTGTTCGTTCGCGACCGCAGCCTTCAGCGCCTGGATGAGGAGAAGCTCGCCCGGGTCAGTGTGCCCCACCGGGTCCAGTCGGTGATCGAGGAGCTGGTGAACGGCTTGCCCAGAGGCGAGTACGACCTGATCCGCCAGGCCTCGGTGCTGGGAAATATCTTGAGCTGCCGGGATGTGACCGAGATCAACCACCGGCTCTCCGGCGACAGTGGAATGGTGCCGGAGCAGGTGCAGCAGGCCCTGCACCGTCTCGCCGGCAGAAAAGTGCTGGAGATCGAACAGGACCGGGGGCCGGATTCGCTCTACCGCTTCAGCCGCGCCCTGATCGGACAGTCGCTGTACGAGGGGCTGACCCCCTCGCTGAAGAAAAGGCTGCATGGCCTGGCTGCCGCGATCTGGGAAAAATCTCCGCAGGACAAGTCGCTGGAGAAAAACTTAAACTGCGCCATGCATTATGAGCTGGCCGAGGTGCCGGACAAAGCGGCCGGGTACTATCTGAGTTCTGGAAGCCTGGCCGCGGACCAGTTTGAAAACGAAAAGGCCGTCCAGCTCCTGGGCCGGGTGGAAAGATTCTGCGGCCAGCATAAAATTTCGCGGAGCGCGGAGCTTATGCTCGAGGTACACGCGCTGCGCTCGGATTCAGCACTCTCTCTGGGTGGATATGACCAGGCGCTCGCGGATGCGGCCGGACTGCGCTCCCTGGCCCTGCGAAGGAAGCAGCGGGAGTTGGCCGTCCGGTCCCTGCTGCTGGCCGGCAGGGTCTTTCTGACCCGGGCCCGCAGCGGGGACTTCAGCCAGGCCCTGGCGAAATACCGCCAGGCGGAAAAAGACCCCGGAGCTGGCAATCTGCTGAAGCTCGAATCACAGAACGGCGAGGCCCGCGTCCTGCTAGAAATGGGCCGCCCGGTCCAGGCCGGGAAAAAATCCCGGATTTACCTCGGTCGGATTGAGGGGAAGCGCCGCCGGGGCGCCGGCGATCCGCGGGAAACCCTACTCAAAGCGGGTATTTACCGGACCCTGGGCAGCAGCCTGATGCGGATCGGGAAAAAGACCGAGGCCCTGGAAATTTTCGAGAGCGCGCTCGGCCGCCTGGAAAAGGAGACGGGCAGTGTTTTCCTGCCTGTAATCGCGCAGCTCCTCAACAGCAAGGGCCTGGCCCTGGCCGCCAATTTCCGCCTCCAGGAGGGCCTCGATGTTTACTATAAGGCCCGCTCGATCGCTCGGAAAATCGGGGACATCAACCTTCAGCTGATTATCCTCAACAACATGTCGGTGGCGCTGAACGACCTGGGCGAAAACCCCAAAGCCCTGGACCTGCTGGTCAGCAGCTACGAAACAATTACCCGGCTGGCCGGCGAAAACCGCTCTCTGGCCGGGTTCGAATTCAACATGGGCGAATCCTTTCATTTCATGGAGGATTATGCTAAGGCCGAGCAGCACTACCGCCGCGCCCTCGAAATCACCCGCCGGATCGAAAGCCGCCAGTTCATGGTCAATATTATGTACAACCTGGGAGAATGCCTGCGCGACCAGGGAAAACTGAAGGAAGCGAAATCGGTGCTCGAAGAGGGCTCGCAGATCGCCCTCCGCTCCGGCTATAGTCAGCAGGAACTGGACCTGGAGAACATCCTGGGAGAGATGGAGTTCGAGGAGGGCCGTCTGCCGCAGGCCGAAAAGCGCCATCGCCGCGCCCTGGAGAT
>MFIX01000207.1:1247-10246 GCA_001780825.1 Candidatus Glassbacteria bacterium RIFCSPLOWO2_12_FULL_58_11 | reverse complement strand
ATGATTTCTGCATCAGCTGGAGCCTGCGGAACCTGGCCGCCGATATTTTCGAGGGGCGGGACCGCGCGGGCTATGCCGAGGCGGCGAAAATGCTCCTCGAATCGGACCGCTACTGCATAATAGTGCGCCAGCCGGAGAATCACATGGAAACCCTGACCCGGATTCTCCGCTACTGGAATAAACTCGGCCTGGAGGATAAGCTGCGCGCCGATTATCTGGCAAAACTGGAAGAGCTGGCCACGAAACAAAAAATGGAAAAATACCTCGAGCTGTGCCGGAGCTTCAAGGCGGAAGCCGCCGGAAACAGAGGATAACGGAAATGATCCGGAGAAAGACCGCTGTCCGAGCGCTCGGGGCGAAAACGTCCTCCCAGGAACTGCTGGGGGAAGTACTGCGTATTTTCAACCCCGCCCTGGCTGAGATTTGCCGCAAGGGAAATCTGGAGCGCCTTCCGTCGGGTGAGCTCGACCGCCTTCTGCCTTACCTCGAAAACGTACTGAGAAACCTCCAGCTCTTTATTCCGGCCCGCGAGGCGCATTATGGAATCTCGGAGCGCGGCGGGGATGCCATCCTGGGCTACCTGCGGAACCGCAACGATTCGGGGAGCTACTTCTTTTTCGCCGATGTCAGCGGGTTTACCGCCCTGCTCACTTTCCTGACCGAGAGGTTCGGCAAGGAGGAGGCCGGGGATATCATGAACCTGGGCATCCTCAACCGGTTTTGCCTGAACAAGATGGGCCTGCTGCTGCACCATTTCAGGGATGAGTACGACAGCGGAGACCGAGGCCTGGCCGCGCTGAAAGTGATGCTGGCGATCCGGGCCTCGATGCCGCAGATCACCGCCGAGGTCCGCGGGGAGCTGGGGCGCAAGCTGGCCGGGAAACCGCACCAGGATGAAATCGAAAAGTTTATCAACGCTCTGGTGGTCAAAGCCAGCGGCGGCCTGATATTCGATCCGGAGCCAGGCAGCGCCTTTTACGGCAGCCGGGTCCGCTCGCGAATTACCTGGGGCAACACCGGCAAACGGGTGGCCCAGGCGGAAAAGCTGGGCGGCAACGATGATCCGGTGAGCACGGAGGTCGAGGAAGTCAAAGGCTTCGCCCTGGACGAGCACTGCCACCAATGGCTGGAGGCCCTGTATGAATCGAAATGGCTCGGTATCGGCCCGCAGGACCTGGCGGTGTCCGCGCCGCACGACTCATTCCGCAAGGTAGTCATTCGCTCCTCCGGGATGGACAAGATCGAGCCCTTTGTCAAGCAAATGTGCTCGGAGGCAATTCAAGGGTCGGAGCGTGATGGGCCGGCCACCGTACAGCTCAGCCCGGAAGCCAAAAGGACGCGGATCGCCGAAATCGGGGCGGAGCTGCCCGAAGTGGAAAGATACCTGGGTAACCGCGTTCTCCTGCTGCATATCGTCAGGAACCTCGACCACGGCGGCGACAGGAACTTCCTCCTCGATGAATCGGCCTCGGTGGTGCGGGACAGCGGGATAATATTCTGCAATTTCGAAATTCCCGGCCCCGAGGTCCTGGATGCTCTGGCCGATACGGTGCACCAGGAAATGGCGCGCTACGGGATACACTACAAGTACAATATATTCCCCAAGGGCGATTTTAACCTGATGGGCGTGCTGGGGACGATGTTTTCCGAGAAGCGCGGCACGGACCGCTATTTCGCGGAGATTCTCTGGAATACCTGGCGCGACCTGAAAAGCAGCCTCGAAAAATCTTTCGGCTCCGCGGTTAAAATCCGCGGCGGCATGAGTGTCGGCAAGGGCCTCCAGGGGCCGGCGGGCGACAATATCGTCAATAATGAGGAAACGATCATCGGGCCGGACTGCAACCTGGCGGCCCGTCTGGTCAACGAGGCCCTCGAGACCGACCGGGAGCACCGCTTCGTTTTCCCCTCGGGCACGATGTTTACCATCGAAGCCCAGCGTAAAAAGATAGAGCACCTGATTCAGCCCGCACCGCCGGTGCGCGAGGCCAGCCTGAAAGGCTTCAGCAAGCCGGTGGCTCTTTACGCCCTCCGGGAGAGAGACGAAATCGAGACTGTCGCCGAATTTATCGCCCGCCTGCGCAAGGTGCCGCTGGTCACGGTCGAGGGGGAAATCGTGCGCAGTTCCGCGGAGATCCGCCGGGGAAAGTTTCTCTCCCGCTGTCTGGAAGTTATCGAGGCGGCGGCCGGCGGGAAAAGCGAGCGTCCGCAGCTGATCGCTTTTATCGCGCAGAGCGGGGTGGGAAAAACCAGGAGGATCGCCGAGCTGGCGAACTGGGCCCTCGAGCGTCGCTGGCCGGTCTATTTCGGCGAATGCTATAGCTGGTACCAGGGAGAGGGCCCCGGCGGCGCGGACCTTTCCGCCGCCCCCGGCGATGAACCTGAACACCACAGCGATGAGGGGGCCTATCCCTTTTTCCCCTTTATCCGCATCCTCAAGGAACAGATTTTCCGGATCGGCAATCTCGATTCCCCGGCGGTCAAGCGGGAAAAAATCGCCAATACGCTGGCCGGGCTCGATCCGGCGCGCCCCGAATTGAAGGAGCAGGCTCCGGTCATGGCCTCTTTCATCGGGGTCACGGTTGCCGAGAGCGGCCTGTCCGCGGCGCTCGACGCCGAGGCGCGCCGGAATATCTTTTACGAGCGGACCGCGGATATTTTCGCGCGCCAGGCCGCGGAATGCGGGGCGAACGGGGTGGTCCTGCTCTGTATCGACGATCTCCAGTGGTCGGACCGCAATACCCTGCACCTGCTGAGCTTTATCCTGCGGAGGAGCCCCGGGCGTTTGGTGGTCTGTGTCAACGCCCGCAAGCCGGGCCAGCTCGGGATCCTGCTTGATAAAGACCTCCCGGTGGACCGTCACGTGCTCAAGCCGGGCCTGCTCAAGGCCTCGGCTATCGACAAGCTGGCCGGCCTGGTCCTGGGCCTCGATCCGGACAGGCCGGACCAGGGCCTGCCGGAGGTGCTTAAAAACAAGCTGCAAAAAGAGCTGGAGCGCAACCCGTTCTTTGTCATCGAGTTCTGCAACAAAATCCTGGAGCAGGAAATCCTCTCGGTAGCGGATGGCCGCTGCACGCGGTTCGATGATGAGAGCTTCCAGCACGTCAGCATACCCACCCGCATCCAGGGGGTGATCGAGGACCGGATCAGCCGCCTGCCGCAGGAGGAGCACGCGGCGATCCAGTATTCGAGCGTGCTGGGCAACATCCTGCGCTATATAATCATCCGCCGTTTCCTCCCCAAGGTCGACCGCCACAACCTGTTCCGGGGTACCGACCTGGAAGAGATTTTCAGCCGCCTGACCGGCCAGGAGATCACCCGCCTGGAAAACGAAAAAGACCCGGACTGGGTCTATAGCTTCCGGCGCGCCCTGATCGGTGAAAAGCTGTATCAGGAGCTGATTCCCTCAATGCGCAAGAGCCTGCACAAGGAGGTGGCGGGGGTCTTCGAAAACACGCAACTGGCCAACCAATTCGAGAAAGCCCTGCTCACCGCCCTGCATTACTCGAATGCCGAGGTGCCGGACAAGTCCTGCGCCTTTTACCTTGAGGCGGGACGGCTCGCCCGCGAGGTCTTCGACAACGAGCGCAGCCTGATGCTGTTCGACCGGATCGATAAAATCCTCTCCGAGTACCGGGTCAAGGGCGCTTTTGAGCGCAGGATGGTTATGCTTGAAGATCGTGGACAGGTCCACCTTCTGCTCGGCCACTATGACAAGGCGCTTGAGGATTTCGGCGGCCTCGCCAAAATGGCCGCCGCCAGGGGGGATACAGAGAAAGAGGCCAGTGCGCAGTATCTGATCGGCCGGACGTACTTTACGCGCTCGATCGAGGGTGATTATCCCCAGGCGCTGGAGCACTTTGCCCGGGTGGTTTCCAAAACCTCCGAGCCGCGGCTGCTGGCCGAGGCCAAAAACGACATGGCCCGCACCTATCTGGAGACAGGCGAGCGGGACCGGGCGCTGAAGCTGCTCGATGAGGCCGAGGAAGTATTTCTGCGCGCGGCGGGCCGGGAGCTGACCCGGGAGGAGCGGGTATTCAAGGCCTCGCTGTTGCGCAACCGGGGCAGCGTATTCCACCGCAAGGGAGAATTCAGGAAAGCGATCGAGATTTACGAGGCGGCGCTCGAGCTGGTGGCGGATGAGTCTGAGAACCACTACAAGAAAATGCGGGCCATGCTGCTCAACTCGATCGGCCTCTCGCTCATGAAAGCCTTCAAGCTGGAGGAAAGCCTGGACTATTTCCGCCGGGCCCTGGCCCTGACCCGCTCGATCGGGGACCTGAAGACCGAGGTGCAAGTGCGGATCAACATGGGAGTGGTGGCCAACGATCTGGGGCGCAACCAGGAGGCCCTGCAGACTCTGACCGAGCAGCACGACACGCTCGAGGTGCTGGTCGGCGAGACACGGGAGCTGGCGGCGCTGCAGTTCAATATCGGCGAGAGCCACATGTTCATGGAAAATTTTGCCGCGGCCGAGCCCTGGTACCGCCGGGCGCTGAATATCGGCGAGCGGATCGGCTACAAGGAATTCGTGGTCGGCGCGCGCTACAACCTGGCTGAGGTGCTCTCCCACCTGAAGCGTTCCGAAGAGGCGCTCGAGGTGTTGGAGCCGGCCTTTGCCATGGCCCGGGAGGGCGGCTGGGAATTGCAGGAGATGGATATCGCCAACCTGCTCGGTGAAATCCACCGCGAGCAGGGAAGATATTCCAGGGCGCACGAATATCACGGCCGGGCCGTGGCTTTGAGCCGCAGCCTCGAGGACGATTTCGGCGCGAGCTGGGCCATCCGCAACGTGGCGGTCGATACCCTTTCCGATCCAAAGGCCTCCGAGGCAGACAAACGTTCCTGCATCAGCATGCTCGAGCAGTCCCTCGAGCTGGCTCGCAAGGCCGGCCAGCCGGAAAACCTGATGTACAGCCTGCGCGAGTTGATCCTCTGGAAGATTGCCTACCGGCCGGAAGAGCTAGCCTCGGCAAAACCGCTCTACCTGGAGCTGAAAAAACTGGCGAAAAAAGTGTCGAGCAAGACTTTTGACAGTTTCTGCCGGAGTGTCCGCAAGCATTTCGAATGAGCCCGCCGGAGTTTTTACAGGCCTTTGGCTTGTCTTCCTGAAAATTAAATTCGGGTTAAAGAGCGCCGGAAAGCTTTTTCGCTGTCCCCTGCCTGGACTTAAATATTGCCCTGCAAGGCTTATTTAATTAATTTAATGGCTTAATTTTTTCCGCTTACCGGAATAGTATAAAAATTCGTATTTTTTTGTGCCCTGCGCGCCTTACGCGCGACTGGAGAAAGAATGGGAAGAATTGTCATGAAGTTCGGGGGGAGCTCGGTGGCCTCCGCCCAGAGAATCACCGCAGTGGCGGATATCGTCCGCTCCAGGCTGGATCGCCGGCCGCTGGTGGTGGTCAGCGCCGTGGGGGTTTCGGGAGATGGCGAGCCGAAGATCACCGACCAGCTCGAAACTCTGGCTGAGCTGGCAAATTCGCACCGGCCATACGAGGAAAACCTGGACCGCATCCGGGTCAAGCATAAAAAAGTTGTCCGTGAACTCGGCCTGAAATGGGAAGCCGTATCGCCGGTCTGGAAAAAGCTGCTCGCCGCGGTGAAAGATGTCGACCGGCCGTACCGCGAGTTTCTCGATGAGGTGTTCTCGTTCGGCGAGAGGCTGTCCAGTTTCATAATCGCCGAGGCGTTCAGCTCCTGGGGGATTCCCGCCCGCTGCGCGGATGTGTCCGAGCTGGGAATCCTGACCAATGAAAATTTCCAGGACGCTTCCGTGGCCCCCGAAAACGAAAGCAAGGTGTTGGCCGCCCTGCGCGATGAGGAAAAAATCCTCGTGGTGCCCGGTTTTGTCGGCCACACCGCGGATGGCCGGATCACCACTCTCGGCCGCGGCGGAAGCGATTACACCGCCGCCCTGGTGGGCTCGGCTTTCGAGGTGGATGAGATTCAGATCTGGACCGATGTGAGCGGCATGCGCAGCACTGACCCGCGGCTGATCCCGGATGCCGAGCGGCTGGATGTCATCTCTTTCGACGAGGCCAAGGAGCTGGCGGCTTTCGGGGCCAAGGTACTCCATCCCAAAACTATCGAGCCGGCCATGCGCAAGAATATCCCCGTGGTGATCCTCAACTCTTTCAAGCCCGCGGATGCGGGGACCACGATCCGCAACGAGCGGGTGAAACAGAACACGGTGATCAAGGCTATCGCTCACAAGTCCGGCGTGGCCCGGATAAATATCGAGTCCACCCGGATGCTCGGCTCCGCGGGTTACATGGCCCGGATTTTCACCGTTTTCGCCAAGCACCAGGTCGATATAGATGTCATGGCTACCACGGAAGTCTCGGTCTCGCTGACTGTCAACAGTATGCGCCGTATGGACCGGGTCATCGAGGAGCTCAGGGAATTCTCAAATGTTTCGGTGGATGAGGGTAAGACCATAATCTGCACGGTCGGCGAGGGCATGCGCCACACCCCCGGTGTTTCGGGGCGGGTGTTCAGCACCCTGGGCACGGCGGGGGTCAATGTCGAGCTGATCTCGCAGGGCGGCTCGGAGATCAACATCACTTTCATGGTGGATGACAAGGATGCCGAGCGGGCGATCCGGGCTCTTTATTACTCTTGTATCAGTTGAAATTTGCCGGAATGAAACAATATAAAAGGGGCGGTCTCGAATGAGTCGGCCCCTTTTTATTTTACGATAATTTATGTAGGGGCGAGGCATGCCTCGCCCCTACGAAGGCTCGCAAAGAAAAGCCGGAACAATTGAGCATAATATGACAGTCGAGCTAGGGCGCCAAAAGGGCAATCCAGATAAAATTCAGATATAAACAAAAAAGTTAAGAATGAATTTAATGACCCTTTTATGGTCGAATTTAAGCTACCCCTTTTGGCGGTGGTTATTACCTCGTCAGGTGAGTACCAAGCGGACCCAGCCCGAAATACCTCGTGCGCCGTTAATTCTCAGCGCTCTTGAAGGCGGGCCGGGGATGGCTTATAATGATTGCAGATTCTTGAGCCCCGGCTGCCCTGCGGTCACAGGCTTTGATGATTTTCGGGCGCTTGCCCCAAACAATGGAGAGCTCCATGCAGAGAAGAGATTTTATCGGCAGGAATTTCGCTTTCGCCCTCTCCGGCGCCGCTCTGGCCTCGGCCCTGACTCCCGGGCCGGGAAAGGCCCAGACCGCCTCTGCCGAAAAAACCCGGGTCAGCCGCCCGGGCGGCGGCGCGCTGCGGATCGGCCTGATCGAGCTGGACACGAGCCATGCGGACGGCCTGGCGCAGGCGATCGCCGGGATCGAGGGGGTCGAGCTGACCGCGATAATCAACCGGGGGCTGGTTTACGGTAAAGAGCGCACTCAAAAGTTTGCCGCGGATTTCAAGGTCAAGCATGTCTGCGACACGCTCGAGCAGATGGTCCCGCTGGTCGATGTGGCTTTCTCGATCGGCGTCAACTGGGACAACCATGTCAGCGATGCCGAGCCGTTTATCAAGGCGGGAGTGCCGGTCTTTATCGACAAACCGGTGGTGGGCAGCGAGGCCGAGGCGCGCCGGCTGCTCGAGCTGGTTACCCGCTATAAGACGCCGGTTTTCGGCGGCAGCACCTACCGCTACGCGGATAATCTGCCGGATTACAAGGCCGCGTTCCAGAAACGCCGGGACCGGGTGGCCCTGACAGTTTACGGCAAGATCAACTCCCACAGCCGGTTCGATATGCTGGACCTGATCTATTACGGGATCCACGGGACCGAGCTGATGGAGGAGCTGATGGGGCCGGGCGCGCTCAGCGTCAACTACCTGGATTTCCACCGCAAGCAGCACCTGATCCATGTCCACTTCGATGACCGTCCGCCGGTAGTTCTGGTCCTTGGCTGGGCCCGCGACCACAATGAGGCGGTGCTCTTGACCGACAAGGAGCTGGAGAGTTTTGTGCCCCAGGGCGGAGAGGCATATGGGAAAATCTTTTCCGCGATGGCCGAGAGTATCACCACCCGCCGCGCCGACCGTCAGATCGAGGAGCAGCTCGAGCCCTGCCGCATCCTGATCGCCGCGCAGAAAAGCCGCGAGCTGGGCCGGCCGGTTTTCCTCACCGAGCTGACCGTGGAGGACGGCTTCGACGGCGATCAGTTCGGCATGGAATACTCCAGGTTCCGCAACCTCAGCCGGGAGGAGCAGGTCAACTGGCGCGAGTCCGAGCGCTGAAGCTGGTTCAGCTCATCCCTCAGCCGCGCAGAGAGCTCCTTAAGGAGAGGATTTTCAGGTAAATATTTGAGAGTGTGGCCGGCTTGGAGCTGGTATCGCAGGGGCATAGCATGCTATGCTCCTGCGGCAGAAATAGATTTCCACTCGGAGTGTTCATAAAATGCTCATGCGAGGGAGCCTCTTTTTGAAAGAGGCTCCCTTTTCTATCACGAATCATAATTCCGCTCCACGCCCCTTACTTGACAAAGCATTTTAGCCGGGGTAAAATGAAATTGAAGACCGGTAGGCGGTAATCCGATTGCTCATCCATCTCCTGTCACGGACTGAACTTAGATAATAATCTTTTGTATCCCTGAGTTCCCATTCCACCCGTTCACCTCCAAATTCCAGGATTTAACTGACCCTTTGCCAGGAAATAGCTGTCCTCAGCCGGGAGTTTCCATGAAGGTCAAGGAGCTCATGACACAGACCGTACTTACGGTGAAAAAAGATGTCTCGCTGCGCAAGCTGGTCAAACTGCTGGATGAGCACTCGATCACCGGGGCCCCGGTGGTGGATGATGAGGGCCGGCTGATCGGGATAGTCTCCGGCAAGGATGTCATCCGGGCCATCGACCAGCTCATTCGCGTCAATATCAGTATCGATGAAGTCAAGGATATCAAGGGCAAATACAACTGGGTTGAGGGAGTGATGACGACCCGGGTGATTTCCGCCTCGGAGGAGGATGATGTGCGGGATGTATTCCGCACCATGGTCGAGCGCAGGATCCATCGTATCCCGGTGGTGCGGGACGGCAAGCC
>MFIX01000207.1:0-1090 GCA_001780825.1 Candidatus Glassbacteria bacterium RIFCSPLOWO2_12_FULL_58_11 | reverse complement strand
CTTTCCTCCGAGGAGGCCTACGAGCTGGCCAGTTCGGTGCACGCGGAAATCCTGGCCGAGGGTGTAATGGAAATCCCGCGCCGCAAGCTCAAACAGCGGGTCAAGGGGCTGATCCGGAAACGCTTCGGCAAAGAGCTGGCGGCCAGCTATAATAATTGGAAGCTGCGCGGCGAGGCGATTTTTGTGGGGGAAAGCGCGGAAAAGGAGCCTTTTTCCAGGGGCATCCTGGCCCAGAGCCTGCTGGCCGCCGGCCTGAGCCCGGATATCGCCCATGGAGTCGCCGAGAGGATGGCCGCCGATCTCAGCGAACGGGGGGTGAAAAACATCAGGCGCCGGGAGCTGCGCTGGCTGACCTTCCGCAAGCTGCTCTCAGATTTCGGCAAGCCGTATGCCCAGCATTACCTGATCTGGCGGACCCTCATGGGCCCGGACCGGCCGCTGATCATGCTGTTCTGCGGGGCCACAGGGACCGGCAAGTCCTCGCTGGCTGTCGAAATCGCCCACCGTCTCGGCATCACCCGCGTTATCGGCACCGACACGATCCGCGAGATCATGCGCGGGATGTTTTCCCGGGAGCTGATGCCCTCGATATACGAATCTTCATTTTCGGTCTGGAAAACCCTGGTGCAGCCATTCGGGGCCAGCGCGGACCCCGTGCTCAACGCTTTCCAGGAGCAATGCCAGCGGGTAAATGTCGGAGTGCGGGCGATCATGCGCCGGGCGATAACGGAAAACCTCTCGATGATTATCGAAGGGGTGCACCTGCTGCCCTCGGCCGAGACCTCGGAGTTCGAGAAGGAAGCGATTGTCATTCCCATCCTGATCTGCACCTGCCAGGAGGACCTCCATCGTGGCCGCTTTATCGGCCGGGGCAAGGATTCGATGATTCGCTCCCCGGAGAAATACCTGGAAAATTTCGAGAGCATCCGCAAGATCCAGAACGCCCTGATCGCCAAGGCCGAGCAGTGCGATACGTTTATCGCGGACAATGTCGATTTCGATGACACGGTAAGCAAGATCATCCAGTTCCTCACCCGCCGGATGGGCGAACTGGTGGAGACGGACCTGGCGGCTTATGATTCCTCCGGAG
>MFIX01000206.1 GCA_001780825.1 Candidatus Glassbacteria bacterium RIFCSPLOWO2_12_FULL_58_11 | reverse complement strand
TTCCCCCATTGGCCTGGACAAAATCCGAGCCGACAATGTTCTCCACAGTCCAGTCGCCCCCTTTGACCAGCACATGGGGCCGGATCGCTTTGATCAATTCGAGCGGCGTGTCCTCATCGAACAGAGTCACATAATCGATGCTCGCCAGGCCGGCGATCAGCACCGCGCGGTCAGCTTGCGGATTGATCGGCCGCTCCGGTCCCTTGAGACGCTGGACCGAGGCGTCGGTGTTGAGGCCCAGCACCAGCAGATCCCCCAGACCGGCCGCCTCTTCCAGGTAGGCCACGTGCCCGGGGTGGATGATATCGAAACAGCCGTTGGTAAACACGATCTTCCGCCCGGCCGCCCGCGGTTTCTCGAGTTGCCTCAGCAGCTCGGGCAGCGGGAGGATTTTGTCCTGGTGAGGCACGATTTTATTCAAACGCTCCTTTGCGGTCATGCACGGGCCCTCGCTGAAGTCCGCTTTCCCCGGAATCACTGTCACCGCGGCGGTAACAATGCCGGAAGCCACGGCCGTAATTCGCGGATCATTTCAGGATAATCCCCTCGCCCAGCTGAATCCGGAAATAATCGAAAGTTTCGGCCGGGCCTCCGGTATCGAACCCGGTGATTTTCCCGGAAAAAAGAATATTCTGGCCCCGGACAAGGTTGGCGACCATCTTCTCGTTATTCGGCAGTTTCAGCGCCTGGAGGGTGACAAAACTCCGGGAATTCAGCCCTTCCATGATCAGGTCCAGGCGGTAGGCATTGTTATCGGCGGTGACGCTTTTGACTATGCCAGGCCAGATGACGCGCTGGCCGACGAATTTATGCAGCAGGACATCCTTGCGCAAGTCGGTATTTTTGGGATCCTGGAATTCTTGCCGCAGTTCCGCGAATGTCACGCCCTGGAGCGGACGGTTCACCCCGCCTTCCTTGATCTCCGGGTCGCTGATAACCAGCGGAGTATATTCCTCTTTGCCGCGATTGGAGATGATCCAGGTAAAGGTCAGGAAGGAGGCCAGGGCAACAACGATGAGAAAAACCACCATTTTAGGGGTAAAGGTAATGTCGCCGGAAACATCGAAAACAGCGCGGATGCCCTGGGATTTGCTGAACGCGTCGGCCAGATCAGTTCCGCAGGCCGGGCAGAAATTCAAGTTGTCCGGAATGCGGGTCCGGCATCCGGGACAGCGGATTGTCGCGGTAAAGGTCCCACTGTCGTCTTTGGCTCTTTCGGCGGGGAGTCTTTCGCCGGCAAGCGAAGGCGGCTTGCCGGTCCGGTTGCGCGCGGGAAGTATGGTCGAGGCGGGGGAAAATTCCAGCGCGGGCTTTTCAGCTTGCCTGACAGGCAAAGAGTCCGGAGCCGCTTGTTCCGCGAATGACCAGCCGCAGCCCTCGTGAGGGCAACGGGCCGGGCCGGCGGCCGGGTCAAAGTCGAAGAAGCGTTTGCACTGGGGACAGCGGATCCTCATTTAGCCCGGCTTATTCACAAAATGCCACACACGCCGAAGGGGCGGACTCGTGTCCGCCCGAAGATCGAGAATTTCCAGAAAGGCAGTCGGGCGCAGTGGAGCGTGCGACCCACTATTAAACACAATCGAATATTTTTTTCAAATATTCCAGCTCAGTAGTCGTAGCCGAAAAAGAAGCTCGTATAATATTTGTTGCCCAGGCTGGGCTTGAGCCCGTTGACATTATGCAGCCAGTTGATCCGCCTGGACCGGTCGAGCCGCAAGACCAGCGGTCCGCCCAGGCTCATGCGAAAGCTTATTCCCGTGCTGCCGAGCAGGCCCGGATAGCTGGTTTGTTTCTCCCAGGCGTTGCCCATGTCCAAAAACAGCGCCCCCTCGAGCCCGGGAAGCGGAATCCTGCCGAAACCCATCCAGAGATCAAGACGATGGTAAAGCGGGAAACGCAATTCCTGGTTAAACAGCACGCTCCGGGAACCGATAATCGACCAGCGCGGATAGCCGCGCAGAGTCCAACTTCCGCCCATGATATAGCGGAACGGTATTTTCCCGCCACTGTACCTTCCCTGCAGCCGGACCGCATAAGCGCTATAGGTGGTCAATCTAAAATACTTTCGCATATCCAGCAACATTGAAATGTTGTCCGTGCGGCCCTTGCTGAGGTCGGTTGTCAGCGCCAGTCCCAGGTTCCAGCGCTCCCCGTCGATCGGGCCGGTGGGAAGATAAATCGAGGTGTCTTTGATCAGGGAGATGGAATTGTTGACCAGGTAAGAGTTCCGCACCAGGTCCAGGAAGAAATCCTCCCGGTAGCTTTTCAAGAATGCCATCCCGGTTTCTATCCGGTAATAAGTGGATAATGGATAGCTGATCATCCCATAAACGCCATGGTCGCGCTCGTAAAACAGCTCATCCCGGATAAAGTCCACGAAGCGGCCGGCAAAGCGGAATGCGCCATACCCGTAGTTGACCCTTTGCTTACGGTTGTAATAGGTTACAGCGCCGTTAAAACTGTTCCAGAAATCCGCGGTCGAGGTGGCCGAGTTACCGGCGGCGACAAAGATCAGCTCGTCGCTCATAATGTCCGAAAACATCAGCAGCGCCTGGCCAAATGCGCCTCCATAATATGGCGATGGTGCGTACCCCACCTGGGCATAGGCGAAGTCCAGGGTGAAATCCCTTTTATAGGGTTCCGTCCTGGCTTCTCTTTTTTCCACATGTTCCTTGTAGTCCTCCCATTCCCATTGCGTGACCAGTGTCTCGCGATTCAGACTGATCGAATCCACTGCCGAATCCGGCATGGTCAGGTAATAAATCCCCAGGGTCGAGGCATTCAGTGCGGTGAAACAGAAGCCTGAGTCGGCCCTGGACCAGTCGAAACCGTACATGCCGTTGTAAAAATTAGTCAGCTGGGTTCCGGAACCCTCTAAGTCGATCAGGTAAATATTGGGCAGCCCGTTGCGATCCGAGACAAAGGCGACTTTAGTGCCGTCCTGGTTGAAACGCGGCTGGCTGTCGTTCCAACGGCCCAGGGTGAGATACTTGATCTGTTGGGATTCCATGTCATAGAGGAAGAGGTTCTGGTAACCTTTTTCCCCGTAAACCGTCCGGTCTGAGCTGAAAACCACATAGCGCCCGTCCGGGGAATAATCCGGATAATCATCCCCATAGCGGTCGCTGGTCAGGCGGGTCAACTCCTCGCTTTGGCGGTCGAAAAGGTATATGTCGGAAAACCCGGCGACACTCAGGCCGCTGAAAACTAGTGTCTTCTCGTCCGGGCCCCAGCTCGGCGAGCTGATCCCGACCAGTCCCTTGAAACTGTAGCGGCCGACCTTTTTATTGCGGTCCAGGTTCCAAAGGAACAGGGCGTCCTTTTCGTGAAATTTACTGGCAAAAAGCAGCGTGCCTTTGGAGCTGACATCCATCCGGGTCTGGAAAGGATGGAATGACTCGAATTCCGCGCTCCGGCCGCCGCGGACATGTTTCTTGCGGTCCTTTTCGCCTTTGGCCAGCAGGACGCTGTAGATATCCAGGTAGCCGGTCCGCGCGGTCATGAAAGCCACGCGCTGTTTTCCGCTGCGCGGCGAGGTATAAACCGCGGGATGCATATTGGCCCAGCTTTTGGTGGCCACCTGGATCGCGTTGCTGATTTCCAATTCATCTTTGCTGACGTAATCCGGATAGTATTTCTTTTTTAATTCGTGCTGCCAGACTTTGCCGAACTCTTTAAACTTTATGCCGTAAACATATTCGAACAGGTCTTCGAAATTACTGAACTGCCAGATATTCTCGTAGATCCGCACCAGTGCTTCATCTCCGTAACGCTCGCCGAGCTGCCGGTGTATCGATTCACCCAGCTTATAGATGATTCCTCCGCCGCTATAGATATCGAGGCTCTCGATCGGCGGCACACGGTCATTGAGAACCAGGTCGCGCACGTACATGTCGGCCTGGGTATTCCACTCGGTGCTCAGGTACTCGGCAAGGCCCTCGGTCCACCAGAGGGGAAACCGCGCCTTCTGCCCGCGCGGCCGCACACGGTAAGACTGTGCGGCTTTGCTGATCTGGAAGACATGCACCATTTCGTGCCAGAGCACGTGGCGGAAGTCCTCGAAGGAGCCGTTGAAAGGCAGCACTACGCGGCCTTTGAGAAACTCGGTAAACCCGCCTACTCCCTCGGGTATGAAGCCTTCGGTGGTGTTGGTCTGCTGGAAATACTGATGCGCGCTGAAAATAATCAGGGGGACCCGGCGGAAAACGTGATGGTTGAAGCGGAAGGAGAGTTTCTGATAGGCGTCCTCAGCCTCTTTGAGCGCCAGGAAAGCAATCTCCTCCTCCTCGGGATAGTAATAGAGATCGATATGCTCGCCGGCCAGGATCCGCCAATTGAAATCACTGTAGTGAACTTTGTTCTGGCCGAATCCAACCTCCTGGGCCGGCAGCGATTGATAAGCGAACAGCCATAGGGCGGCGAACAGGGCCGCTCCGGTCTGCAATGGCCGGCAGGCCAGGGAACGGCGAAAGTCGGTCAAAACCACCTGTTGCCCCCTTTCCCTTTTCGACACTCTTAGAATGATTCCCACTTTAGAATGTAATCAATCCGCTGACTGTACCGCAATACCGTATAATGCCCTCGCCTCAGTGCACCTGCCCTGACCGTACAGGCTCCCAGTACCTGTACCCCTCAGGCTAAAAGGATAAAGAAAAGTTAATTTTTATACTTGTCCCGGAGTTCTTTGTTCCCTTCGTGGGCCAGGAAGATAATCCGCGGCTAGTCGTAAGGGGGGTAAAAGACTGGAATAATATTGAGTGGTAACAACAGGGCGCCGTCAGGAAATCGTGGTCGAGCGGGTAAAACCGGAAAGCGATTTCAGCCAACAAAGGCTAGTCTCCGGGCCGGTTTTCTATCTTTACGCTTTCCGCCTCGCGGATAAACTCCGCCTCCTGGCCATAGATGACCGCGCTTATCAGACCGCGGCCGCGCAATTGCGCGGAGATACCGGCGTACCAGGGAAGCCCGATACCCTCATTTTCGAGTCGGGCGGCAATCCCGGGGTCGCCGGCGCCGCTTTCAAGGGCCTCCAGGCAGTCCTTGCGCAGAAGATACACCTGAGCGGCCGGACCGAGCAAAGCCAGGTCCTCGGCCCGGCGGCTGGTCACCACCAGCGCCGGACCTTGAGATTTGCGGCTTTCCTCCAGCAGAGCCTCCAGGAACCGGTTCTCCAGACAAGACAGTGAAAAGTCCAGCGCCAGCAGCCGCGGCCTGAGGATCAGGAAAGCGGCGACCAGCACAGTCAGTTTTTGCGGGCGCTCCAGGTCCTGCAGCCTCTTTTCCAGCAAGGGCGCCAGGCCGAATTTTCCCGCTGCCTCAGCCACTTCCTGCATCCGGGCCACGCTGTCCGCGCCACGGTAGATCAACCCGGTCTCGAGTTCCTCGCCCACCGTAAATGCCTGGAACTGGTACTCCGGGTTTTCGAACACAACGCCGGCCTGCAGCGGTTCCCAGCCGAAATCTCCGGCGCAATCCCTCTTATCCGGCGGCCAATGGATCTTTCCGGCGGTCGGACTGTCCAGTCCGCCCAGCAGCCGGGCCAGGGCGGTCTTTCCCGAGGCGTTGGGTCCCAGGATCATGGTGTTTCCAGAAAGCGGGATTGTCGCGGACAGGGACTCGAATACCTGCCTATGCGGCTCTGAGGGATAGGAAAACTTGATATTTTCCAGGAGGAGCGCAGTTGTTTCCATAGGGGCCTAAAGATACTGTCTCCGAGACCATTCTGGCAAATTATTCGAGATAATCCGGAAAAGCCGGCGGAAGAAAAGACAACTGGGAGGCAACCACGCGGATTGCAGGAACTTTAAATCAGCTTTTGTTCAGGAGGGCTTCCACCCGGCCGGCGATTTCCACCAGGGGCAGGCCCGAGCTTTTAGCGGCCTTGCGCAAATCCTCGAATTCGGGCTTAGCCCTTTTACCGCCGCCGGGTAAAACCACCACTTTGACTCCGATTTTGCCCCACGGCGTATCCACTGTCTCCTGGCTGCGTTCCAGGGTAATCCGGTGGACCTTGTAATAGCGCAAGCCGATCGTGGTGGATTCAGTCAGAATTATCCCGGCCAGAGTGTCGAGCTTTTCCTCATCGGTCAGAACCTGTAGCTGGATTCCGGGGCGGTTCTTTTTCATCTGGATCGGCACGAAAAACACCTCGTAGGCCCCCGCGCTAAACAGGCGCTCCATCAGGTGGTCGAAATACTGCGGGTTCATGTCGTCGATGTTGCATTCCAGGACCAGGGTCCCCGGGCACTGGCCCGGTCCGCGTCCCTCCTCGCCGAGCATCAGGCGCAGTTGGTTCGGCCGGTCGTTCAGCACCCGGCTGCCCTGGCCATAGCCGGTGGCGTAAAAAGTCAGCGCTTTGGTCGGTTCGTAGTCGCCTTTTTTGACCAGGGTGGAGACAATCGCCGCTCCGGTGGGAGTGGTCAGCTCGGAGGGCACGCCGGTGCGCTCCATCGGACAGCCCTCGATCAGCTTGAGAGTCGCCGGCGCGGGCAGGGCCAGGCGGCCGTGGGAGAACTCGATAAACCCCGTGCCCACGCGGAAAGCGCCGGCATAATACCGGCCGATATTCAGGCTGACTAAACCCGCCGCGGCCCCGACTATATCGACAATCGAATCGACCGCCCCCACCTCGTGGAAATGAACTTTCTCCAGCTCGACACCGTGGACCGCGGCCTCGGCCTCGCCCAAGCGCGTAAATATCGCCGTGGCAAGCTCCTTGACCTCCGGGCCCAGGGAACTCTCGCCGATCATCCTGCGGATCTCGCTCAAGCCGCGGTGATGATGCTCTTCATGGTGGTGGTGGTGATGGTGCCCGGGCGATCCGGCCTGTACCTCGACCTTGACCGAAGCGATCCCGTGGGACTCGCTCCGCCGGGCGGTGATTTCCACCTCAGGGAGCCCGAGGGCGGCGACAGTTTCCCGCAACAGTTCCTCCGGGACACCGCAGCTCACCAGGGCGCCGAGGATCATATCCCCGCTCACCCCGGAAAACATGTCGAAATAAGCTATTTTCATCTTTTTACAGCTTGCCTGAATATATACTTTCGGTTGATTATTCCAAGACACCGTGGGGGCGACGCATGCGTCGCCCCTACAACTGATACTCATAACCTTTATGGGTGATTATTGCAACTCGCTTCAAAAAATTTCCCCAGATCAACCGTAGGCGTGAAGGCCGCTCAGGACCGAATTGCCGACAAAGCTCAGCATGGCGAAAAGGAAGCCCAGGATGGCGGCCACCGCGGCCTGGTTTCCGCTCCAGCGCCGGACATAGCGGGCGTGGAGATAAATGAGAAAGGTGAGCCAGACAATCAGGCTGCCCATCTCCTTGGGATCGTTGGACCACCACTTGCCCCAGGCGTAATGGGCCCAGATCGCCCCGGAAATCAGGGCGCCGAAAGTGAAGATCGGGAAACCCAGGCTGACTGTCCGGTAGGCCAGGGTATCCAGGGTTTCGAGCTCGGGTATTTTCCCCTGGACCGCGCGGGCCAGGTAATAAAGAATTATGAACAGGGGCACCGCAAACAATACCATATAACCGAGAAAAGCCCCTTCCCTGCCCGATTCCTGCGGCAGGAGGTCCGCGGCGGAGAGCCGGTTGTAATTGTCGATCATCCGGCTGCGCAGCATGTGCAGCGCAGTCCCGGCAACCGGCAGGCCGGTCATCCCGGTGATCTGCTCCAGGTTCTGAATGTCTTGCGCCAGGTTATGGCGCTCCTGCCGGATTTCGCCGAGGCTGAGAGGGAAAGTGAGCTCGGAGAGCAGGTCGCTGCCGGCAAGCAGGACAGCCGCATCCTCCCGGGTCACCGAGCGTTTCAGTTTGGCTTGCAGCTCTTCGAGCGAGGCGATCAGCCCGAGCCGCTGATTCCGGGATTGGAGATATTCCTGCCATTTTTCCGGCGCAAGCTTGCCTTCCGGGGTATCCAGCAGGCCGGACAGCTCATCCACCGCCTGGACATTCTGCACCAGTTTGTCCATCTCCTGCTGGTGCCGATTCTGGTAAGAACCCAGGCTCATCCCGCTGATCAGCAGGGACAGGATGCTGAGAGCAAACAGCAGGCCGCCGAAATTAGCCGTGTTTTCGCCGATCCCCTTACGCCAGAGGATAATGAAAACCGGCACCGCGATAAGAAAGCCCCCGCCGAGCATGACCACAAACGCCTTCCAGCCGCTCAGCCCTTCGAGCACCACCCCAGCGATGCGCAGGACCTGGACCAGCGCCAGGCCGGCCGCCAGCGCAAAGACCAGATAGAGCAGGCTCTTGCGCTTGACTGCCGGACCGAGTTCCTGCCAGTTGCAGTTTTTCACCAGGTAAAGTATTCCGGCCACAAAGGCCAGGGCAAAGGCCGCCTCGCCGACTATAGTCAAGGTGACATGAATTTGCAGCCAATAGGACTGGAGAGCGGGCACCAGGGTCATTTCCAGGCTCCTGGGGTACAGCCCGGCGAACACTATCGCCAGAAACAGCCCCGGCGACAGGCAGGCCCCGATAAAAGCGCTGCGCAATTTGTACATCACCAGGAAATAGGTGATACTCACGCACCAGGCCAGCACGCTGAGGTACTCGTAGGAGCTGCTGATCGGCACACGGTTCTGGGATATCCAGCGGGAGGCCAGGATCGTGGTCAGGCTGACGAATCCGGCCAGCACGAAAAGGTAGGCCAGCAGCATAAATGTCTTAGCGCTCCTGCTGCGCTCCTCCGGGACCACCCCGACAAAATGGGAGATCATGGCGGCAAAAAAGCTCCAGAGCGTTATTTTATATAAGACGGCTTCCATCGCGGTCCCTCAGAGTTCAATTTAGAGTGATTGCCAAAAGTATTTTCCTTTTCGAACTGCCGTTTGAGTTTAATAAATCTTCGATTAGCTGGGGTATTTTGGCAATCGCTCTAATACAACACTACTTAGATGGATTGCCCTTGAGTCTCATTACCGCCTCTTTGGAATTCTATTACGCTTGAGCGGTTTTTATTGGTCTCCGGCTGTAAAAAGCTGCCGGGATAAGTCTTCAGGCTGGCCGGCCTTTCCAGATCGAATCCAAAGCGCAAGAACTTATGGCAATTACTATAATTTAAATATACGGAAAAGTCTAAAAGATCATCAGTGCGCGGACAACCCGGCAATTTTATCTCCCACGGTTTTGAACTCGGAGACAAAGGGCTGCTTCCATTTATAGCTGCTTCCTGCGAGATGGACCCGCGATCCGCCTTCGCGCGGCTTGACCAGCAGCCAGAACTGACGGTGGTTTACGTAAAAGGAAAGCAGCACGCCGGCTACCATCAGGGCAAAACCGAACCAGATCAGGTTCTGCGAGCGGTGGGTACGGATAGTCAGTCCGGTCAGGTAAGACTTCCCGTAATCGCCCATTACCGTCGAATATTGATCATTCTTCTGATGGCTGAAATCGGGGAAGTTCTTGAACACCCAGCCATTGGAGAGCACCTCAGTTCCACGGGTGATTATTACTTTCACCGCCGGGTTGCGATCCTCGCCGGACTGGCTGGATACTTTGCCCTCGCTGTCGAGCCGGAAATTACCGACAAAATTCTCGACCCGCACCGAATCCCCGGTTGCGCCCAGGGCATCCGCGGCGCCCCCGGGCTTGAGTTTTAATGTGTAGCTTTGCGGATCGAGGCTGTCTTTCGCGGCCACAGTAAGGCCCACCCATTCCGGCGCTCCGCCTCCCGGCGAGTAGGAGCTCTGGTAAAAATATACCCCGCCGTAGATCAACGGATCGTTGACCTTGATCAAGTGGGAGAGCAACGGCTCCTCCCCCCCCTGCGGGTCCAGGATTGTAACCGAGGACAGATAAGCTTTCGGCTTGCCCTGGGGCGTGAACAGGGCCTCGAATTTTTCCAGACGGACGCGCATCTTGCGGCCGAGCGAAAGGTCCCCTGGAAGCTGGCGCCAGTCGCTGTCGCGCACCAGGCCATCTTCGATTAGCAGCGCCGAGGGCTTCCGGTCGATACCGAAAACCCCGCTCAGGCGCTGGCCCAGCACCTGGAGCTGGTATTCCGGCCGGGCCATATAGCTCAAGTTCGGCACCTCAATCGTCTCCCCCGGCGCCATCCACTGGAAATGCTCGAAAGAGAGCATGTAGGAGATCGCCGCGCCGATAATCACCATGACAATACTGATATGCGTAAAAAACGGGCCGAACTGGCTGAGCGCGCCGCGCTTGGCATAGAGCAGCGTGGCCTGGTCTCCGGATTCAGGGCTTATTCTCACTCTGTACCCGGACCGGGCGAGGACAGCCGCCGCGCCCTCCGCAACCTCTTTCAGCGGCAGGTCCAGGCTTATCGTGCGGTTTTGGCTCTGGCTGCGGAACTTTTCCGGCTGGTCCAGGTAGTCCTCGCGGCGCACCAGGCTGATAATTGTGCCCAGGCGCCTGAACGAGCAAACCGTAATGTTCAGGCAGAGCAGAAACAGGAGCAGGTAATACCACCAGACCGAAAAGATATGCTGCAGCCCGGCGAAAACGAACAACCCGCCGAGCAGCGCGCCGTATTTGTCGAGATACAGGTCGGCCAGCGTCCCGGCGAACCCGTTCGGGGTGTATTGGGGCAGCAGCACGCCCACCAGGCTGACCAGCGTGATCAGGATCAAAAGGATCACCGCGAACTTCATCGAGTTCAGGGCATCCCAGAACAGCTCCGGCCAGCTCCGCGATTTTCCGTTATTATTCAAAAAGCGCTCCTTCGTTTCCCTCGCGCGAAAAAATTCAGGCTAAACATTCAGACTATGGAATGTTATTAGCGGCAGATTTGTTACAGAGACTTTGCAGAAGCCTGGATAATTAATCCCCTCACCGGCCTCATTCCCATTCGATAGTCGCCGGTGGCTTACTGCTGATATCGTAGGTCACCCGGTTGACCCCCTCGACCTCGTTGATTATCCGGTTGGAAATCCGGTTCAGAGTTTCCTGGGGCATCCGGTACCAGTCCGCGGTCATCCCATCCCGGCTGGTCACCGCGCGCAGGGCGATCACATTGTCGTAGGTCCGCCCATCGCCCATTACGCCGACAGTCTGAACCGGCAGCAAAACGGCAAAGGCTTGCCAGATTTCATCGTAAAGGCCATCCCGCCGGATCTCGGAGATAAAAATGTCATCCGCCTCGCGCAGGACTGCCAGACGCCCGCGGGTTACCTCGCCCAGCACGCGCACCGCCAGTCCCGGCCCGGGAAAGGGGTGCCGACGCACTATCTCTTCAGCCAGGCCCAGCTCGCGGCCCACCGCGCGGACCTCATCCTTGAATAGCTCCCGCAGTGGCTCGATCAGCGCCAGGTCCATATTCTCCGGCAGCCCGCCCACATTGTGGTGCGACTTGATCGTGGCCGAGGGGCCCTTGACCGATACGGACTCGATCACATCCGGGTAGAGCGTGCCCTGGACCAGAAAAGAAACCTCACCCAGTTTGCGCGCTTCTTTTTCGAAAACCCGGATAAAGGTTTCGCCGATTATTTTCCTTTTGCGCTCGGGATCGACCACGCCTTTCAAGGCCTCGATAAACGTATCCGCGGCATCCACGGCCACAAGGTTGATATTGTGGTGCCTGCGGAAAGTCTCCTCGACGCCGGCGGCCTCGTTCTTGCGCAGCAGCCCGTTATCGACAAATATGCAGGTCAGGTTATCACCGATCGCCCGGTGCACCAGCAGCGCGGCGACCGAGGAATCCACGCCGCCGCTCAGGCCGCAGATCACCCGACTTTTTCCAGCCTGCTCGGCGATCCGCCGGGTGGCCTCCTCGATGAACGAGCCCGGGGTCCAGTCCGGCTGAAGGCCGGCGGCTTTGAACAGGAAATTGGCGATAACCCGGCTGCCCAGCGGGGTATGCGCCACCTCAGGGTGAAACTGCACGCCGTAGATTTTTTTCTCCGAGTTGCCGACCGCCGCAACCGGACAATTGTCGGTCCCGGCGAGCAGCCTGAATCCCGGCGGGACCTCATTCAGCATGTCCCCGTGGCTCATCCAGACCTGGACCTCGCCCTCCTTCTCAAAACCGGTAAAGAGGTCGCCGTAGTCGCTGATCCGCAAGAGCGCCTTACCGTACTCGCGCCTGCCGGCCCGCTTGATCTCGCAGCGCTCATTTGCGCCGATAAGCTGCAGGCCGTAACAGATCCCGAGCACCGGCACGCCGAGAGAGAAGACCGCCGGGTCGCACTGCGGCGAGCCGGGATCGTAGATGCTGGCCGGACCGCCGGATAAGATGATCGCCCGGGGATTGATTTTTTTTAGCCGTTCGACAGGAACGGAAAAGGGGAGAATTTCGCAATAGACGTGCTGCTCACGCACCGCGCGGGCGATAAGCTGGCTGTACTGGGCGCCGAAATCGAGGACTATCGTCGTTGCCTGAGCGGTCATTGGGGCTATACCGTTTTTTAATTAATGGAGCTGCTATTTCTGAAGCTTGATAACTTATAAGGACCGGCTTTAAGATTCAAGCCTGTTGCTCGAAAGCCGGTCATTTTTTCGCGAGATCTTTCAACAGTACGATCAGGTCGAGCACGGTGACCTTTCCATCGTGGTTCAAGTCGTAAGCCGACCAGTCCGCTCCGGTCGGCTGATCCGAGGCCAGTATGCGGAGCATGTCCAGCAGGTCGAAAATATTGGTCTTGCCGTCCCGGGTAAGATCGAAGGGCGAAAGATTCCCTTTCAACTGGAATGCGAAACTCCTGAGCTTCCGTCCGCCCTCATACACCTCGAGCGCCGCCGGATAATAGCCGGAGCTCCCCGATAAATCCACCAGCAGGCTGTCCCGCTCGGATGGCGGTACCGCGGCAACACTCAGGTCGCCCGGGCTGACCGAGTCTTGCGGATTGAACTCTCCTCCAGCCTCGACTTTCAGGCGCACGGTGATCTTTTCGCGATTCGGAAGAATACCCAGGTTAGACAGGCGGAACCGCAGGTGGAGACGGCTGCTGTCCGGCTGCGCCCGGACCTGGGCCAGGGAATCCAGCGTCGGCCAGAACCCGGCGATTTTGGCCAGGTCTGCCAGCATGGCCAGGTTCTTTTTCTGTTCGAGTGGAATCTCGGTTCTTGCCGGCCAGAAACCGTTTTTAGTGGCGCCTATCTCGCCGGTCCAGGACATGATTTTACCGCGCGAGGCGCTGTCCGCATACTCCCAGTCGGTCAGTTCGCCATTGGCCGGATAACCCAGAGTCTCAATGGCGTTGCCGTGTCCGTACCCGTTGCCCGCGGTGAGCAGGCCTGCCAGACGGTCGTAGAGCAGCGAATCCGGCGTGCGGAGATCGCGGTAGTTGAAAGGATTGATCAGGACTGCGCTGTAGGTGTGAAGGTTTATGGCAGCGGTAAAGGATCGTTTGTTGATAAAATCTATTAAAGCCTTGGTCTCCGGCTCGCTGGCCGCCGAAGCCCCCCGGTAGCTGTCGGACCCCGGGTTGCTTGATGAACTATAATCGAAATCAATATTGCCCCACTGGAACGGGAAATTCCGGTTAAGGTCCACCCCATCCAGGAGTTGATCCAAGGCTCCGTTATTGTTGTTGTCCCGGGCATTCTTGCGCCAGAGACCGAATCCTCCTGTATTCCGGTAGTTGTCCCAGTTGATCTGGTAGCCGTCCGGATTGACCAGGGGCATGAAATACAGCTCGCGGCTGTCGACCAGGTCGGTAACCGAATCGGTTACCCCGTAATTATCCACCAGGTAGCGCATGAAATAGAGCAGGACCATGCCACTCATCGCCTCGCGGGCATGGATCAGGCTGTTGAAGAACACCTCAGGGAGGTCCTGGTCGGCATTCGGCGCTGCGGATATTTTCACTACCCAAAGCGGGTTCTGCCAGGTGGAGAAACCGATAATCATCGTATCGGAGATTATCCCGTGGGTGTCCCCGGCAATGAGCGAATCGACAAAGGCGAGAATTTCCTGCGGGCTGAAATAGCCGCCCAGGCTGCCATCGGCCAAGTCTTGCGGCGCAGCCAGTCCGGCTTCGGCCCGGTTGCGCTCCGCCAGCCAGCGGCCGTAATCCTCGATCAGCACGCGGGTGAAGAGGCCCAAGCTGTCCAGCCACTGCTGCTGCGCGCGGTTGACCAGCGCTTGCAGGCCGCCCTTGGACTCTTTTCCGACAATCTCGATACCCGCGCCGGCCATTAGTCTCTGAGCAGCCTGGTCTGCTCCCCGGACCTCCACCAGCCGCCAGGTCATGGCGGGAATG
>MFIX01000205.1:13156-16181 GCA_001780825.1 Candidatus Glassbacteria bacterium RIFCSPLOWO2_12_FULL_58_11 | reverse complement strand
CGGTCAGTTCATGTACTTGACATTGCAGCCGTAGGACTTGGTCTCCCTGACCGCCGGCAGAGCGCCCGCCAACGCGGCATCGATCGCATTTTTCACGTACACGGTCCGCTGCTCTTTGTTCCCGGACGGGTCATCATCCACTGCGCCCTCATAAATCAGCTCTCCATTGGGATCGACAACAAAAAGATGCGGGGTGGTTTTCGCTTTGAAAAGATGCCCCACCTGGCCATCCTTATCCACAAGGATCGGGTAGGAGACATGGTTCTTCTCGGCCCACTCCTTGTTCTGTTCCACACCCTGGGAGCTGGTGGAATTTACCGCCAGCCAGACCACCCCTTTATCCTTGTACTCGGAGGCGAGCCGGGTAAAGGTGCCCTCGCGGTAATGCCGCTGGACGAACGGACATTCCGGGTTGAGCCACTCGAGCACTACCACGTGGCCCTTGTACTGCGAAAGGCTGTAAGTGTTGCCCTTGTAATCCAGGGCTTTAAAATCAGGCGCCTGGCTCAGGGCCGCTTGCTTTTCCAGGCTGCCGGTATCTCCGGCGAACAGCCCGACCACGGTCAGGGCCAGAACGGCTATAACGGCTGAGATCGCTCTCATCTTGCTCCTCCTAGGGTTCAGGGAACGGAGTCCCTGTCGGTAAAGTCAAATGAAAGGGCGTAGTCGATCACCTGTTGATCGGACTTGACCAGCCGCACGGTCAGCACTCCGCCCCAAAGCTGCGGCCAGGGCTCGTTATTCTCCAGTTTACGCACCAGCAGATGCAGCACCAGCCGGCTGTTACCGCTTTGTTCCGGGTTCAGATGGATATTTTCCGAGGTCAGGCTGGAGGATGGATAGCTGAACCACTGGATTTCCCGGCGCTGGGCCTCGAATTCCGGCAGGCTGTCTGCGGATTCGAGGGCGATTATCCCCAGCCTGACATTTCTTTGATCGCCGGTCCAGCCATCCCAGTAAGACTCTAAACGCAGATCCGGATGCTCCCCGGCGCCGCGTGGCACCAGAGCGGAGTAGCGCTGAAAAACAGCGCTGTCGCCAGCCGACGCATCCGCCGGCCGGCCAATGGCCAGCTCGATTTCAGGCCGGGCGGATTCCTGTACGCAGATCCTCCGGCAGACCAGCCAGTTCGCCTCCGCGGCTACTTTCAGGCTGCCCTCTTTCAGCACCGCCGGCGGCTGGACCCAGGAGAATAACAAGACTTCATCCGTGTAGGCATTGACAAACAGGCCGCCCGGTTCCTCCATCCGACGGGGCAGCGGCCAGAACAGCGGACCGGAGCTGAACCCCTCCGGCAGGACCCACTTTATTTCCGGGGCCAGCCCGGCATCCCCCGGGTTCTGCCAGTAAATATGGCTGCCCTCGGAGATCTTAAACAATACGCCGATGCGGAATTTCTCTCCGGCTTTTACAGCAGTCCGGTCGGTGAGCAGCTTAACCTCGACCTGGGGCCGGCTCTCCACCGCGGTCAGGGGCCCCGCGGACCCGGCCGCTGCCGCGGCCAGGAGCCAGAACAGCGTAAGCCGGATATTTCCCGTTCTTTCACGCATACCCGAAATTTCCTTGCCCGGAAAGTATATCGATTGTCCGCCCGTCCTTAAGTACCGTACCAATATTATAATACGATTTATTATCAATTTCAATTTTCCTGCGGATAATTTCGCCGCTAATTTTTCCGCAGGATTTCCGGAAAACCGGAAAACAGCAGGGCGGCGGACCCTGCGCGGCCCGCCGCCCTTGTCTGAAGCTAGATCATCCCAGAAAAGTCCGCTCAGCCTTTCCAGGAGGGGTACTCGAATATCGGGTTGGCGGTTTCTGCGGCCGCGGCCTGAAGGTTATTCCGGTCCAGCTCGCCCGGCGGGACAAATGAAGTGGCGACTTTCAGGGCCAGTCGGAAGAACTGCTCCTCCCCCGGCGGCAGGCACGCGGTCACCGGGAGCGAGAGAGTGAAATAATAGCTCCGGGCTATCTCCTCCTCGCTCTCCAGGGGCAGGTACCAGCATTTGCCGTATTTGTTTTTCTCGCCTTTCCCGAAACGGTGGTGGGCCCCGGCCTTCAGGGCCAGGATGCCCATCCCCTTCTCGTTCGCCTTCTCCACCACCTGCGGCCCGAAATTGCCTTTGAACCAGGCCACGTAATTGATCGGGAAGAGGATGGTGTCGAAATCATACCTCTCCATGGCCGCCAGGGCGGCCTCTACTGAATGGGCGGAAAAACCGAGGAAGCGCACCTTGCCTTCTTTTTTGGCCCGGACGAACGTTTCCAGCGCCCCGCCGGGAGCGAAAATCTTATCGATATCCTCCCGGGTGGTGATCGCGTGGAGCTGGTAGAGATCGAGATAATCGGTGCGCAGGGTTTTCAGCGACTGGTTGAGCTCACGCTCCGAGCCGGCCCGGTCTCTTTCCGTAGTTTTGCAGGCCAGAAAGACTTGTTTTCGGTAAGGCTCCAGCGCCGGGCCCAGCCGGTCCTGGGCATTGCCATAAGACGGAGCGACATCGAAATAGTTGATCCCTTTCTCGAAAGCCTCTCTTACCACCTGGTCGGCATGGGACTGCTCCACCTCGCTGACTACGATCCCGCCCAGGCCGATTATCGACAAGTGTTCGCCGGTCTTGCCCAGGGGCCTGCGGGGCAATGGCCCGGGCTCGGTCCGGGCAGCCGCGGCGACACCGCGGGAGAGCAAGGACTCGATCCCCAGCCCGCCGGCCAGCGATAGCTTGAAAAATTGGCTTCTATTCATTTCCGGTCTCCTGTTGAGATTACCAAGACAGCCGAATCTTTATATATATACCGGAGCCTCTGGCGTAAATCAACTCTCAGCTTTTCCAGGCGGGATACCTGAATAGCGGTTCGAAGGCCGCTGCCTCGCGCTCCAGGGCTTTAAGCTCCGTTTCGCCGGGTGGATTCAATGCGGTCGCCGCTTTGAGCGCGATTCGGAAAAATTTCTCCTCGGCCGGCGGCAGAGCGGCCGTGATCGGCAGTGAGAGGGTGAAACTGAAGCTGCGCGCGATCTGCTGCTCTTTTT
>MFIX01000205.1:0-13105 GCA_001780825.1 Candidatus Glassbacteria bacterium RIFCSPLOWO2_12_FULL_58_11 | reverse complement strand
CTACCGTATGCGCCCCGGCCTTGAGCGCCAGGATTCCCATTCCCTTTTCCCCGGCTTTTTCGACCACCTGCGGGCCGAAATTGCCCCGGAACCAGCAAACATAGTTAAGCGGCAGCAGGACCGTGTCGAAAGCGTAAAGGTCCATAGCGGCCAGGGCCGCCTCCACCGAATGGGCGGAGAAGCCGCAGAACCGGACCTTGCCCGCTCCCTTGGCCTTCTCGAATGTCTCGATCGCCCCGCCGGGGCCGAACGCGCGGTCGATATCCTCGCGGGTTTCCAGGGAATGCATCTGGTACAGGTCCAGGTGATCGGTGCAGAGGTTTTTGAGCGACTGGTGCAGCTCTTTTTCCGCGCCCCGGCGGTCGCGCTCGATGGTCTTGCAAGCCAGGAAAACCTCATGACGGAAAGGCTTGAGGGCTGGTCCGAGACGCTGCTCGGCATCCCCATAGGTCGGGGCTACATCAAAGTAGTTCACTCCCGCCTCGAAGGCCTCGGATACCACCCGGTCGGCGTGCTCCTGCGTCTCGTTCATGACCACAATCCCGCCCATACCGATGATCGAAAGCTTTTCCCCGGTGCGTCCCAAGGCTCTTCGCGGCAGAGGTTTTACCAGCGGTCTGATCATTGAAAGCCTCTCAAATGAATTTAAGACTTACCTCGATTCAGCCGGTGGGTTTCCGGCTTTCGAGCTCCAGGTAAAGCTGGAAGCATTCCCGGGCCAGGCTCTCGATTGTGACGAGCTGGTAGCCGGGAATACTGGTCTCCACTTCGTTGTTCAGCGGCGCGATCCATTTCTCCGGGAGCCCGGAAGCGCCCAGTATCAGGCCGGCCACCGAGCCGGCGGTGGCCCCGTTGCAGTCGGTGTCGAAGCAGCCCTGGACCGCCCGGCAGATCGTTTTTTCGAAATCCCCCTCCCCCCAGAGCAGGCCCAAGGCGACGAGCTGAGCATTGGGGATCGTGTGGCACCAGTGATGGCCGAAATGCTCATCCCATCTGGCATGTATCCGGTGGATCGCGGTCTCGAATCCCAGTCCCTGGTCGTACCAGTCGATCACCTGGTGGATCGCCTCGGTCAGGCGGCAGCGGGCCGGGACCTGCGCCAGGCCGGAGAGCATCGCCTCGCGCGCGCTTTTGACAAATGGCGCGGCGGCGAGCATCGCGGCCACCCACAGGCTGCCGTAGATTCCGTTGCGTATGTGGCTGACCGAGGCATCGCGCCAGGCGTATTCGGCGGCGAGCTCGGGATGACCCAGGGCCAGGTAGCCATAGGCATCCGCCCGGATCTGCGCGCCGATCCATTCGCAAAAAATATTGCGGTAAACGGCAGATTCAGGCGGAGCGATTCCCAGCAGGAAATTGCGGTAAGCCGTGCGCTCGGCGGTCCAGGTACTGAGCACAGGCAGGTTCTGCAGCCAGAAATCAGCCACATCCTCGGGGGTGAAATCCCGGCCGTACTTTTTCAGGACCAGCATCCCGGCTACGGTATAATTAATATCGTCATCCCAGGGCATGCGCTCGATGGTGTCGATAAAGGCCCTTTCGCGGCGTATCTCATACTTCTCCGCCACCCGGTGCGGAACCTCGGCGCGGAAATAGTCTTGCAGCGGGTAGCGCTCCAGACTGCGCAGGTAGCCCCACTGGCGTTTCGAGTCCCAGCCCTCGACCGGTTTGCCCAGCAGGCAGCCGGCGATCCTGCCCAGCCAGGCGCCGTGGATTTTATCCCGCAGGCTCTCCTCATCGAAATCCAGCTCCAGCCCTTTCACCGCCAAAGGCCGGGCAGCGCGGATTCCCTCCAGGTCCGAGGGCTCGTGGTACGGATAGTCTTTCCGCGGGGGCAGGGACAGCGTGCGGTCCAGGAATTCGCCGAGTTCCGCCTGACACTCCGCCAGCTGCTTATCGCTCAGGTTGAGGTAACGGGCGAAAAGGTCCTCCAGCGGCCCGGTGTCCCGGCCCTCATCGATAAGCTGCTGACGAGCATATTCCAGCTCCCGGCGGCCGATATACAGATTTTCGATTTTCAGCATTCAGCAGTTTACCGGATTAAGATTTAATTGCACTACTAATCCGTTTTATTCACGAAAAATTCCGTTTGCGTCTCCTGTAGGGGCAGGCCCCTGTGCCTGTCCCATTCCATTCGGGCGGCCGCGGGGGGGGCCGCACCTACGATGCAGCCGGATACCGATTCCCGTAAGGGAGGGTTTGAATCCCTCCCCTACAAAACATGCCGGGTAGCCACGGGGAGCCGCACCTTGCGGGTTTGCGGTATCTTGTGAATAATTCAGGCATAAAACTGAACGGAACCTGACCAATAATGGCATAATCGGGAGGAAGAAGCAAGCATGGAACGCGGACGCGGGAGATATTATTTACAGGGGCGGGAGCCGGCGCAGGCCGGATCAAAGGCCGGCGAGCCTGCGGTAATCCTCGGGAGTGTCGATATCCTGAAGGACTCCCGGCTCGGTGGTCTGGAGCTCATATACCCGCTCCGGATGACTGCGCACCACGTGACGGGCCCCGATATCCGGCGGAGCCGAGCGCAGCTCATCGAAAAGGGAGGCGGCAAACAGCACCGGGTGGCCCCGGCGGCTATCTTTAAGCGGGATGATTATCTCGCCTTCGCCGGCCCGGTAAGCCTCGATCACCCGATCGATCAGAGCCGGGGATATATTCGGATGGTCAACCGGAAAAAGGATCGCCGCTTCCGGTTTCGCCTGCTCCAGCGAAATGAGTGCGGCCTGTACCGAGGAAAGCATGCCCTTCTCGTAATCCGGGTTCAGCACCACATCGCCGCCTTGCAGCTCGACTTGCATCCTGATCCGGCTCTCATGCGCGCCGAGAACCACCCGGACCGGCTCGAGCGGGGATTTTTTCAGCAAGGCGTACAGATGCCCCAGGAAAGTGCTCCCCTCGAACGGCAGAAGCGCCTTTGGGCTGCCCATCCGCTCAGATTTCCCGGCGGCCAGGATAATTCCGGCGATCATCTTTTCCTCTCACGCTTATTTAACTCAGAGGCGGATGCTGCCCTGGTTGATCCCGGGCTTCTTATCGCGGCGGGTCTGGATGATCTGGGCCAGGATACTGACCGCGATCTCCTCCGGCGTCTCGGCGCCGATCTCAACTCCCACCGGAGCATGGACCCGCTCCAGGGCGGCGCGCTCCACCCCCCGGCGCTCGAGCTCCTCCCAGATGAGCTTGACCTTGCGGCGGCTGCCGATCATCCCGATATAAGCCGCGGGCAGGCCCGCCGCCCGGCCGATAACCTGGCGGTCGGTGGTGTGGCAGCGGGTTACCGAAACCAGATAATGCCGCGGGCCGATCTCCAGGGAGTCGAAAACCTTTTCGAAATCGCTGTGCAGCGTGCGCTCGGCCTCCGGAAAGCGCGCTGGATCGGCATACTCGGCCCGGTCATCAACCACGGTCACGCGGAAACCGCAGAGCGCCCCGAGGCGGCAGAGCGGAACGCCGATATGCCCGCCGCCGAATATCACCAGGGCCGGCGCCGGGTGAATCAATTCGATGAGGAATCCGGCCAGGTGCTGACAGCCGGCCGGCTTTTCAGCAAGTTCAAGGTAGAGGGGGTCTTCCTGGCCGAACATCTCTTTTGCCTTTTCGCTCAGCTTCCGGTTCCATTCGGGCCGGGCCAGGGAGCCGGCCAGCACGCCCTCGCGGCCGAGAAGCACCCGCGGGCCGGACGGCGGCCTTTCGCTGTAGGCTGTCTGCACGGCGGTGACCAGCGCCGCGGTCCGCGAGGAGCGGATAGCCTCCAGCGCCGTGCTGTAAATAGCAATTTCCTGCGCAGTCGGAAAGATCACCTCGGTATAAACAGTGATCTTACCGCCGCAGATCTGAACTGCGCTCTCCAGCTTATCCGACTGGAAATCAAAGCTTTTTACGCTGGGCCGTTCCGAGGCAAGCGCCTCGCGAGCCTGGTGCTGGACCTCGCCTTCGAGGGCCCCCCCGCCCACCGTGCCCCAGATCTTGCCCGCGCTGTCCACCAGGAGCTTGGAATTGGCCGGCGCGGGCACCGAGCCGGAGCGGCTGATAACCGAGGAAAGTGCGGCTTTCTCCCCGCGGGAAAGCAACAGGAGCATGTTTTTGAGGAGGTTTTCCATTACCATGATTTCGTGAAGATATAAGGCCTTCATGCCTGATTACTGATAATGCTTGAAAAAATTTGCCCTGCAAGAGAAATCAAATACCACCGCGCCCCGCAGCGGGTGGTGTGCCGTGGGCGGTGTTTATCAGTTTGCAAACTCAAGAATAGGCGACAAACGCCATTCATCAATCCTGAGGTCTGCTATGGAGTTGAGAACTTTGTTGCCCGAACACATCGAGACCCCGATACCTGCAATACGCACCATGCAAATGTCGTTCTCTTCGTCACCTACCGCGATAACGCTGCGCAGGTCGATCCCCTGTTCTTTTGCAGCGTGCAAAAGGGCGTTGCTCTTGCAGAAGTTGTGATTGCATTGGCTTGATTCGGAACGACAAAAGTAGGAAGGCGTTTTAACCTCTCCGGTCGCCACACCTTTTGAGAATTCGAGCTCATTAGCCAGTACGAAATCCGCCCCGATCTTGTTTTTGATGTGGTTGGCGATACAATCGTAACTGTCAGTGATGATGCCGGTGACATATCCCCTTTGCTGGAGTGTCGCTACGACATCACCTGCATCTTCAACCAAAGGAATCGAATCCGTGACCGAAAGAAGTTCAGCAATGTTCTTGCCTTTAAGCAATCGTGCTATGAGTTTCGTGATCAGGTACGAATCCTGGTTCTTCGTCACTATATCGATCAAATCCTTGTGGAATCCGAACGATTTCGCCGCCCTGTCGATGAACCGTCCTTTCAGAAGGGTGTTGTCCATGTCGAAAACGGCCATTTTACGCAGATGTCGCACCTCATCGCGTATTGCATCGTCCATGTAGTCGCGAATGATAGATATGGTTTCGAGGTTTTCGAGATTGGCGCGTGAGATTTTTTGGGAGCGCCTCAGAATTGCCCGCGACACCTCTTTGGACATCATAATCAGCTGAGGCCACGGCTTCATTTTATGCTCAATCTCGCCGATGTCCACCTCCTTGATTCTGGCGCCCAGCAGGTGCATATCTATCAGCAAAGCGACGTCGACACCATAATCATCCTCAAAGGTGACTTTTTGAAAGAATTCCCGGCGGCCCGCGATGATACCGCCCAGAGGTTGCGCAAAAGAAGCGAGTGACGGAAACAATAGGCCAAGTAATGGTTTGGCGACCATTTCAGTAATTCTGCCCGCCACCCGTGAGAATCTAGCTTTCACAAAATCGGCTTCGTTTTTAAGAATGGGCTCGGCGAGTATTTGAACGACATTCGCCTCCAGCTTTCCCAGATCCGCATCTAAGTAGACAATGATGTCCCGAGAGGAAACAAGCAATCCCTCGCGCATGGATGTGCCTTTGCCGATACAGGTGCTGGTGATAACGCTGGCCCCGGCGGCTTTAGCCTCTTTAGCGGTATTGTCGAACGACTTGTCGTCGATAACGATAACTTCCGTCACATCGGGATTGCTCCGGGCGATCTTGACGACTGATCCTACGGTACTTTCTTCGTTTTTCGCGGGTATTATGACACTGATCATTGTCCCTGATCCTTTCAGTCACTGAACCCTGCATAACCGCGATCGGCCCCGGCTGCCATGACCGACTCATTTTCGATCAGCAGGCCTCAGGCCTACGGCATAGCTAAGAGATTTCCCCACGCGCCCGGAGAATTAAAACTCTGGAAGCGGGAATAACGCCTACGGAACGCGAAAAAAAGGTCCGGGAGCAGTCAGCGCACCCGGACCTTTCAGAATAACTCAGGCTGGTCTGATTTTCAAGCTTATTCAGGAATCTGCGAGCGGAAACAGGGCCGCGAAGGATTACAGCCGCCGGCTGAGACAAACTTGTCATCCGGCCCGACCGCGCCCTGGGTCAGCAGGCACCAGCAGCTCGCTCTCTCCAGAGGGATATAGTACTCGCCGGTCCGGCTGGCGATATAATAATCTTTGGAGCGGTGGAACTTACAGACCCGCCTGAGAGTGTCCAGCATAGTATTCGCCATAATGTATTCTCCTCGCCGCTTTAAGGGCTAGACCTCTACTCCGGCAGCCCGGAGAATCGCCCGTTTCAGGATTGTCCTGGCCAGTCCGACCTTGTATTCATTTTCAGTCATCGGCGCGGCATCGGCCAGCGCGGCCTTGACCGCCTGTTCCACGGCCTGAAGATCAATTTTCTTGCCGGTGAGCAGCGCCTCGGCCTCTTTCGCGCGATGCGGAGCCGGGGCAACACCACCCAGCACCAGGGAAGCTTTGAGGCAGGTGGTCCCGGCCTCATCGACCAGCAGGGAGGCGCCTGCGCTCGCGAGCGCGAAATCCCGGCTTCCGCGCTCCTTGAATTTAAGGTAGCAATTCCGGGAGCCTTTGGCCGGCGCGGGAACCGTGACCGCGGTGATCAACTCGCCCGGGAGCAGGATGTTCTCGCGTGTCGAGTCCTCCTCGGGCAGGATAAAGAATTCATCCATGACGACATCCCTGGAGCCTTTGACTCCCTGAATGGTCACTTTCGCCCCCAGGGCCATCAGCATCGGGGCCGTATCCGATGGATGCACGATGAAACACGGTCCGCCGCCGATAACGCAGTGATACTTGTTGCGGCCGGAAACCGCATAACAGATACCGCCGGACTTTCTGATGCAGGGGTACTCCTCGCCGCGGTAGTACCAGCAGCGCGGCCGCTGACAGAGGTTGCCTCCCAGCGTGCCCACGTTGCGCAACTGTGGCGAGCCGACAGAATCGGCGGCCTGGGCCAGGCCGGGATAGTCTTTCTGGATCCTCTTGTCCATGGCGATATCGTGCAGCCGGACCAGCGCGCCGAGTTTGAGCCCCTCTCGGCCAAAGCTGATCTTATCCAGCCCCGGGATCGATTTGAGGTTCACCAGACGCCCCGGGGAGACATAGCGGTTTTTCATCTCGCCCAGGATATCGGTCCCTCCGGCCAGCGGCAGGCTCTGCACTTCCATATTGCCCAGCACCATTACCGCATCCTTGAGATCGGTCGCATTATAGTAGGAAAAGGCCTTCATCTTATGCGCCTCCTTTTTTCGCTAAAGCCTGCAGCACGACATCCGCTGTCATCGGCATCCTGGTAATCCGCACTCCGGTAGCGTTGTAAACCGCATTGGCCAGCGCCCCGGCGACCGGTACCTGCGGAGGCTCGCCCAGCCCGATCACGCCGCGCTCCGGCATATGGTCGATTATCACCTCGATCTCGGGAATCTCCATCGGCCCGGAGAGCTTGTAGCTCTCCAGATTCGGATTGACCATGGTGCCGGTCTTCGGGTCCATAGTGCGGTCCTCGCTGAGGCACCAGCTTATGCCCATCACGATTGCGCCGTTGATCTGGCTCCGCGAAGTCAGGGTGTTGACCGCCAGCCCGAAATCCTGCACGGCGACATACTTGAGCGGCTTGATCCGGCCGGTCTCGGTATCGACTTCCACCTCGGCGAACTGGCAGCCCGCCACTCCCGAACTGGAAAGTCCCTCGACCCAGCCATCGGTGATATTCAGCACCTCGCCCTGAAGCAGGGCGGTGGCCTCTTTCCACTTGAGAGACTTTGATCTGTCGGCGATCGCATAGATCACGCCATCCTCGCAGGCCAGGTCGCCGGCGTCGACCCCGAGAGCCGGGGCTACTTTCTCGAAGAGCCTGGTCAGCGCGGTGTTGCAGGCGTTATTTACCGCCGGGGTCACCGAGCCGGTGGTGATACTGCCGCCGGAGCCGGTGGAGAAGGGATAGATAGTCCGGCCGATCTGCGGCGTGACATAAGACATCGGAATACCCAGGATGTCGGCGGCCACTTGATGGACCAGGGTCCGGATGCCCGTGCCCAGGTCCTGGGTGCCGGTGGAAACCACTACCTTGCCCTCCGGGAAAATTTCCACCTGCACTTTGGTCGAGCGTGCTCCGCCTCCGCCCCATCTTCCAGCGCCTATTCCGACACCGCGTTTTTTGCCGGTCGAGCCGGAGCCGGGAACCTTGTTCCACCTGGTTTCCCAGCCGATCCTCTCGGCGCCGATCTTGTACTGTTTCTGACGGGACTGGTCCGGATCGTTGAGCAGCCTGAACCGCAGCGGGTCGATACCGGCTTTCTCCGCCAGCATGTCCACGATAATGTCCGTGCCGAACGCGGACATGGGGTGCCCTGGCGCCCGGAAGGGCCGCTCGGTCCCGGCATTGATCCGCACGTGGGCGTGTTTCTTGTAGTAGGCTCCCTCCGGCACCGCGAAAATATAGGGCATCGGGAATCCGGCATTCCCGGATATCCCGCCGGTGCCATTGGATTCCTGCCACAGCGCGGTTATCTTGCCCTGGCTGTCGCCGCCCATTTTCAGTTTCATATTAGCCGAGGGACGGTTACCCACGGCCAGGCATTCTTCCTTGCGGGAAAGCATCAGCTTGACCGGCAGTCCGGCAATCTTGGCCAGACGGGCCGCGACCTGGCCCTCTACCCCGACCGGGAACTTGCTGCCGAATCCGCCGCCCATGTAGTCGCAGATCACCTCGACCTTGTCCTGGTCGATCTCGAAGTAGGTGGCAAAATCCTCGCGGCAACCGTGCACGCCCTGGGTGCTGATCCAGATTTTCAGCTTGTCCCCCTCCCACTGCGCCACGGCGCCGTGGGACTCCAGGCAGGCATGCACCTGGACCTGGCAGCGGATATCCGCCTCCACTACGTGGGACGAGCCGGCCAGGATCTGCTCCACTTTCGCCTTATCTCCGGCCCTCTCCCAACTCACGTTGCCCTCCTCGGCAATACGCGGGGCGCCGGGGGCCATGGCCGCCTCCTCGGTTACCACAAAGGGCAGCAGCTCGTACTGAACCTTGATCAGGTCCAGGGCTTCCTCGGCCAGCTCGGGAGAAGTGGCGGCAACTGCCGCAACCTCATCGCCGTAGTAGCGCACCGTGTATTTGTTCATGTCCAGCACGGCCTTGACCGCCGGATGCTTTTCGGCGCCCGACAGATCGATATTTTTCACATAAGCGTGGGCGTGCGGGCTGCGCAGGATCATGCCGTAGAGCATCCCGGGCAGGACTATGTCCGCGGTGTATTTGGCCGCCCCGGTGACCTTGGCCGGACCATCGGTGCGCGGAACGTCGTGGGCCACGTACCTCATCTTTTCCAAAGGTTTCCATTGGGCCATGTTTACTTCCCTCCCTTCCCGCCGGCCAGTTCCAGCGCAGCATTGAAAATGTGCGGATAGGTCCCGCAGCGGCAGATATTACCGGAAAGCCCGCGTTTGATTTCCTGAAGGTTGGGATTGGGATTCTGGTCCAGCAGACCCTTCAGGGCCAGCTCGAATCCCGGCGTGCAGTAACCGCACATCAGGGCGTCATGCTTGACGAAAGCCTCCTGGATCGGGTGGAGTTTTTCGCCGACAGCCAGCCCCTCGATAGTGGTGATCCTGGCCCCCTCGGCCTCCAGCGCCAGCATCATGCAGGAGTACACCGTGCGGCCGTTGAGAATCACCGTGCAGGCCCCGCACTCTCCCCGGTCGCAGACAATCTTGGTCCCGGTGAGCTGGAGCCGTTCCCGGAGAACATGGGCCAGGGATTCCCGCGGCTCCACCTCTAGGCTTTGGCGCTTGCCGTTGATAGTCATGGTCACTGTCGCGCTGGTAATATCCTGCGACTTCGAGGAGGGCGTCGGGCCCTGCGGCGCGGCGGAAAGCAGCCCCTGGCTCAGGGTGGCGCTGCCGACAATGCCTGTACCCATTCCTTTCAGGAAACTTCTCCGGTTCAAGCCTTTCCCGGGATGCGAATTGTTTTTACCGCTTTCGCTCATGGGCGAACTCCTTTGAGGGTTAAGTATTTCACTGATCGACTGCACACAATTCGATTGAGAATCGATGCGGAAAAATCTTTGCCGGCCCCTGTGCCGCCCCATTCCGCCGAGCGGCCGCGTGTGGCGTCCTTCCCGTGTTTGCGGCTTTTGTCAATGATCCAGGATCAGCAGATTGCTTAAACCCCAGGCTCTGACCTCTGAATGCCAAAGACGGCTCTATCTATCTGCAAGCGAACGCTTAATTACGGAATAATGGAAGAATATCATGCAGGAGGAACGACTGAAAAAATCCGCTTCAGTCTTGAAAACCAAACCCGATAAACGCTACTAGATTGCAAACCATCTGTCAAGACCAGATGTTACAAAAAAATTTTTCATGTTGACTTGCAAAATCGGAACTGCAATATTAGTGGCCGTAAATTCCCGCGGTTACTATAACGCTGCCGCTAAAGACATACAGCTTGTCTGTCAGTTCCCGTGCGTGCTTCTTTTATGGCGCCGGGGGCGCGTCTCGAATTCGCATTACCCAATAATCCGGTTGATCAGGAACATTTATCTGCCATCTTTCCACCTGACAGGGAGAGAACATGGATTCCATGGATCGGCGTAATTTTCTGCGCAAGGCCGGCGCCGGCGCGGTCAGTCTGGCCGCCGCTGGGCCCTGGGTCAAAACGGGACTGGCCAAAAACAGCCCGAACGAGACGATTAATGTCGCGGTAATCGGTCTGAACAACCGCGGCTCGCAGCATGCCGAGAATTTCGCGAAGATGCCCAATGTCAACGTGGCCCTGCTCTGCGATATCGATGAAAACCTGCTGCCCAAGGGCGCCGCCGATATCGAGAAAATATCCGGCAAGAAGCCCCGCACGGAGAAAGACCTCCGCAAGGTGATGGAGGACAAGGAGATCGATGTCGTGTCGGTAGCGACTTGCAACCACTGGCACGCGCTGGCCACAATCTGGGCCTGCCAGGCGGGCAAGGATGTTTATGTAGAAAAGCCCTGCTGTTATAATATTTTCGAGGGCCGGAAAATGATCGAGGCCGCCCGCAAGTACAAGCGGATTGTCCAGGTGGGCAGCCAGAACCGCAGCGGCGCGGTCGTGCGCAGCGCCATGGATTTCCTGCACCAGGGCAAGCTCGGCGAGCTGTACATGGTCAAATGCGCGATTTTCAGGCCGCGCGATACCATCGGACGCGGCAAGGTGACAGCGGTGCCCCCGGGCGTGCATTTCAACCTCTGGCTCGGCCCGGCCCCCGACCGGCCGTTCATCGACAACCGCTTCCACTACAACTGGCACTGGTACTGGGACACCGGGAATGGCGAGACCGGGAACAACGGGCCGCACTACACCGATATGGCCCGCTGGGCGCTGCAGAAATACGACCATCCGCGAAAAATCCAGAGTATCGGCGGCTATTACCAGTGGGACTGCGACCAGGAAACCCCGAACATGCAGATGTCGGTGATGGAGTATGCGGATGGCAAGCTGGTGCAGCTTGAGATCCGCGGCCTTTACACGACCACCGAGATCGGCATGCAGTTCTATGGCACCGAGGGCTGGATGCGGCTTGGCGACGGCAAGTGGGAAACGTACTATGGCCGCAAGAACGATCCCGGCGAAAGCATGAGCGATGCCCAGGCCGCGGAAAAATACCAGCCGCTGAACATCCGCGGCACCGGCGATGAGCCGCATTTCGAGAATTTCATCAGCGCAGTCCGCTCCCGTAAAAAACACGACCTGACCGCGGACATCCTCGAGGGGCACCTTTCGGCCTCGATGTGCCATCTCAGCAACATCGCCTACCGGACCGGACGGACAATTTATTTTGACTCCGAAAGCGAGACCATTGTCGGGGATGAGGAAGCCGGAAAGCTGCTTACCCGCGAGTACCGTTATCCCTTTATCGTTCCGGATGAGGTCTGAGCAGTCGGCTATTTGTATTTGGAAAGGATATAGCGTGCAGGAGGAGATCAGACTGAAGCCGATAGGCGTTATCCACTCCGCCTACCAGCAGCAGAACGGCACTCCGATCCAGCCCTCGCTGTCCGGCGATTCTGTGGGCTGGGTAGAGGTTTTCCCGGAGTTCGAGGAGGGGCTCGCCGATCTCGAAGGCTTCGAACGGCTCTGGCTGATCTACCGGCTCGACCGCTCGAATCCGGACTGTCCGCTGCGAGTCAAACCATATCTGGATGACCGCGAGCACGGCGTTTTCGCCACTCGCTCGCCCAGCCGGCCGAACCTGCTGGGTCTGTCCTGTGTCCGGCTAAACGGCCGTGAGGGGCGCCGCCTGGATATCACCGGGCTGGATATCCTGGATGGCTCGCCGCTGCTGGATATCAAGCCCTACGTCCCGAAATTCGACAGTTTTGCGGTCGAAAGGGTCGGCTGGTTTGCCAGGACCCTGCCGGATGAGGTACGGGCCGATGACCGGTTCTCGAAGTAGTCTTTTATCAAGTTGGCGCCCGGCTTCCTTATTGCTGTGAGCTTCCGCCAGGCGGCTTCCGGACTGTCCGACAGACTTGATTTTTATCTGCTTTCTGCTTAATTTTACTAGGTTTGGATTGAAATTTATCGCTATTTTGCGCCCGTAGCTCAATTGGATAGAGCGTCTGACTACGGATCAGAAGGTTGGGGGTTCAATTCCTCTCGGGCGTACCATAATTTATGGGTTTGCACGCATTACCGGCGCATTGCTAAGCCGGACGCGGATCGGCTGGTGCTAAAGCCGTGAATTATATGCTATGTGCGACCCTGCAATTTAAACCCCGGTAAAAAATTTTACCGGGGTTTTTATATATTCGGGGAAAAATCCGCGATCCAGTCCGAACGGCCGAATACCCTGCCTGATATCCTGAGCTCCGTCGACATCCTGAAACCGAATTCCGGCCGGTCAAAGAATATTCACCGCACATCATACCTGAGAAAAGCCACGAAAGCCCCGGCAAACAAGAACAGGCTGAACGCGGCCAGTGCGGCCCACCAGGGCAGCACCGCGTTAAGCTTATCCCGCAGCGGCTCCTCTGAATATTTGAACCTGGGTCGATCATGAACGTCCAGGAACGAGTTTACATCGTAAGTCGGGTATTTGAGTTTTACTTCCTCCTCTTTCTTCTCGAGGTAGCCCCAGGTAGCATCATCATACTCCCCGGAGAGGCGCGAGAAATGCTCCAGGCTGCGCAGACCCGTGCCGGTCAAATCGGTGGCGATGAATAAGTAATCCGCATAGGGTGAGATCCCGGAGATG
>MFIX01000204.1 GCA_001780825.1 Candidatus Glassbacteria bacterium RIFCSPLOWO2_12_FULL_58_11 | reverse complement strand
TTGCATCGCGAGGGGACGCTTAAAATCAAGTCCAGATCCGGTGACGGTCCCTGGGAGATAAAATATCTCGATCCGGTGGAATGGGATGGGGTCAGCCCGGTCAAGCCCGGAGTATTCTATACGTTTAAGAATATGGATGAGGCGGTCAAGGCCTATGCCGATGATGCTGATGCTTTGTCCACGCTCAGCCGGATCGCTGAGTGCGCCACATGCGAGGAGAAGGCCAAAGCGCCAGCATCCAGCCTGGCGGCCGACGGCTGGGTCGCCAGCGCCTATGGCGCTTGCGTTCCCGGGCAAGGCGGACAGTACAAAGTGCAATGCCTCACCCACACGGAAAATCCTTTCGGCTTCCCTGGTCCGGTAAAGCACTATTCAATGTTCTGGGCTAACGATGTGGTAATCGGTTCCTACCTGGGTTATTATACGGATATGATACCCCACGAGGAAGATTATTCATTCTGGAGAAACTGCCCGGTGACTATGTCCTGCTGCTGCGATGTATATAATAACCACACCATAATGATCCAGGGCTGCAGCGGCGATGTCGACTGCAACCTGTAGAAGCGTTCGGAGGCATACCGGTTATTCTGGCCGTAGAATTGTGAATAGTTAAGTATCAGAAGCTGTCTTTTTGAATGGATCGAGATAGGGAGGGTATTGTTGCCCTCCCTTTTTTATTTAATTAAGATTACTCTGTGGAAAAAAATGCTATTCGATTTGTCCGGCCTGACACGGGATTGAGCGGTAATAGTGAAAGTCTTCTTCAACACTTTCGGCTGCAAGACCAATCAGTACGACAGCGCCCTGCTGGGACAAAGCCTCGAGCGGTCCGGTTTCGAGCTTACCGGCAAGCTCGAGCAGGCCGACTGGGTGGTGGTCAATACCTGCTCGGTGACCAAACGCGGTGAGGACAAGGCCTGCCAATGGGTGCGCAAGGTGGGAAGGGAGTTCCCCGGGGTTGGGATCGCCGTGGTCGGCTGCTCGGTGGAGGTCAGCGCCGGCAGGTTCCGCGAATTAGAAGGGGTGGGCCTTCTGCTGGGCACCGAGGAGAAGTTCCGGCTGGGCGAGGTCCTGCGCGAGAGGCTGGAGCGGATAAACGGTAGCGGTCCGGCGCTGGAAGAACAAAGGGGCCGGATCGGCTTGACTGGAAAATACGAAGGCCGGGAGATTCTCAGCGCACATGCCGAGCGCGCCCGAGCTTTCGTCAAAATCCAGGATGGCTGCGATAACCGCTGCACCTATTGTATCGTTCCCTATGCCCGGGGCCGCAGCCGCAGCCGTCCCTGGGAACAGATTGTCGCCGAGGCCCGGGCTCTGGAAGAGGCGGGACATTACGAGGCGGTGCTGACCGGTATTCATATCGGCGGCTATGGCCGCGACCTGGCCGGCCGGCCGTCCCTTTCCGTGCTGGTCGAAAAGGTTCTGGCGGCCACAGACCGTATCCGTCTGCGCCTCAGCTCGGTGGAGGCGACCGAGGTGGACAGCCGGCTGATCGAGCTCCTTTCCCGGGAGCTCCGCCTTTGCCGGCACCTCCATCTGCCCCTGCAGCACGGCAGCGCTTCCGTGCTGGCCCGGATGGGCCGCAAGTATAACCCTGAGGAATATAAGGCGGCGCTGGACAGGGTTCTTGACTCGCTGGGGCATCCAGGCCTGGGCACGGATGTGATCGCCGGATTTCCGGGCGAGAGCGAGAAGGAATTTGAGGAATGTTTCAACTATATCGCGGCGCTTCCCTTTACCTACCTGCATGTTTTCCCGTACTCTCCAAGACCCGGGACACCGGCGGCGCTGTTGGCCGGCCGGCCGCCTGTAGCGGCGGTACGCGAGCGGGTAAGAAGAATGCGAGAATTATCGAAGAAAAAACAGGAGAATTTTCTGAAAGAACAGCTTGGAAGCCGCCTGTCCGTTCTGCACGAGAGCCGCCTGAGCTCCGGCGTCTCGGTTTGCCGGGCGGATAACTATGTCCGGGCGTACCACCGCGGCGCAAGCCCGGCGGGCGGATTTATCCTGGTGGCCGAGCGAACCTGGCGCGATGGAGTCTGGGGCAGGCTCGAATGTTAGCTCTCCGGAGTAGAGGATTTGGAGAACGATCATGAAAAAACTGAAAACATTCTTTCTGGAGACCTATGGCTGCCAGATGAATTTCAGCGATTCGGAATTAGTGGAGGGTCTGCTGATCCGTGGAGGATTGACACCGGCGAGCGAGGCTGAAGAGGCCGATCTGATCCTGGTCAATACCTGCGGGGTGCGGGAGCACGCCGAGCAAAGAGTATTCGGCAGACTGGGACTGTTCAAGACCTACAAGGAAGATTCCCCCCACAAGCTGCTCGCGGTGATCGGTTGCATGGCCCAGCGGATCGGCGAACAGATTCTCGAGCAGGCGCCCTGGGTTGACCTGGTGCTCGGACCGGACGGCTACCGTAAGCTGCCGCAGCTGATCGAGGAGCTGACCGGTGAAAATCACTCGCAGCTTGCCGCGCTCGCTTTCGAGGTGAGCGAGACATATGAGGACCTGGCTCCCACCCGCAAAAACCACTTGAGCGCCTGGGTGCCGATCTCGCGCGGCTGCGATAATTTCTGCAGCTACTGTATTGTGCCCTATGTGCGCGGCCGGGAGCGCTCGGTCAACCCCGACTCGGTCGAGCGGCAGGTGCGCGAGCAGGTCGCTGGCGGCGCGCTGGAGATCGTATTGCTGGGCCAGAACGTCAATTCCTACCGTTACGGAGACACGGATTTCGCCGCTCTGCTCCGGCGTCTCGACGGGATCGAGGGCCTGCGCTGGATCCGCTTCCTGACCAGCCATCCCCGGGACCTGAGCGACAGGATTATCGAGGCCATGGCCGATTGCGAAAAGGTCTGTGAGCACCTTCACCTGCCGGTCCAGTCCGGCTCGGACCGGGTACTCGGGCTGATGAACCGCGGTTACAGCCGCGCTTTCTATCTGGAGCGGGTGGCGGCCCTGCGCGAAAGAATTCCCGGCCTGGGTCTGACCACCGATATCCTGGTCGGCTTTCCCGGAGAATCAAACGGAGATTTCGGGGAGACGGTGAGCCTGATGAATGAGGTCCAGTTCGACTATGCCTACACCTTTAAATATTCGCCTCGCCCGGGGACTGTCGCCGCGCGTAAAAAAGAGGAGCTGAGCGAAGAGGAAAAATCCCTCCGCCTCGACACAGTCATCCAGCTTCAGCGCTCCCACACCCGCCAGGCCCTGCACAGTCTGCGCGGCCGGGTCCTGGAAGCGCTCCCGGTCCAGAAAGCCAAAAGCGGCGAGGGGATTCTTCAGGGTAAAACCCGCAGCAATTTCAATATTTTTCTTTCCGCCGGAGAGTCATGCCTGGGCCGGGTGGTGCGCGCGCGGGTTTCCGGCAACACCGGCATGAACCTGCTAGGCGAGCTGGCGGAGGGCTGAATTTCCCCGGCTTGGCCGTCGATGAGGTTCAGCTTTTATATTTTTTGCGCCAGACAGATGGACGGGAGTTGAAGGTTTCAGTATAAGTTGCAGCCAGAGAGAATTAATAAAGGTCCGAAATCAATATTCCGTTATCCAGAAGGAGAGCGGTTGAACCAGCCCGGAGCGGCGCATCCCGAATTAGCCCGCGGCCGTCTGCCGGCCCTCGCTCTTGCTTTCCTGCTGGCGGGCGGAATTTATCTGGCCCGCATCTCCTCTTGCGCATCAGTTGTCCTGCTTGTACTTCTGGCGGCCTCGTTCTCTGCGCGTTTTTTTCCTGTTTTGCGCCCGTTCAAATCCAGACTGACAAATCTCTCCTTTTCCATCCTGCTTGTTCTCTGCGGATTTGTTCTTCTGCTCCTGCATGACAGGCTCGGTTCAGCCGAAAACCTGAGCCTGCCCCTCGATGGGCAGGAGGCCGGCCTGGCCGGGCACCTTCTCGGGCCGCCCTGGACCCAGAGCACCGCGTTTTATGGCGACCGCCTTCAGTTTTATTTCCAGACCGAGGCGGTTTTAAGGCCGGGAGAGACAGACTGGCGGACCTCCGACTACCGGGTGATCGCCAGCCTGCCGGAGGAAGGCGCGCCGGAGCTCTCTGGCAATGAGCGGCTCGCTTTCCCGGCCTCCCTGGAGCCGCCCGGCGGGTATTCCAATCCCGGCGGATTCGACTGGCGCGAGTACCTGGCCTCCGGCTCGATTCTCGCGGAGGCGAATATCGAAAATTCCGGCGAAGTAAGGTATTTACCAGACCGCCCCTTCGGATTCAGGCGACTGCTCGAACCGGGCCTTCTGGCGCTGGATTTGCGCGCGGCGCTTTTTTCTTTGCACCAGCGGCTCTATCCTGTCGAGGAAATCCGCCAGGTCGCCTCAGCAATGCTGATCGGAACGCGCAACCAGGTGCCGGAGAAAATCCGCGCCAATTTTACGGCCAGTGGGACAGTCCACGTGCTGGTGGTTTCCGTGCTGCACGCAGGTTTCATCGCCGCGGCGGTGTATTTTTATCTCTCCCTTTTTTGGGGTCGTTCCTGGGCTGCCGCGCTCATTACCGCGGCAGCGGTTTTCCTTTTCGCCCTGACCAGCGGCGCTAATCCGCCGGTCCTGCGCGCGGCGATCATGTGCGCGACCGTGCTTCTCGCCCTGCCTCTTCAGCGGCCCCGGTCGCTGCTCAATTCCCTGGCTGCGGCATTCGCCATTCTGCTGCTGATCCATCCACAGTGGCTTTTTGAGGCGGGCTTCCAGCTTTCTTTTGCAGCGGTGGCCGGAATCGCGCTGCTGGTGCCGCCCCTGGAGTCCAGGCTAAACCAGCGCGGCTGGTGGAGGAACCCGCTCAAGCGCTGGCTGGCCCGCCTGGCGCTCTCCAGTTTCGCCGCCCAACTGGCGATCACGCCCCTGGTTGCCTGGTATTTTTTCCGGATCACGCCGATAGCTTTTGTCGCCAACCTGTTGATCGTCCCCCTGGCCGGAGTAACCGTCACTTGCGGTTTTATCGCCGATCTGGCCGGCCTTATCTGGATTGCTCCGGCCCGCCTGATTGCCTGGCCCGCGGCGCTGAGCCTCAGACTGATGATATTTCTAACCCGCTGGTTCGCGGCGCTGCCCGGAGCCAGTTTCGAGGTCGCTCCGCCGGGAGTGTCCGACATTTTCTTTTTCTGGCTGATTCTTTACCTGCTGGCGGAAATCATTTCGCGAAGGCGCACAGTCGCTCCGCTGCTGCTCACCGCTCTGGTCTGGCTGAATTTTCAGCTCTGGGTTCCCCTGGCCCTGCGCCAGGATAACCGGCTGCTGGTGCGCTTTCTCGACCTGGGCGTCACGGAAGCTCCGGTCCTGCACCTGCCT
>MFIX01000203.1:22876-37167 GCA_001780825.1 Candidatus Glassbacteria bacterium RIFCSPLOWO2_12_FULL_58_11 | reverse complement strand
TCCAATCGCCGGTTCAGCATTGACTGTCTCGCTTGTCGAAGGCTGGCGCGGAGAAATCTGTCACACGGCCCTTACCGATGAATCGGGCCGTTTCACCGTCTATAAGGTGGTCGACCCCTCTTTCCATAACTGGAGCGGGCTCGCCCTGGCGCTGCGCGGGCAACAGATCTCGGATTTTCCTCTTTGCAACAAGAGCTTCAACCTGTCCTATTGCGGACACGATCTCTGAGAGTTTACTTATGCTCCGCTTCCTGATTCAACGCTGGAAACAAGGCTACAAAACTTTTCCGTTCCCGGCCAAAGCCCCGGTTCTGCCCGAGCGCTTCCGGGGCTTGCCGGAAATAGATCAGACGAAATTCAGCGATGGCGGTAATGGCAGCATTCAGGCCTGTCCCACCGCGGCGATTTTTCGGGATGGTGAAAAACTTTCGTTGGACCTCGGGCGCTGCCTGTTTTGCGCGCAGTGCCAGGCCGCAGCACCTGAAGGCGCGATTAGATTCACGCGGGAATATCGAATGGCCGCCAGACAAAAAGATGACCTGGTGCTGCGGGAAAATACCGTAAAGCTGGCTGCTGCCCTGGAGGAAAAAACCAGGAAATTGTTCGGCCGCTCGCTGCAATTGCGCCAGGTAAGCGCCGGAGGCTGCAACGGCTGCGAGTCGGATGTCAACGTGCTGAATACGCTGGTCTATGACCTCGGCCGGCATGGGATCCAGTTTGTCGCTTCACCGCGGCATGCCGACGGCTTACTGGTCACCGGAGCGGTTACGGAGAATATGCGCCTGGCTCTGGAAAAAACCTACGAAGCCGTGCCCTCGCCGAAAATAGTGATTGCGGTCGGAGCCTGTGCGATCTCCGGCGGACCTTATATTGATCATGCTGAAGTCCTGAACGGCGTCGCCAATGTAATCCCTGTCGATCTATACATCCCGGGCTGCCCGCCTCACCCTTATACCATCCTGGACGGTCTCCTGCGCCTGCTAGGTAAAATCAGCTGAAGAATTGCCCAGAAAGTAACAAAGTTTCACCAGCTTATTCAATTTCAAACCTAAACATATAGGACTTGACCCTTTAACAATCTGGCCAAAGGGCTATTTGTAAAAATGACATAGACTGTAGGCGAGTTTAGAAAATTCCTACTTCGAGCAGTGTGATTGCCGATACATGCAGAAAGCCCTTCGACATATTCGCCGAAAGGCTTTCCTGTAGCGACCGGCTGGCCCGACGAGATTAAAAGAGCTCCTCCCGGTCCGGCTCACGGCGCTTCGGTGAAAACCGGCTCGGATTCGTTACCCTGCCGGTCCACCGCGGTCAGCGCATAATAGACCGGTCCGCTGACCGGCGCGGTCCAATCGATATACCCGGACTGGTCATGAGGCGGAGAGACCAGCCTCCGCCTCTGCACGGCCCCGGGCCGCTCCTTTGTCGAGGCGTAGAGGTTGTAGTAGCGCAGATCCTGCTCATTGCTCCTGGACCAGGCGAGCCGGATGAGGCCGTCCTTTCGCTCCGCTTTGAACTCGGACACTTTTGCCGGCGGCGTTTTATCCCATCCTTTCACCGGCTCGCCGCCCGAGCTGGCGGCGGCGACGTCGCTTTCAAGCCGCGACCACTCCTCGGCGGTAACCGCGTAGATACAGTTTTTTCCGTGCGGGGCGGACCGGTCTTTGAGCTCCGTTCCCGGCGCCGCCTGGGAGGTGACCTCGTTGAAACTCTTCCCGCCGTCCTCGCTGCGGTAAACATGGTAACCCTTGACCTCAGAGGAAAGCACATGGGGCTTCCATTTTACGGTAGTCGCCTCCCCCTGCCCTGAGATTTCGACCCCGGCCGGCGGGTGCGGTCGCCGGAAGACCGCGAGATAACTTCCTGTATATTTATTAGTGGGCATCAGCATGCTTGAGTGGAACCAGCACTTGGTGGCGTCCGGGCTCTGGTTGGGCCGGGGAATGGCGTCGTAGCCGCCCTCATCCTCGCCGCGCCGGCGGTCGAACGGGGTACAGATAATCCTGAGCTGAGAGCCGTCCGCCCTGCCCGCAACCAGTCTGCGGGAGTAGGGGCTGTCGTTGGACGGCGTTCCGACAGCATAGAAAAACCATTCGGGATCGTGTCCGCACCATGTCGGGTGGCCATCCGACACCTCAGCCAACAGCACCGGCGCCTTCCCGGGGAGCTGAACATACAGACCGAAAGGTTCTCCCCGCACGCGTCCCGAGAAAGCCGCCCGGTCGTCCGGCAGTCCATACCAGAGGTGCGCCATCTCAACGCCGTAAGGGTCAACTTCCGGTGGGCATTCGATGAATCGCCCTTTTTCTGGGTCCACCAGCATCAGGATGTCGCCCAGCGCGTGGTTCTCGTAGCCGCCGCGAATCTGCAGCCTGCTGCGCATGAAACGGAAACTGCCGGGATGGACCTCGCCCTTTAAGGGGCAGGTTAAGCAGAAAAGCGGGTCCCCGGGGTCTTTGTTGAGATTAATCACATAACAGTTCGGATCGCGGCCGCTTTCCTCGATGAGCATGAAATTGCTGTCGCTGATCTCCTGGATTATTTTATTCTCCCGCTTGGGAAACCTGTAAATTGGCTCGGACTGGTTATCTTTCTCCCCGTTTCCCAAAGTAACGCGCCACAGTGTATCTCCAGCGGGATAGTAGAGGACATCCGGTCGCGTCTGGTCCCAGTTGTTGAATTTGTCCTGGTGGAGCATTAACCGGCCGCTGTAGCTGCCCCAGAGTTTACGCCGGCCGGAGCCGTCGGCATTGGCAATATAGTTGTATCCGGCCCAGGTACGCTTCCAGAGTTGATTATCGTTATAGTTCCAGAAGGCCGTATTCCCGATAAAAGAGACGTATTGCCCGTTACAGCTCCAGGCCGAGCGGCGCTCGATATTGGCCAGGTCGGTGCAGAGTTCACGGGTCAGGCTCCAGACCTCGCTGCCGGTCTCCAGGTCCTTGAAGATGAGCACCTCCGGCTGATAGATACCATCGGTGACAAGTTTCAGATAGGGCTTATCCACGAGCCGGGAGATGCGGCCGGTCGCCTCTTCCAGGTCCTGGAAGACGGTGAGGCCGGGTTCCCCGGCACGGACAGCAACTGCTCCCCAGATTAAAAGCGCGGCCGACAGAAGTCCGTATCTGCGCACGATTCCCCTCCTTTCTTTATTAAGTTCCGGACGCCTCAGCCTGCTGCGTTCCAGGCGGCCATTTCCGGGTTGAAGCTTTATGGAGTATTGTCCGGTCATCGTAGCGGCTCCCAAGCCAGGTTTCTCTCGCCTGCCCGGGCGAAATTACTCTATTGGGTGTCATACCGGCTGTCAAGTGGAGCCATAAGAAAAGGTTTATTCAATTCCAGGCGTAGGGCAGCATCAAAGGCCCGCCGGTAACGGCATGCCAGTAAAAAAAGGCTCAACTCATTTGCGGATCAAGCCGGGCATATTTCTTTGGAAGCAAGGCGAGAAGATTCTGAACTGGGCAGGATTTGAATTCACACACAGGTTAGACTGACTTTTTTTCGATCATCCGCTTTAGTAAATGCCTGTGGCAGTGCGGGTCTCCCTCGCTCTCATAACAAAGCAAGGTAATAGTTTTTGAATCTGACATTTTCGCAAGAGTCTCAATATCCTCTTGATACGCTGTCATTTCCTCGCTGTAGCGGGATTCATATTCAGCCCAGGTCATGCCGCCAGCCTTCCAGTCCTGTACTAACGTTTTACTGGGTGCCAGATACCGTATCCATTGTGAAATCGAAAGACGCTCTTTCGAAATCCCCCTTGGCCAAAAACGGCTCACCAATATTCTTTCGCCGTCCGATTCCTCAGCCGGGTCATATATTGATTTTGTTTTTATCATTTTGATTTCCTTATATCTGTAATTTAACCTCATGTCCGCATCAGGGAAACATTTTTTTGGCCGCCTGCCTGTAAGGGAGGCAGCTTCTGGAGGCACGCCAGGAGGCCCCCAAATCCGGCAGAAGAGTCACATTGTGGCAATAAAGAACCCGGCAGAAAAATTACCGGGTCGCGTAAGCGATTTATTATTGTGATATTTTTATAAATGAAATGCTGGAGGAATTAGTCGTGCAGATTCAGACAGTAAGGGCTTGATCTTTTGCTATCAGTTAGACTCGGTTCCAGTGGCAAGCCAAGACCATTTAAGCCGTTCAGGCCTTAATGCAGATAAACTGGTATTGAATATCCGAAGTTATGGAATTTGAAGCTCACGTTGAAGGGACATCAAAGCACTGGGAGAATCCCCCGCGCCTGGAAGCCAGGAGAATTTGATAAAAGTTCTCCTTGAGGAAAACCTAAAGAAAAGGGGCCTGAATTATCTTACAGGCCCCTATTTACATCCAGTACCAAAGATTTACTTTCAATACGGTTTATTCGAAAGCTGATGGCGAGAGGGCACCAATAATGTGACCTATAAAGTGTATCCGATATCCACCTCCCCATCGTACAGCGCTTACCCTCAGTCACAACTCAATTTCATGATGCCGACGCCTCCGTCATCGTGCAGGACGGTCAGATACTTGCCGCACAGCTCGGCCCTGGGGTAAAAATACTGATTTCCATCCACTGTAATCAACGGACCTTTTCCCCTCATTTCATCGGTAAATGAACTCACCTGATAATCCCGGGCATAGATAATATCGGCTCCATAGACGAAGCCCTCGGGCAGGGGGCCCATTTTCCCCGGATCCGGCAAGGGGGGAAGTGCTGGATAACCATTTTCATCGGTAACGCCGGAGGACAGGCCAGTCTCTATTTCGTCGAAAATATCGGAACCCTGGTCCTGAGATAATAAAGACAGGGAACCGGCTTTGTCATTACATCCCTGAACGAAAAGGACCAGCAGAATCGAAACCTGTAAAATTATTAAGCTGCAATTTGGCTTATTCATCAGAAGATACCTCTTTTAAATTGGCACTTCGAGAAATTAAATTGGCTAGACTACTCCTCAGTAGCAACTCATCCTCATAAACCCGACGTGTCCATCATCAAACAAAACAGTCAGATACCTGCCACACAGCTCTTTCCTGGGGTAATAATACTGTGTTCCATCTACGGTCACCAGAAGCCCTTCCTTTCTCATCTCATCCGTGACTGTACCGACTTGGTAATCCCGGGCGTAAATAATATCGCCTCCATAGACAAAGCCCTCGGGCAGGGGGCCCATTTTATCAGGATCCGGCAAGGGGGGAAGTGCTGGATAATCATCTTCGTTGGTGACACCGGAGGTTTGGCCAGTTTCTATTTCGCCGAAAATATCGGAACCCTGGTCCTGGGGTGAAAGTGCCAAGGAACCGGATTTGTCATCACATCCCAGAGCAAGGAGGGCCAGCAGAACCGGGACCAGTAAAATTTGGAAGAAGCATTTATACTTTTTCATATTGCACTCTCCTTCCGGTTAATGATTGAAAGATTTCTCGCATTAAGGGATCCAAGGAACGAGCTTACTCGCATAAACACGGCACTGGATAATCCGATTTTACTGCCTCCTGAAAAAGTTTTTTATAAAATTCAAAATAGGCATTTACGGCATCCATTCTGCTATGGTGCAGCCGTAAAGGCCACTATTAACCTGAAATATTAGTTAGAGAACTCTACAATGGTTTCGTTTATTACATGTATTTCATTTGCTACGTTTATTATAAACATCAACTAAGGCTTTGTCAAGTACTTTTGCAAAATAATATTCAAATTTATTTTCACCGTCTTTCGCCCTATTTGCCGGGGTATTCGCAAACAGAAAAGAGATAGTAACACATTGATATTAAAAGCCTTAAATATTTGTGCAGTACAAACTGGCAATCAGCCGGCTGGAATTTTATTGGCAATTTTATTCCTTTTTGTTAGCTTTAGATGGGTAAGGCGGTTTCGAAATGAAAGGAACGTTTGACATAAAACGCATCATAAGTTATATTTGAAAGGAACGTAATGAACGCAAGAAAAGACAGAAAAGGTAAAATGAGCGGTACCCCGCAAGCGAAAACAGCTCTCGAACCTACATTCTCAAGCACGGAAGTAGCCCGCTACTGCCGGGTGTCGGGAGTGCAGGTCCACCGCTGGATCAAGGATGGGAAGCTCAAGTGCTACCGCTATCCCGGCGGCCGGTACAAGATCAGTAAGGCGAATTTCCGGGAATTTCTGGTAAGCAATGATATCCCGGTAATTGAAGAATTTTTCGCTGCGGGCACTGATATTAAGTTGAGAATCCTGATCGGAGAGGACGACTTGGATTTCGCCAAAATCCTACACCAGAACCTTCAGGAAAACTACCCGGACTTCGAGGTCGAGGCGGTGAACGATGGTTACGAAGTGCTGATGAAATTGGGAGAGTTCAGGCCGGACTTGCTGATTCTCGATATCAAGATGCCCAAAATCAACGGCCTCGAAGTCTGTCAGCGGATGAAGAGCAATGATTATTATGGATCAATCAAAATTCTCGCAATCACAGGTAACGCGAAGACTTATCCCAGAGAGCTCGTTCTGGAGAGTGGCGCGGATGAATATCTGATAAAACCTTTTACCAGCGACGATCTATTTTGCCAGGTGGATAAAATCGTCGCTAAAATGGCTGGCATTTAACATCAGGGTTGGCTTGTAATCCGGTATTCGCTTTCCATTGTCTTGCCGGTGCGGGTACTCATCCGCTTCAGACTTCCACGCATAGATTCTAAGCATTTCTTCAAATATATCCCAAGAACATTCACCCCAGTCGGATTAATATCCGGCTTAATATTTCCAGGCCTTCACTGGTAGAGGCCTATCAGCATCCTATTGCAGCAGAAGGTATAATGGGCCGCTGCTTAAAAGACTTTTTTCTTCTTTACTTCATGCTGCTTATGTTCCCCGCGGTTCTGGCAGCTCAGACAGCCGATTTGGCCATGACCGAAGAGTTCTTATTCCAGCCGCTGGAAAAGGTTATTACTCCTGGCCGGACCGTCCAGAGTATTGACCGTGCTCCGGCTGCCATGACAGTGATCACTTCCCAGGAAATCCGCGCTTCCGGTGCCATCTCAATTCCCGAACTACTGCGTTTTGTCCCGGGCATTGACGTGGTAACCATAAGTTCCTCGCACTCGGAGGTCAACGCACGGGGTTTGAGCGTGTTGCCGGCCAATAAGATGCTGGTGATGATCGACGGCCGGTCGGTTTACTACGACTATTACGGGGGAGTAGTCTGGGAAAGCCTGCCGGTGGTGATGGACCAGATCGACAGGATCGAGATTGTCCGCAGCCCCACTTCGGCGCTCTACGGAGCAAACGCATTCAGCGGGGTGATCAATATTATCACCAAGCTGCCCGGTCAGATGGAAGGAGCGCAACTGCGAATCCAGGGCGGGGAACGCACTACGCTTTACAGCAGCCTGACCTACGCGGCATCAAGAGAAAATACTAATTACAGCTTGGCCCTGGGAACCAACCGGATCAATAGCTTTGATAATCCGCGACAACCTTCAAAAAAAATGTTCCTTTCCAATTTTTTTATCGAGCGCCGCCTTGGCCCGCAGGGCCGGCTCTCTTTTGAGGCCGGCTTAAGCGACGGACACGTGAATAAGATTTTCATTCGCAATTTATCCCGCTCTCAAGCCACCGCCAGTTACCTGAAATTCAATGCATCCTATAAAGGCTTAAGCATGCAGGCGTTCTGGAACCGGACTGATCAGAATGAAAACACGGCTGCGCTCCCGGAGATCCAGGAAGATATTTTCTCAAACACTTTTGACTTGGAAATCCAGAACAGGTCAAATCTCAGTCCAGGCAATACCTTGATTTATGGAGCCTCTTACCGTCTTAACTCGATCCGTTCAGCAATCATGAATCACAGGCTGGAACAAGATCTTTATGCCGGCTACTTCCAGGATGAATTCAGGCCGCTTCCGGAGCTGACCATGCTGGCAGGCGCCAGAATCGACCGCCATCCATTGGTGGGAACGCATGTCAGCCCACGGGGCAGCATTATAATTTCACCCTCGAAAAAACAAGTCTTCCGCCTGAGTGTTTCGCAGGCCTTCCGCAATCCGAGCTTTCAAAATTCGGATCTCGACTACAAGGTCTCTTACGGATTGCAGATACTTGGCAACCGTGAGCTTGAGGCAGAAAAGATAACTTCGTTTGAATTAGGCTACATCTGTTATCCCCACGAAAAGGCCAAGCTAAAGTTTGATGCTTTTCTGCATAAATTCAGAGACAATATTTTCCTCGAAGAAGCGAAAATTATTGGTGATTACCTGGTGATGTCCTTCACCAATCAGAACAGGCCGAAAAAAATATACGGTGGAGAAACGTCGGCTGAATACTTGCCTTTTTCCAATATCAAAATTGGCGCAAACTACAGCTACCAGCGCCTAGCCAGTGATTATTTCGTTGGGGGCCAGCAATCCCCGCCCAAGCACAAGGCCAGCATTTCTTTCCAGGCCAGTTTTCCGTCCAGTTTATCTCTGAATCTCAAATCATCTTACACCGGCGGATCGCGCTGGTTAACCACTGGAACCAAAGGCAGTTATGAGCTTAAAGAGAACTCGCGGTATTTTAGAATGGACGCCAGACTGGGGTACCTTCCCCCAAGCTCCGGGTACGAAATCTTTTTCCAGGCTTACAATCTTTTCGGTGACGGAAAGCGTGAGTATCCCCTGGCCGAACATATAAAGCGCCGAATGACGATCGGCTTCTACTGGTCTTTCAAGCCCTGACAATTCACAACATTCGACATGTCAGATGAGTTCAACACAATCGAAATTTATGAACGAACTCGCTCGCCTTTCCGTTATCGCAGCAGCGTGGTTTTGTGCCTGGTCTACGCCTGTACGAGGGCACCCCGGGGAATTGCGGCAGTTGGTGGTGGTAATCAGCTCCGCGCGGGAAGAATACGAGAGTGCAAGCCGGGAGTTAATGATCACGTTGGCGGATAACTCGCGCAACCTGATTGTCGAAAAACGCCTTTACCAGCCGGGAGCGGCTGGAGAAAAGTCGTTCTGGGAAGATATCAGCAGTAAAAAACCTTCGCTGATAATTACTGTGGGAACTCCTTCTTCCCGCTCGGCAATAACCAACATTAAAAACATTCCTCTGGTCTGCTCCATGATCCTCGGTGAGCTCAGGCCGGAGGGAACAGCAGATAAGAGTGCGATTGAATACGCGGGAGTGAGCCTTTCGATTCCGTACCTGACCCAGCTCAAGATTCTAAGTGATGCGCTGCCCACAGTCAGGAGAATCGGCCTGCTTAGTTCCCCTGCTACTGCCAATAAATTTGAATCGGTCCGCGCAACCGCCCAGTCTATGGGGCTGCGGCTGGTAGATTGCGTGATTAGCAGCGACCGGGAGATATCCGCGGTTCTCGAAAGACTTCTGCCCCAAATCGAAGTTCTATGGGTTCCCCCGGATGATCGGATTTACAGCGGTGAGGCTCTCCGCTACATTCTCCAGCAATCCTACAGTAAGAGCGTGGCGGTCATGGCTTTTTCTCGCCAGATGGCCGAAGCAGGGGCAGCCCTGTCTATCGGATTCGATTACGAAGATATCGGGCGGCAAACCGCTGAGCTGGTGCTGGAAAAATTATCGGCAGCCGGGGCGGGCCTGCAGATTGTTCCCCCCAGATCGGTAGTACTTTATATCAATGAACCCGTAGCCGCCGGACTAGGGCTCCACATTCCCCGCAACGTGCTGGAAAATGCGGTGATATTAGGCAAGGAACAACGCTGATGAGCCAGCCCGCGAAAAGAGTGCTTTTCAGATTAAGTCTGGGCCTGAAAGCTTCCCTGGCGGTTATTTTTCTAATAGTAATAATAGCGGCCTCTTTTACTGGATTTTTTATCCTTTATCTGAAAAATGCATCTTTGGAAGAACTGCGGAGCCGCTCTTTCGCCCTAGCCGGCAGCCTGGCTTACAATAGCCGGTTCGCGCTCTATTCGAAAGATGTCAATACTCTGCGCACCCTGGTTGGCGGGCTCAAAATGGAAAAGGATGTGGTCCGCGCCATGCTTGTCGATCTCGAAGGGAAAGTTATAGTGAATTCGGAAGCCGAGGATACGCTTCAGTCTATAACTATAGATTCGACAGCCTCTGCGGACGGAAGGTGGTGGTACTTCTCTGGGATAATGAACATTTTCAGAAGCCGGGTGATGATAACGATCGGGCGGGAGGCGAACCGGGAAGGCGATGCTTTTCTTTTCACCCCACTTGACATTACCGCCGTTGGAAGGTCAGAAGCCGTGCGACAGGTAGCTCTGGGCTATGCTGTTTTGGATGTTTCTCTGGCAGACATGGAAGAGAAAATATCTTCCGCGGTCCTAAAGGCGGTGGTAATTACGCTGGTGATGATTCTTGTAGTGATAACAGGCGTGATAATTACAGTCCACAGGATCGTGCGGCCAATATATCTCTTGGCGGATGCGACCCGGGAAGTGGCTAGCGGAAGTTTCGGCATGAATATATCTGTCAGCCGCAGTGACGAACTGGGAGTACTGGCCGATTCATTTAATGAGATGAGCTCTCAGCTGAAAAAATCCAAGGACGATATCGAACGGCTAAATACCGAACTCGAAACGAAAGTGGTTGAAAGTACCGCTGAACTGATGGGCCACTATCGGGAACTGGAAAATACCTTCGTCGAACTGAAATCGCGCGATGAAGCCAAGGACGATTTTCTCTCCATGGTAACCCACGAACTGAGAACGCCGCTTAACTCGATCCAGATGTTCTCCGAAATGCTCCTGCATGGGCTGGGCAGCGGAGACAAAAAGCAGGCGGACACGCTTACGACCATAATAAATAACTGCCAGAGGCTTTCCCGGTTGATAAACAATATCTTGGATCTTTCAAAAATTGAAGCTGGCCATCTCCAGATCAGCCTGCAGAAAATAGAATTGGTGGGGCTTATCAAGGCTACGCTCTCATCTCTCAAACCGAATCTGGAAAAGCGGCAGCTTGCCTGCAGCTGCGAATGTTCCAGGATATATATTCTGCTCGAGAGTGATCCTGACAGGGTAGTTCAGGTGCTGACTAACGTGCTGTCCAACGCGATCAAGTTTTCGCCAGCCGGGTCGAAAATAGATGTAAAAGTCGAAAATGCTGGAGAAGAAGCAGTGGTCAGCGTCCGCGACCGGGGAAAAGGAATCTACGAGGAGGACATCCCAAAGGTCTTCGATAAGTTCTATCAGCTTGAGAACATCAATGCCACCACTGAGGGTAGCGGGCTGGGCATGTCCATAGCTAAGCTTTTAGTTGAGCGGCTTGGAGGAAGAATCTGGATCGAGAGCCAAATTGGTGAAGGCACCACGGTGTACTTTACCTTGCGCGGATTAATCGAGTCTTGAGATTTAACTTGTCCCCAATTGTGACACCTTTATTTATGAAGGAATACAAAGCCAATGGTGATGCCTCCACTCATACATAAGACGTAAACTCCTTAGCCGTTAAAATAATCGATCGGCTGCATTCCGGACACTACTGAAGTACTTTTCAATATGGAAGATTGTTACTGGAGCTTGTGAGTGGGAATCCATCAAACAAGCAGCCACTAATTGAGCATGGGTGACACACTAAAAAAAAGAGCGGACCCGCAAAATCTCGCAAACCCGCTCCACTGCTTGGTTTCAATATGGTGGGCACTACTGGAATCGAAGGAATTGACCTCCTGCTTGTAAGGCACATGGCATGGTGTTTTCACTAAACTTCTAACTCATTGAAAATCAACTCAAAAGCGCACGATTGCCCTATCTGCACTTTTTTTTATTGAATGCCATAAATGTCATAGATGTATTAAATGTCCTCAAGTTTGTCACAGCTACGGCACAGTTTTTAAGTGTGACCACCGGCCTCCCATGCAAATTCAGAGGCATTTTTGAATGTTCTCTAACTCCTTATAATTCAACCCGAAGGCGCATGGATGCTGCATCTTTGCCTTTCGGGTTAAATGTCATAGTTTCACATCAATACCACCATTTCCTACCAATTTTGGCACAAACTGACACAGGACGACCACTGGTTTTTACAGCCGGTAGCTCCCTAATTCCTAGTAGACGATATAGGATTCGAACCAGTGACCTCTTGCATGTCAAGCGTGAAACAAGGGTTTTTTCGAAGATATTTTAACTTGTTGAAAATTAAACCAATTGCGTATGGCTGCCGCATCTGCGCAATTATCTCCTTTATGTTATGTTTGCCAAGAATGCCATGATTTCACACCAAAATTGGCAAGGTGCCTAACTCCTGCTCCCAATTCCCCTTTGAATTGAATCCACAGAATAGCTCTCCTTGAACTATTTTTTTCCATAAGAAAATAGGCTGAGTTTGAGAATAAAACTGTTGGAGTGAGATGCTACTTGTTAATCATCCAATACTAATTCCTCGCCATCCTGAAGCACATTAACATTTCCGATCATCTCACTGTACGCATCTCTATAACTGGTATGGACAGGCACTACCATAGCCGGAGAGAGAGAGCCTGCCAGTTGCTTCGGGTCATCAATGGAGGCATGCCCGCTGGTATGTGCGATGTGGAAATCCACATCCGGATTCCGCATCAACCGGTCAAAATCATTACGGCCGCTCCTGGCATATTCAGGGGAAAGATAACCCTCCCACAGGCGGGCCTCGATGTTGTTGCTGTTGTGGTTCATTTATTTATTCTCCGGCGTCCTTTTCTCTTTGTCGCAATCGCTCACGCCGAGGCGCCAGACCAAGTATAGGGACAACGCCTGTTTGAGCCGAAATCAGATGGTCTTAATTGCTCTAACTGTAGCAAATGAGGAACTAGTTAAAAAAGTCCATATTTCGTTTTAAACTCCCCGACCCAACTCCCATGCCTCTTTGAATCCTCAATCGTCTGCACTACTGACTGGATAGAAATGCAGCGGACATCCGGCTTCCTTCCTTCCGGAATAGACCGGCTCAATAAGGGCCACAATCCGCTTTCAATTTCTCCATCTGTGGACTTTCTAAAAAATGCTGGATTCCTTTCATCGTAAAGAAGAACAAACTTACCTCCTTTCTTCAGGGAAAAAAGCACTTCCCTGAAAAACTTAAACGGAAAAAATTTAAAATCTTTACCATCAGAGAGCGCTAAATTACTACTTAAAGATTCGATAAGCCCATTGCCTTTGCACAAGACACTGGTTCTGTTAGAGGAAATAAGAAAGTATTTTTTAGTCGATTTTTATTCCTTGGAGTCCTTAGCCCTTGCAAAAGTATTGGTATCTTCAATCAGCAATCTGCATTTTGGCCCGGAAGTTGGAGTTCGTTCCAGAAAAGTTGATGTGGAAGTTGTTGGTACATGGCTATCGGAAATTGATTCAATGGTCAGAGATTTAGAAGAAGTCGGCCCTTTGAGAGATACAACAACTTATATTTGTACTGATGATTCAAGACAACTAAGCCATAAATTAAGACCAAATTCGATAGATGCAGTTTTCACCTCCCCACCCTATCCAAATGAAAAGGATTATACCCGGACGACACGTTTGGAAACAGTGCTCCTCGGGTTCATTAATAACAAGGCCGAGTTAAGATCTTTAAAGAGAACTTTGATACGCTCCAATACTCGAGGAGTGTACAAAGGCGACAATGATGATTTGTGGATTTCGGATAACGCCGACATTCAGTTCATATCAGAAAATATTGAAAATCGGCGGATCCAGCTTGGCAAAACGTCTGGGTTTGAAAGACTTTATCATAAAGTAGCTAAATTATATTTTGGCGGTATGAAAAGGCATCTTGCTGATATCAGGCAGTATTTGAAACCTGGAGCGCATCTAGGTTATGTAGTCGGTGATCAGGCATCATATTTGAGGGTTTTAATACGAACTGGGAAACTTTTGGCCGACATAGCTGAGTCCTTGGGATATGAAATAGTTGATATAGATTTATTCAGGACAAGATTCGCATCAGCCACTAGAGAACAAATGCGTGAAGAGGTGGTTCTCCTAAGATGGCCCGGTTAAATAATTTCTTTATGGGAGTGCTTGATCGTGGCAACAAGCAAAAACAGATATGCAAAAATTATAGAGAAAATATTTTTCAATAACTACAGGGAGAATGCCAAGAGGGTATCTTTCAAAAGAGAAGAAATTGAAGAGATCGCGAAAAATCTCGGAATCAAACTTCCAAAAAATATTGGAGATATTATTTATAGTTTTCGCTATCGAGTGCCGCTTCCTGATTCAATCCGAAAATGTGCCCCCGAAGGCTTGGAATGGATAATCCGGCCAGCCGGACAAGCCCTCTATACATTTTCTTTGACGGCCTTGTCTGAAATTAAACTACTACCGGCTGAAGCCGGAAGATTTAGGGCGGCTTACTC
>MFIX01000203.1:21577-22856 GCA_001780825.1 Candidatus Glassbacteria bacterium RIFCSPLOWO2_12_FULL_58_11 | reverse complement strand
CTGCAAAGACATAAAACCAGCCCCTTCGGGGCATACTAAAGTCTTCGCCTTAAGGCGAGGGATTTTCTCCCATTCCCCGAATGGGACATTAAACCTTCACCTTTGCTGGCAGAAACAAAACTACCGGATGCCACTCCTGGCATAATTGAAAAATTCGCTTTGAATGATGAACAAGCGATACTGGCTAAAATCCGTTATAATCGCTTAATTGACATATTTACAGGTATAACTTGCTACTCTTTGCAAAGTCATCTAAGGACCAATGTTCCATCATTGGGCCAGGTTGAAACAGATGAAATTTATATCGGCTTGGACAAAAGAGGCGCACAATATGTCTTTCCAGTTCAAGCTAAAGGTCCACGTGAAAAACTGGGTATTGTCCAAATAGATCAAGATTTTGAGCTATGCGCCACTAAATTTCCAGAATTAAACTACTACCGGCTAAAGCCGGAAGATTTAGGGCGGCTTACTCGCTCGACCGGATGGAATCCGGCTCTCGCAGCCGCCTGCAAAGACAAAAAACCGGCCCCTTTGGGGCATACTAAAGTCTTCGCCTGAAGGCGAGGGATTTTCTCCCATTCCCCGAATGAGACATTAATTTGCATACCAATTGCCGCTCAATTTGCCGGTGATAAGAGTATTGCACTTTTTGCGTTCGAAAAAACAAAGGCTAAAATTGCTATAACCTCGGAAAAACATTATCGCCTGGTGCCCCAAGAGCAAATGTCTCGTGCTGATCTTGAAGCGTACCGTAAAAGAAGTATCGATTAAGCATCCTTAAGCAAAGTATCCTCCCCAATTCAATAACTGCAACTTCTCAGTCCCTGGAGGTATCTTGTGAAGAATCTTCTTTCCCTTACCCTGGCAGTTTTCCTGTTCTTCCCATCCGCCCGGGCCAATGCGCAGCGCAGCATGGGAATTTTCGACACCCTGAAAGTGAAAGATTTTCGGCCGGAGTCCCGTCTCCAGGTGCCGGCCCATGAGGTCATCCGCGCCAGGTTCCCGGTCATCGATTCTCATTCGCACACTTATCTCAAGGGCGAGGACATCCATGACTGGGTGAAATACATGAAAGCCTGCAATGTTCGCAAGGTGGTGGTCCTGTCCAGCGCCACCGGCGACAGGCTGAAAAAGGTGCTCGAGGATTATCTGGGTAAGTACCCGGACCATTTTCAGGTTTGGGCCGGGATCGAGGTAACCGATATCGAGGCCAAAGATTATCCGCAGCGCGCGGCGCGCTCCGTGGAGGAAGCTTACAGGATGGGGGCCAGAGGGATCG
>MFIX01000203.1:0-21461 GCA_001780825.1 Candidatus Glassbacteria bacterium RIFCSPLOWO2_12_FULL_58_11 | reverse complement strand
ATGCCGATTTCAATCCATGTCAGCGACATGGAGGACTGCTACTATCCCCTGACCGCGACCAGCGATCTGGGGACTGCCGGCGCTCCCTGGAACGTTTACGGTAAAGAGGGAATCTGGCCCAAAGCCGAGATACTGGCCACCCGCAACCGGGCCGTGGCGAAACACCCGAACACGATCTTTGTAGGCTGCCACGTGGGCAACCTCTCCCACGACCTCGGCGAGGTGAGCCGTCTGCTCGACCTCTACCCCAACTACCATATTGACATTTCGGCCCGGGCCTGGGATATCGGCAGGCAACCTTTTACGGCACGGAAATTTTTCATCAAGTACGCCGACCGGATTATGTTCGGCACCGACCTCGGCCCTTCGGAACAAATGTACCGCGGCTGGTTCCGTCTGCTGGAAACCGAGGATGAGTTTTTCCGGGTGCCGGATGCCGCCTGGTGGATGAACTATGGCTTGAACCTGCCGGATGAGGTTTTGCAGAAAATTTACTATCTCAATGCCACACGCCTGTTCAAAGACATGGCTGGCGGCGCCTGGTGAGGAGTTTCAAAAGCTGCGGCCTGACTCCCTGAGCGGAGTCAGGCCGCAATTGTATTTCAACATCAATCTCCAACCGCTCTTACTCTTCTGCTATACGGCGGCATTCACCGGCGCATTTCGGGCAGACCAGATCATCCAGCATCTCCTTTTCCCAGGGGAGAGTGCCCAGGTAGAACTGCGTGCCGAACTCATCGCTCAAGCCCTTGCGGAATTTCCAGACCCTCTCCCATTCCTTACGGATTTCCGCATCCGGTTGCATGGCTTCTTCCGCGGTACCGCTCCAGCCGCAGACAGAGCATTTAAATTTGTCTCCCACTTTTGCTATCCTTAAAAGTGTGAAAAGTTATTTAATACTCTGACATCCGATGTATTTTAAATCCAGGTGAATCTATAAAAAATAAACTCATTTTCGGAAAGATGTCTGTTTTTTTCAGGCCCGGTACTTTGAAGGATCGGGGTATTTTTGCGCCAGCAGAACCTATCCGGCCAACAGCGCAGGCGGAAATATTCTTTTATTAAAAGGAGCGGAAAATGGTGGCCATTGATGAACTTCTTCACGAGCACCGGGCCGTGGAGACCATGCTGGAGGTTCTGGATAGACTCTGCGGCAAGCTGGCCGAGGGAGGTAAAAAGGAGCTTAATGATTTGAAAAGTATCCTTGAATTTCTTGAAGTATTTGTGGATAAATGCCACCACGCAAAGGAAGAAAAGGAGCTTTTTCCAGCCTTGCGGGAGTCCGGCAGGCGCAAGTGGGAGGGGGAAATAGAGGAACTGCTGGCCGATCATGAAAAGGGCCGTGCTCTCGTTCACGAGCTCAAGGCATCTCTAGGTTCCGTGCCGAGCAGCATGAATGCGGCCCACGCTGCAACGACGGCCAAGGCGAGGGAGTATATCGCCTTGCTCAATGAGCACATTGAAAATGAGGAAAAACTCTTTCAAGCCGCGGATAAATTGCTTAGCCAGAGCCGTCAGCAGGAGCTCAAAACCCGCTTCGACAAAATCGAGGCGGAAAGAATTGGCCCAGGCAGGCACGAACAGTTCCACCGGCTAATCGACAGCCTGAAAGCCGAATATCTCCGCTAAGCCGGACGGCCGGCCAGGCTACTCCAAGAACCGCTTCAGGCCGAACAGCTCGACCGCATTGTCCCGCAGTATTCTTTTAGCGGCCCAGATCGCCTCCCGCTCGCTGAAATACTCCGCTTGCACTTTCTCGGCCAGCACCTCGGCCAGTATCTGACGGGCGACCAGGCTGTGCCCGTAACTGCCTTCCGGGAATATATAATCCCCGCCGAAACCCTGGATCTTGTTCAGGGGAACTGTCTCGATCCAACGCTGCATCCAATCTTTAGTAGCGCTGGGAGAAATTATCGGCATCCAGGTATTATCTATGTAAACATTCGGGAAATTTTTCGCCAGTACAGCCAACTCTCCCATATAGGGGAAGCCGCCGTGGAAAATCGAAAACCGGGTCTCCGGGTACATTGCAAAGAAGTTGTAAAGATGAATCGGGCTGGTCTGGGTTACATTCCCGCCGCCTGGGCCGGCAAGCATGCCGGTATGGATTTGCATCACCAGCCCATATTTACTGACCCGCCTGACCACCTGGTGCAGCATGAAATCCTCGAACGGCCGGCGCTCCTCGAAAGGCAGGTCGCCTTTGAGCAGCCTCTTGAATATTTTTTCCGCGGTCTCCCGGGGGACATCCTCGAAATGAATCTCCCGGTCATAGGCCATGGCGCACTTGACCCCTACATAGCAGCCGCTGGCGGCCATTCCCTCGAACTCCTTGTCCAGCGCGGCCAGCAGATCATCCAGCGATTCGAGCGGCCTGCCGAAATTCCCGCCGATCTCCGCCAGCGAGGCCCGGCTGGGCCGGATGAAAGTGTCATAGAAGCGCTTGACCAGCACGACCCGGGGCTTGCTGTCCGGAGCGGCAAATGAGCTCCACGCGTAAGGGTCCTCGAGGACTATCTGATCCAGAATAAGCAAGTCCACTCCGGCCATATCGTAAAGCCCTCTTTTGTAAAACTCCGCTTTACGGGCCTCCTGCATGCGACGGCAGAGTTCCTGCCAGGTGCTGTCATCCAGGTCAGGAAGGCCGTAGATATCGCGCGCGGCAATCCGCAAGGCCTGGCCGAAACCCGTAGTCTTGGCGAAAGGCCACCAGGGCGAGACCCTGGCCCAGCGCTCGGCCAGGGGAACCGCGGAGTCTTTCAACGCCTCCAGGTCCGCCAGGGGCATGCCGGCCGAAACCAGATCGGCCCCGGAGTACTGGGGGAACCAGGGCTGACGGAACCAGTTGAACAGCGAGTATTCCGGAAGCTCCAGGTAAAACTGCTCGCTGATCAGGTGCTCGTGCGTATCTATAATGCGAATCTCATCCACTGCTTTTTTGATCCGGCGGAACACCTCGTTGTCCGGTCTGACACTGCCCGGCTCGAGCCAGAGAGCCTTATGGTCGGCCGTTTCCGCAGCCTCATCAGGCGGCTTGCCCGCCGTGCAGGCCAGGGCTAAAGCTGAGAATAAAGCGGGTATCGTCAGCCGCAGAAACTCTTTTCCCGGGAACATTGCCACCTCCAATCCTAACTGCCCTGCATGTAGGTTTGCTTGTACCAGGCCATGTAGTCCTGAAGCTTTTTCAGGTAGCCCTCCAGTTCCAGGAGCTGCTCATCATAGATCAGGTAGGTCATGTCCGCCCGGCGGAAAGCGAAGTGACGGGCGCGGTCCTGCTCGTGGAAAAACTTCTTCTCCGGAGTGGAGAAGCCCTTGGGCAGACGCGTTTTTTCCCAGACCACGACTAGGTTGTTGAAAACCGCTTCGCGCTCCTTAAGGTTGCCCTGGATGATTTTCACCGCATCCTCGAATGCGGAATAGGCTTGCTGGTGGCTGACGAATCGGGCGCGGTGGGCCTGGGTAATCGCGTTCTCGAGATCGGAGAGAGCAATATAAGTGCGCGCGGTATGTTGGATCAGCTCGCCGATCGTGGTGAAAACCTCGAAATCATAGCCGTGCCTGACGCCCAGCGACCCATTCTCGCTGCAGATAGCCAGGGCCCGCTCCATCTTGCCCAGCTCCTCCCTGGAGCGCTTGATCATCTCGGCGTAGCGCCGGTTCCAGAAGGGATCGTACTCGATGGCATCCCCGCGAGGCAGGTCCGGCAGATGCGTTTTGCCCACATCGCCCCAGTGCCAGACCTTGCGCTCGAAAGTGTCCATGTAGTAATAGGAGCCCTCGTTGTACAGCATCCAGAGCTCGCGCAGGTCGCGCGCCTTAGGGCCGTAGTAACTGGCAAAATATTTGTCGATGAACTCCTCCGGCTCCGGCCCCTTGCCGCTCCAGGAGTATTCGGCGGAGTTAATAAAACTCATCATCCAGACCTGGTTGTGCAGCCCGCTGTCATCCCAGGAGGTATTTACCATCCCGTCGAATAGGCCGGTCAGAGCGGCCGGGGCATCCGTCTTCCAGGAGTTCATCAGGCAACCCTCGACCTGCTTGCCGCCTTCATCCCGCTCACGGTAGAAATAGGGCAGGAACAGGTGTTCGATCCCCGGGTTCGGGTCGTAGACCCAGACCGGGTAGCCGGCCTCGCGCGCGGTCTTGGCGACATTGGGATCACTGCCGAATTCGGCGGTGATCAGCCCCTTGGGCGGCTTGATTTTTTCCTCGGGACGGTACTCGCCGCCCCAGGACATCATTTTCCGCCCTTTGCCGTTAATATGCTCGAAACAGCGCTTGACAAAAACCTGCATCAGGCCGTAGCGTCCGATCTCGGCAGTTTTCGCCTTGCAGCCGCACTCCACTCCCTGGCCCAGCTCGTAGGTTTCATCGGTGCCGATATGCAAGTACTGCGAGCCCGGCGTGGCCTCCATCGCCTCATCCCAGAGGTCGAAAAGCAGCTTGTAGCTGCCGTCCTTGAGCGGGCAGAACTCCCAGTTGGAGGCCGGGATTTCTCTCAAGTTCTCATATTGCGGCCATTTGAGGATAAAACTTACATGGCCCAGCCCCTGGACCAGGGGCACGATCTGGATATGGAACTGCTTGGCATAGCGGGTGAAGTCCTGCATCTCCTGCATGGTGAATGCGCCCGGCGCGCCGATCTCGGGATGGCTGCGATAAGCGAACTTGTCCTCCCACTCCCAGAGCAGCATGTTCATCTTGTAGTCGGCCAGGTCGCGGATAAAAGAACGGACATAGTCGGCCTTGTCCTGGTGGTGCTTGGTGTCGTAGTGCGCCGCGCGCTCAGAGATATCCGGCCAATCCGCTATTTTCAGGCCCTTGATGATTGTCCCTTCGCGGTCCTGTTGGATCAGCTGCAGCAGCGTCCGGGTCCCGTAAAAAAGGCCCGCCTCCCCATTGGCTTTCACCGTGATCCGCTCTTTATCGACCGAAAGCTCATAGCCCTGTTGTCCGAGTTTTTTAGCCGCGCCCGAGCGGGAGAGCACAATCTGTTTGCCGCTCTGCGCCGCGCCGATCCGGGTCAGGATGCCATAGTCCTGTTTCAGTCTGGAGGAAAGGTCATTGGCGGCGAACTTGTCCGCAGCGCCGGCGGATTTATCCAGGACAATTGCCACCTCACTGTCAAACACGAATTCCTCGCCTCCCAGTACCGCCTCCTGCGGGTAGGGAATCAGGCTGATCCCCTCGTTCCAGAGCGCGCTAGTCTCGGCCACTGTTTCCCCCCGGCCGGCCAGCAGCAAAACCGCCACAATCAAAGCTAACGCTTTTTTCATGTTATCCCCATCGGTTGATTTTGGAAAAGATCGCACAGTCCCGGCATTTTCCCGGCGAACAGCGCGTATATACGCGCCTTTGGCGATAAACACCGGCTGTTTTCACTCGTTATTGTTCCTGGATGCCGGGCTCGATCACACTCTCCGCTCCCGCGCCGATCTTGACCCGCGCGGTAAGTGCACCCTCGCGGCTGAACAGCACCTCTACCGGAGTTCCGGCCGCATCCAGCCGGGCCCCGGCGAAACCCTCACGCTCGACCAGGGAGGCTTCCGAGGCTTTGCTGTCGTTTTCATCTCCGATCTCGATGACGTTCAGGAAATAGTCTCGCAGGCCCTTGCCCGGAGACTGCTCCTCGAGCCGCCAGGGTACTATCGGCGGCTGTCGGCTCGCCCGGCTGACATGGTTATATTGTGCGGTCGCCTCATCCGGATGGCCCCAGAAATCATAGCCCTCGCCGCCCCGCTTGGTAATTTTCACTCCCGAGGGCAGCAGGCTGGTCAAGAAAGCCCTCGATTTGCCGCTGCTGAGCACGCCCCGCTCGCCGGCCGGATCGCTGAGCCAGGTGGCGCTGTTCCCGTTATAGGAAAGCACATGCCCGGGGACCAGCGCTGTCTCGGCGCCGCTTACCGCTGGCTCGCCAGGCAGGTGAAGGAACCAGTGGCGGGGGAATTTTTCACTGGTGGTCTGGATGCGGTCGAAAATGATAAAGAACTCCCGCTTGCCGCGCAGGTATAAAAACTGGCGGGTCACCTCGCTGGCCTTATCCTTGGAGTAGCCCAGGCTGAGATCCGCCGCGGCATAGGTGTACTGGTCATTATTGCGGTAGGCCACCATGGTTGCCCGGTCATCGCGCTCGTGGCTGCTGTAAACCAAGCGCATCATTCCGCCGTCATTCTCGTTGTTCACCCCTCCCTGCTCCGGAGCGACCACGCGGCGGTACTGTTCATCCTTGTTGTAGATGGTGACAATATTGAAAGCCAGCGCGCCGCCCTCATAGTAATCATCATCGTTGTGGCCGCCGCCGCCGACCCGCATGGCCAGCCAGCCCTTTTTAGCGATCAGGAAATGGCCCTCATCATCCCGCGAGTGGCCCTCGAATTTGGGTCCGGCGCCGAAAAAGGCCCAGGTGCCGTTGGGATCATCCCAGGCGCTGCGCATGTAAATGTGGCCGGCGCCTGTGAAAAGATAAGCCGGCGGATATTTTTCAGCTTTGGGCGATTCGGATTTGACTGTCGGATCGTAAGAGAGGAAACGGTTCCAGGGGACCCGGTTCCAGCCCTCGGCCCAGTCCTGGTCGCTGATCCAGTTATCCACCGGGTCGCGGTAACGGGCGCCGAGGATCGGAGCTACCTGAGCTAAATCATTAAGCTTGGAGGCCCGGTTGTCATCGATCCAGGCCGTATGATCGGCGAACGGGACAGTCAGGAAGGCGGCCCAGCGGGTCATCTGGGGCAGGTAGCTGGTCGGAGCGCAGCGGGCGAACAAGTCCTCGCCGGTGGCCGTGCGCCAGGCCTCGAAAGCCCAGGGGATCACGATTATCGGCCCGTAGCCGCCGTGGCCCATGCTCTCGGACCACACACCGCCCATCTCATCGAACGCCGGGATGCACTCGGCCGGAACGCGCTTGGCCCAGGAATCCAGGAATGTCCGGGCATCCGCCTCGTTTTTACTGTCTGCTCCGGCCAGGGCCAGGGCAACAAACAGTTTCGGTGTGATCCCATCCCGGGTGTTGGGCGTGTTCAGGTGCGCCGGGCCCCAGGTCTGGTTGTACCACCAGCCGCCCCATTTCAGGGTAATCTCCGGCGTATCGGTATAGAACCTCAGCCATTTCCCCAGGCTGTCGGCATATGTCCGGCGCTCCGAAGGGGTGAGAGCATCGTAAATCCAGTCGTAGAGCATGCCGTTGTAACCGAAATATCCATCCCCATCCAGGGCCAGCACCGCCCCATCGCCCCAATACATCTTGATTGTCCCGGCGTACGGTACGGCATTCCCACCGAGCTCGCGCTCCACCAGATAACAAATCCCTGAGCAGATCAGCCCGATTGGCGGCCGGAAACGGCTATCCGTCTTCACCACTCCGGTCTTAAGCACGCTGTCCGCCACCGCCTTGATTTTCGCATACTCGCCTTTCAGTACTCCTTTGGAGCGCTGGGCCAGGCCGGGCAAGTCCGCCTTGGTGATAAATATCCTCGGGTGATCCACCAGCTCATAGCTGAACGCGGCGGTATTAAACCCGATCAGCATCGCCATTGCAAATGACCAGATTATTCTCTTCATCGAAATCTCCATTACTGAAGGTAATTCGGCAGGCTGCCGGAGGCAGGATAGAACAGATTTTAAAGAATCAGTTCACAAGTTTTAATCTTAATCGGCTCCGGCGGCCCGGTCAAATATCTTTTTCCGAATGGTACTGGCGGGAATAATTCAGAATGATTAAAATCAAAAATCCAATCCTGCGCATCGTATTTCATAAAAACGAAAGGCCCGCGCGATGAAACCTCTCCGGCGAACGCCAATTATCCTTGCCTGCCTGCCGTTTCTCATCCTCGTTTTCCTTTCCTGCAACCCGCGCTCCCAAAAGACCGGCCCGGCAGCCCTGCCCGGCCATCCGCGGCTGATCCTGAGCGGCGACTTCCTTGAGCTGACCCGCGAGCGCTGCCGCGGAGCCCGCGCCCCTTTGTTCGCCGCGCTGAAAGAATCCGTGGACCGTTACTCGCCAGGCGACCGGGACAGTATCCCGGTGCGCGAGGCAGGCAGGCTGGCCGAGAAATGCGGCTTTATCTATTTGGTCGAAGGAGACACGCGATACCTGGAAAAAGGCCTCGAATACCTCGGAAGGGCCCTTGAGCGCTACATCCAGCTCGAGCGGGAACATGGCGGCGGATACTGGGAGGCGGTGGAGTTCAGAAGATACTGCTGTTTCGCCTATGACTGGCTTTATGGCGGAATGTCCGAATTGCAGCGGCGCGAGCTTGGAGAAAAGATCGCCGGGGCGGGCCGGATCGCCTGGGACAAGGAATGGTTCACGCCCTACGGCGGGGGCGGCTATGGCACCCTGGACCCGGTTTTCTGGCCGGCGGTCACCCTGGCCGGCACGGGGGTGGACGACAGCCTGAGCGGTGAATGGTTCGCCTGGACCACGGAAAAAATCCACGAGTGGCGCAAGATGATGGACCAGGTAGCCGCGGATGACGGGGGCATGTACTCCGGGCTGGCTTATGCGGCTTATAACTATGTGCGCACCCCGGTCTATGATTTCGAAATCTGGAAAGCGCTCACCGGCGAGGACCTGGCGGAGAACAACCCCTATCTGCGCTGGTTCAGCCTCTGGTGGACCTGGTGTGTCAAGCCCAACGGCGAGTGGCCGCGGATAGATGACGCCGGCAGTGTCAAGGGCAGCATCCAGCCCTGGCACTTCAAGTACCTGGCCTCGCGCTACCATGACCCGCTGAGCCTCTGGAACCTCGCCCGGCTGAAAGAACCCGCATCGCCGACAGTCTGGGATGTCATCTGGGGCCCCGCGGAACTCGGTATAAGCCCGGCCGGGCCGGACAGCACCTGGCCCCTGGCCCGTCATTTCGAGGGTCTCGGCTGGGTGGTAATGCGCAGCGGCTGGGACAGCACCGCGAGCTACGCCATATTCGATTGCGGGGACTTCTACTATGGCCATCAGCATCCGGCTGAAAACGCTTTCACCATCTTCAAGCAGGGCAGCCTGGCGATAAACTCCGGCCGCTACGAATGGGAGTCGAACCACCGGCCGAACTACATGGCCCGCACTATCGCCGGAAATACGCTGCTGGTCTATGACCCGCGGGAAAAATTCAGCACCGAGGGCGGGGACACGCTGTCCAATGACGGCGGCCAGGTCTGGCCCCGGCCGGGAAGGGAAAGTTTCGGTCCGACCAAGGGGACCCAATGGGACACCGGCGACATTACGGCTTTCGAGACCAACCGTTATTACAGCTATGTCTGCGGGGATGCCTCGCGGGCCTACAGCCCGCATAAGCTTTCCTTGTTCACCCGCCAGTTCCTGCAGCTCCAGCCGGACCTGTTTCTGATTTTCGACCGGGTCGTAACCACCCGGCCGGAGTATAAAAAATACTGGATCATGCACACCATCGATGAGCCCCTCCTGAACGGCAGCCTGGTCACGGTAACCGAGCGCGGCGGTAAGCTGTTCTGCCGGACTGTCCTGCCTGCGGCAGCCAAAGTCACCAAGGTCGGCGGGCCGGGCCATGAATTCGAAATTTTCGGGACGAATTTCCCGCCGAAAATGGTATATTATAGTCTTTCGGAGGGCGAGGAATGGGGTTCCTGGCGGCTGCAAGTCACGCCCGGACAGGCACGCACCGCCGACTGTTTCCTAAACGTGCTCCTGGCCGCGGACAGCTCCGCGACCGCACCGCCGGAGGTCGATGGGCTGGCGCTGGACTCGGACCTGCCCGGAGTGCGGATTAATTACAATAGCAAAATCTACGAGGTCTATTTCAACCGCACCGGCGCGTCAGGCGGCAAGATCAGGATTGCCTCGGCCACTGGGGCGGTGATTCTCGACCAGCCCCTGGCCGACAAGGTCCAGCCGCAGGCCGGTATCGGCAACTGAAATCGACGAGCCGCTCGAACTGGCGGACTATTTTACAGGAGGACAAACAGTATGAAATCTTTTGCCCGTCTTACTGCGGCCCTGCCGCTGTTTCTCGCTTTATGCGTAATGGGCCTGCCTAAAGTCTCTATGGGCCAGGCCCCGGCCTCCGCTGTCGAGCCCGCGGTGGATGACTCGGAATTCGCCCGGATCCTCGAATATTACAGCTACGACCTGGACCTGCCCCTGGACCCCCGCTCGTATGGCGAGTGGCCCTGGCGCGGCCCGCATACTCTCTACAAAGTTTCCTACCGCAGCGTCCGCGAACAGCGGGTGCCCGCCTACCTGGCGGTCCCCAAGGGCCATGAGGGAGAGAAAATGCCCGCGGTGTTGATCCTTCACGGCTGGAACCTTTTCTGGGGCAAGAACGAGGACTGGGTCCAGCAGTGGATTCCATTGCTGACCGCCCAGGGTTACACAGTTCTGGCTCCGGATCATTTCCTCTACGGCGAGCGCAAGGTGGAAGGCGGTTTCGACGCGATGGCGAAGACCGGTCCGTACTATTACCGGGACTGGATGTGCCAAACCGTCGTGGACCTCCGAAGAGGGATCGACTATCTCTGTTCGCGGCCCGAGGTCGACCCGGGCAGGATCGCCATCCTGGGCGGCAGCCTGGGCGGCTGGATCGGCGAGGTCCTGGCCGGAGTGGAGCCGCGGATCAAGACCGCGGTGCTGACTGTTCCGGCCTCGGAATTCGTGCGCGAGCAGACCCCGGCTTTCCGGGTGATCAATTCTAGCAACTTTTACCCGCGGATCACGGCGCCGCTGCTGATGGTGCTGGCCGGCAAGGACAGCCCGGAGCGCAATGCCCGCGACCGGGAGCATTTTAAGCTGCTTACCGGTAAAAAACAACTGGTCGAATACGAAGAGGGCCATTTCCTCGAGCCGCAAAAATACAATGCGGATATCCTCAAATGGCTCAAAGAAAATCTGTAAACTTTGAGTGATTTGAGCCGGTATCAACAATCTCTGGGACTCAGCTTGTCCTTATCTCTGCACGTTTTTAAATTATTTCATTTAAAGGTTTTATTGTAGGGGCGCACCCGCGTGTGCGCCCGCTCTGCAAGATGAAATTTCCAAACACGGGCGGACACATGGGTCCGCCCCTACGAGAGGCTTGTGGAAATTTATAGATAATCCGTTCCAATCTCATTCATCCCGGGGAGCAAACATGAAGGAAGCGATTCGCGCAGCTCTGCAATTATTTCTGTTTCTGGCCCTGCCGCTGTTCCTGTCCGCCGGATCCTCGCGTGCCGAGGTGCGTCTGCCCAAGCTGTTCAGCGACAACATGGTGCTGCAATCCGGCGTGAAGGCCCCGGTCTGGGGCTGGGCCGCGCCGGGAGAAAAAATCACCGTGCGTTTGGGCGCGCATGCTGCCGAGGCGACCACCGGCCAGGATGGCCGCTGGCGGACCGCGCTCGGTCCGCTGGAGGCCGGCGGGCCTTTCGAGCTGCTGATCGAGGGAAAGAATAAGCTCGTGATCAACAATGTCCTCTGCGGCGAGGTCTGGCTCTGTTCGGGCCAGTCCAACATGGCGATGACAGTCAAGGGGAGCCGCGATGCGCGCGAGGAAATCGCCGCGGCGGATTATCCACGAATCCGCTACTTTCAGGTTAAGGCCTGCAAAGCCGCCGAGCCGCGGGAGGAAGTGGCGCCCATTGAGGATGCGCGCCAGAGCCGGCTCAACACCTGGGAAATAACCAGCCCGGAGACCGTGGGAAACTACACCGCGGCCGGCTTCTTTTTTGCCCGGCTCCTTCAGCAGAAGCTTGATGTCCCGGTCGGGATAATCAACAGCTCCTGGGGCGGCACCACCGCCGAGGCCTGGACCAGCGGAAAAGCTCTGGCCGCAGACCCGGAGCTGAGCCTCATTCTCAAAAACTGGCCGGACTACAACAATGATGAATCCTGGCTCAAGGAGCAGTACGCGAAGTTCATAGAAGAGGGCGAAAAAGCCAAACAGGCGGGCCAGCCCGCGCCGCTCTATTTCAACCAGCCCTCGGTGCTCTACAATGGGATGATCGCCCCGCTTATCCCCTATGCCATCCGGGGCGCGACTTGGTACCAGGGCGAATCCAATGTCTTCCGGGCCTACCAGTACCGCAGGCTTTTCCCGGCCATGATCCGCAACTGGCGCTCGGACTGGGGCGGGGGCGATTTCCCGTTCATCTTCGTGCAACTGGCCAATTTCGAGGCGCACCAGGGCAACTGGCCCGAGCTGCGCGAGGCCCAGACCATGACTCTCGCTGTTCCCCATACCGGCATGGCTGTGGCTATCGATATCGGCGATGGCGGAGACATCCATCCGAAAAACAAGCAGGAGGTCGGCCGCAGGCTGGCGCTGAACGCCCTGGCCCTGGTCTATCAGAAAGACCTGCTTTATTCCGGCCCGCTCTACGATTCGATGAAAATCGAGAGCGGCCAGTGCCGGATCAGCTTCACGCACACCGGCGAGGGCCTGGCGACCAGAGACAATGCGGAGGCCGGTGGGTTCACGGTCGCCGGAGAGGACCGGATGTTTTATCCGGCAAATGCCCGGATCGAAGGCAAGCAAGTCGTGGTCAGCAGCAGCGCGGTTTCTCATCCGGTGGCGGTCCGCTACGCCTGGACCGACAACCCGGAGGAGGCCAACCTGTGCAATATGGAGGGCGGCAGCCCGGCTCTACCGGCCTCGCCGTTCCGCACCGATGACTGGCCCGGAATGACCGCGGACCGGAAATAGGTCCGAAACCATTTTTATGTGGGGGCGGCCCCCTGTGGCCGCCCGAATGCGCACATTGGTGTTAGCGGTGAAAAAAGTAGGGGCATGCTCTGCCCCTACGCGAGACCGGAAATACAAACAACAAGCGGATTATTGGGACGGCCACTTTTTGGATTGACGGGTTTCTTTCAGACCAGCAGGTGTTCCCATTCCTCGCTGTAAACCGAGCGTTCCATCGCCTCGAGCGCGGCAATCGGTTTCAGGATGCTCTCGTGGTTCCGGGGTTCCGCCCCGGTCTGGAACATTTTCACAATCGCCGAATACATGTGCAGCGCATTCTCCTCCATTTTCATCCGCGGCTTTATCTCGATCAGGCCTTCTTTTTCTTTCAAGGCGCAGTAAACCTTCCAGCCAGCGGCCGGTACATAGGTCGCCAGATTGCCATTGACGAATTTGAACTCGAATGTGCAGCGCGGCCCATTGCGGGTGGCGCGGACAGCCTCGACCTCATCGCCGAACAGCTTGAACAGCCGCTCGACTGTGTGGATGCCATAGAAGAAAATCCCCCCGTACTTGCTCTTGATATCGCTCGGGCCGGTCACCACGACCGAGATTATCTGGTCCAGCACCGGTATCTGGCCGGCCAGGTCATCCACCTCGGGCCCATAACCTACCGAGCTCAGGCTGGTAATCGGGGTTTTGCGCTTTTCCGCCAGCTCGAGCAGGGCGCGGCCCTCCTCCACCCGGTAGCAGAACGGCTTGTCCACGAAAGTCGGGATTCCGGCCTCGACAAAAGGCGTGGCTGCGGCCGCCTGGTATTTGGCGTGACGGAAGTCGACGATCAAGGCATCTATCAGCCCCAGCAGCTCCTCCTGCTTCTTGACGATTTTAGGGATGCTGCCCTTTTCTGCTGAGTTTTTGGCGAATTCAGCGGTTTCGCCCCAGATAGCCACCACCTCCACACCCGGGAATTTCTTGTCCACGTTGAACATAGTGCCGAAATTTATGGAATGGGAGTTCTCCGCTCCGATAATCCCGACTCGAATTTTTTTTCCGGTGCCCTGGTCCGGCCCCTCGGCGGCGGGGGAGGCTTTGGTGACCGTGGAGGCGAGGGCCAGGGAAGAAAGCGCACCCAAACCGACTTCTCGGATAAATTGACGCCGCTTTGACATAATGTCCTCCAGCGAGCTTAAAGGTTTTGGACGGATTTTTTCGGGATCGAGTACTCGTGTAAGAAGCGAGCGATCAAATTTTAGCTCCGGCCCGGGAGTAAGGCAATAATTTTCCGGTGTCTGCCGTGCCGAAAGTGAGTCGGATGAATTCGGAATGGCTAGGAAATAAATGCAGTCTCGCGTAAATTTATATAAAAACCCCTCCGGCATTTGGGGGAGAGGTCAGTCTTCCGAGCCGGAGGGGCGCTGCCTGCGAAGGATCCTAGGGAGGATCTATGTTTTTATTTGACTTCGCGAGGCTATATTAAACAGCCGGGGTTTTTCGGCCGGGCTGATTAAAAAGCTGCAATGCCTCATATACTTTCAAGAAATATGCCATATTTTCGAGACGCGGCCCTATGGTTTATATCTGTCAGCGGGTAAATAAGTTACACCAAAATGATCCAATAGCTAGCCAAGCACCGGTAACCCGGCATGCTTGTGTTCGGGTCAGTATCGCCGGGGAAATGCTCGAAAAAAGTCGAGCACCTGTTTTGAGGCAGGCATGTTGAAAAACCGGCAAATAAGGTCCTCCGGGGGCAGGGGCGATCGACCCGGATCGGTAAACCGGGGATAAAAAAATAGGGCGGTTCGCGAGAACCGCCCCTGCTGGTAAACCAATTTGCACGTCTCGGGATACGCTATTTGACTTCCGGGACCTCTTTCAGCGCCTGTTTGATCAACTCTTCGGGATATTCATAGTCCTCGAGGGCTTTTTCGTAATATTTATCATAGGCCGAGAGGTCCAGGTGGCCGTGGCCGCTGAAATTGAAGGCGATGCATTTCTCCTCGCCGGTCTCCTTGCATTTCAGGGCTTCGACAACCGCCGCCCGGATGGCATGGGTGGTCTCGGGCGCGGGGATCGTCCCCTCGGTCCGGGCGAACAGGATACCGGCCTCGAAACACTCGATCTGGTTCAGCGCGGTCGCCTCGATGATCCCCAGGTCCTTGAGGTGGCTGACCAGCGGTGCCATGCCGTGGTAACGCAGGCCGCCGGCATGGATTCCGGGTGGCACGAAAACGTGGCCCAGGGTGTGCATCTTGAGCAGCGGGGTCATTTTGCCTGTATCGCCGAAATCGTAGCGGAACGGCCCCTTGGTAAGCGAGGGGCAAGCCGCCGGTTCCGCGGCGATGATCCGGATCTCCTTGCCTTTCAGCTTGTCCGGCACGAAGGGGAAGGTGAAACCGGAGAAATTGCTTCCGCCGCCCGCGCAGGCGATCAGTATATCAGGGTAGTCGCCGGCGATCTCGAACTGTTTCTTGGCCTCCAGCCCGATAACCGTCTGGTGCAGCATCACGTGGTTGAGCACACTGCCAAGGGAATAGTTGGTGTCCTCGTGGGTCGCGGCATCCTCGACGGCCTCGCTGATCGCCATTCCCAGGCTGCCGGTGGTGCCGGGGAAGCGCTGGCGGAACGCCCGGCCGCTGTTGGTCCGGTCGGTCGGGCTGGGGAAGACCTCGGCGTTCCAGATATGCATCAGGCTTTTCCGCATCGGTTTCTGCTCATAGCTGACTTTCACCATGTAAACCGTGCACTCCACGCCGAACTTGCTGCAGGCGAAAGCCAGGGCACTGCCCCACTGGCCCGCGCCGGTCTCCGTGCTGATCCGCTTGATCCCCGCCTGCTTGTTGTAATAGACCTGGGCCACGGCGGTGTTGGGCTTGTGGCTGCCCGGAGGGCTCAGGCTCTCGTTCTTGTAGTAGATGCGCGCCGGAGTGCCCAGAGCCTTTTCCAGGTTGAAAGCGCGATGCAGCGGAGTGGGACGCCAGAGCTTTAGCACCTCCCGTACCGGATCGGGGATTTCGATCCAGCGCTCTTGGGAAACCTCCTGCTCGATCAGTGCCATGGGGAAAATCGGTGTCAGCATGTCCGGGGTGAGCGGCTGGCCGGTTCCCGGGTTCAACGGAGGAGCGCAAGGTTTCGGTAAATCCGCGGCCACGTTGTACCAGCGCTGAACCAGGTCTTTTTCCGACAGCAGTATCCTGTTATTGTCCATCAGTCAATCTCCATTGGATGACATAGCGGGAAAGGAGCGAAAGAGCCGAGCGAGTGTCCATAATTAACATCGCTCCAGGCGCTTGTCAATTTTTTCTGATGGGTTGTCTGATAATGCCGATACCGGGGAACGTGATCGATATCCAGGCCTGAGCATATTGACAAGCTCGGGACAGGCGCCTTAAATTCCCAAACTGACCCGGCGCCGGGCAAACCCTCAGCAATCGCTCATACCCTGCAGCCCCGATCGAAATTTTCCTGAAATTCCGGCCGATCCGCACTGTCTCTTAAGCCGCCCGGGTAGATTCGGTCTGTCCCGGGCCGGGCGAAACGCTTTTTCTTACAAGAGCTAATTATGGCCACCAATCTGAACCTGGAAAGTGAAACAAGCCCGCGAGTCCTGCTGAGCGGCAACGAGGCTGTCGCCCGCGCCGCCTGGGAGAGCGGTGTGCGGTTCGCCACCGGCTATCCGGGGACACCCAGCACGGAGATCCTGGAAACCCTGACCGGGTACAGCGGCGTACACTGCGAGTGGGCGCCCAATGAGAAAGTGGCCCTGGAGACCGCGGCCGGGGTCTCGCTGGCCGGGGTGCGGTCGCTGGTGACCATGAAACACGTGGGCCTGAACGTGGCCGCCGACCCGCTGAAGACCCTGGCCTACACGGGTATCCGGGGCGGGCTGGTGCTGGTCACCGCCGATGACCCGGGCCTGCACTCCTCGCAGAACGAGCAGGATAACCGCAACTATGCCCGTTTCGCAAGCTGCCGCTCAAAGTGGGGATTTTCGGCGCCGAGCCCTGGAGCGATGAGTTGAGGAAATCGATCGAGGAGAAGATGAACATCGATGCGCTCGATATCTACGGACTGTCCGAGATAATCGGTCCGGGAGTGGCCGCGGAATGCCTGGAGAAAAACGGGTTGCATGTATTCGAGGACCATTTCATCCCTGAAATCATCGATCCGGCCACCGGCGAGGTGCTCGGCCCTGGAGAGAAAGGCGAGCTGGTGCTGACCTCGATCACCAAGGAGGCTTTCCCGCTGATCCGCTACCGGACCCGGGATGTCACCAGTCTGAATCCGGAGCCCTGCGCCTGCGGCAGGACCCAGGTCCGGATGGCCCGGATTTCCGGCCGCACAGATGATATGCTGATAATCCGGAGAGTGAACGTTTTCCCCTCGCAGATCGAGAGCGTGCTGATGGGGATCGAGGAGGCCGAGCCGCACTACCAGCTCATTGTCCACAAAGAGGGCTCGCTGGACACGCTCGAGGTTCAGGTCGAGGTGCTGGAGCGCTTTTTCAGCGATGAGATCAAGCAGCTCGAGACCCTACAGCGCCGGATCAAGAATGAAATTGAGTCCGTGCTGGGGATTGGCACCCGGGTCAAGCTGGTCGAGCCGCGCACCCTGGCCCGCAGCGAGGGCAAGGCCAAGCGGGTGATCGACGAGCGGCCCGGCCGGGGGGAAACCCACTGATGCGGATTATCGATTTTCACTGCCATTTTTTCCCGGACGAACTTGCCGGGAGGGCGATCCCCAGGATGGAAGCCTCCTCGGGCTGCCGGGCCTTTACCGATGGCACCCGGGCCGGGCTGCTGCGCTCGATGGACCGGGCCGGGATCGAAAGCGCTCTGGTGCTGCCGGTGGCCACCAATCCGGAAAAAGTAAGCTCGGTCAACCGTTTCAGCGCCTCGGTCGCGGAGCCGCGGCTGGTCATCGCCGGGGCGCTCCACCCGAAGTCGCCGGTCTGGGCCGGGGATATAAAGGAGGTGATCGCCCTCGGATTCAAGGCGGTGAAACTGCACCCGGAGTACCAGAATTTCAGGGCCGATGAGCCGGAGTACCTGCCTTTTTTCGCCGCCCTGCGGGACTCCGGCCTGCTGCTGGTGTTCCATGCCGGCCAGGACCTGTCTTATAACCCGCCCTGGGGCGGAGCGCCATCCCAACTGGCCTGGCTTTTGGACCAGCTTCCGGGGATCAAGATATTCGCCTCGCACCTGGGGGGCTACCGCATGTGGGATGAATTCGAGCGCTGCCTGCTGGGCCGGCCGGTGTACATGGACACCTCATTCAGTTTCGGCGAAATCAGCGATGAGCGCATCCGCTCGCTGATCGTAAGGCACGGCCCGGACAAGGTATTTTTCGGCACAGACAGCCCTTGGCTCGACCAGAAAACCGAGGTGGAGAACGTCCTGCGCCTCGGCCTGGGAGCCGAGCTGGAGGAGAAACTGTTTAATGGCAATGCGATCCGGCTCCTGCCGGAGCTCGAGTCACCATGAGCGGACAGGAATGGCCGCAAGATAGGTATTTAATCGAAGAGAATTCCCCGAGGCAAGTGGATAGTCTAAATGTAGGGGCGACCCCGATTTTATCGGGGTTACCCGTCTTACACACCCCGCCCAGGCTTGCCGCGAGATAGTTCATTCAGGGAGTGAAGCCAATGCGAGTCAAACAGCTCAGTATTTTTCTGGAAAACCGCGCCGGTCGCCTGGATGAGGTGGCCGAGTTGCTGGGGGCCGGAGGGATCAATATCCGGGCCCTCTCACTTGCGGATACCAGCGATTTCGGGATCCTGCGCCTGATAGTCAACCATCCCGAGGAGGCGTTCCGGATATTGCACGAGGCCGGATTTACTCTCCGCTTCACCGAGGTTATCGCGGTCGAGGTGCCGGACCAGCCGGGAGGCCTGGCGAGCGTGTTGAAAATATTGCGGGACAGCCAGCTCAATGTCGAGTACCTCTACGCGTTTGTGGAAAAGCGGGCCGCCTCGGCAATCGTGATCTTCCGCGTTGAGGAACTCGACCGCGCTGTGGGGATTCTGCAGCAGAAGGGTGTCCGGTTGCTTTCCAGCGAGGAAGTTTGCGGTTTGTGAGGGAAGTGCTGAAGCGGAGAGAATACTGCCCGCTTGCGGGCCGGCAGATTGCGGGGCCTCATTATAGCGATTGCCTGCAAGACGGTTATGATTTGTCCAGAATACCGACAGTGGGGAAATCCCGCAAAAACTCCTCTCCGTGAGGAGCCTCTTCCAGCTTCCCGGTCAGGTCGCCGCCGGCCCGGTGAAGGCCGAGGTGGTTCCCATCGTTCCAGAGAAAGCTGCCGCTGACATCATAGACCAGCCCCTTATAAGCGAAATATGCCGGTCTCCCCTCCTTCCCGTCATTCCGGGCTAGCTCGGCTAGGGTAAAAACTTTCATTATTTCCCGCGCGAAATTTGTCTTTGAAAGATGGCTCCCCCGGGGGAAGACAGCCGGAGCCGCTCCCCCGGGGAAAGCGCATAGGTAAATTAGCGAGTCGAATCATTAACATTCAAGGATTGCCTCGCTAGATGCTTAATTAGGACATTAGAACATAAATAACGTAAGCATTTGTAGGGGCGGGTTTTAAACCCGCCCCGGTGTCTGGTAATAATTAACCTTAAAGCAAATTCTGCATCACGCATTTAGGGATGCAGGAACTTGGAGACAAAGGGCGATTCGCCGACAGTGTTACGGGCGAAATGGCCCGACGGACCCTGGGCCAGGAATTCAGCGAACCAGGCCTCGTGCTCGATCTCCTCGTGCAGGATCGCCAGGGCCAGGTCGTAGGTCCGGTGGTCCTTGCCGAAAGTAATGTTGCAGATATGCGTGTAGCCGCGCACCGCGCACTGCTCGGCTTTCAACAGAATTTTAAGGATGGCTTTGACATCCGTCGGGTCCTTGGGCAGGTTGGCCGGCGGACAGGCCGAGCAGTCGTGGAACTTTTTCATGTCATCCGGAAGCTTGCCGCCCAGCTCGTAGATTCTCGGCACCAGGGCCTCGAAATGGTTGCGGTCTTCGATGCGCGCATCCTCGGTAATCAGCTTCAGGCCTTCCCCTTCCATGCCGATCAGGTTCACGCGCAGGATCGTGTAATAGTAGAAAGTGGTCAGTTCGGCGGCTGCATTGCGCACCAGCAACTCAACCAGCTCATCCACGTTGACTCCGGCCTTTTCGACCATTTGCCTCGATACCAGACTCATCTCTCCTCCTAGTGGTTAGGTCCGCCGGCCAAAACCGGCGGAGATAGTGAAAAAGTCAAGAATACATCACCAATTACCCGGTCCACCCGGGCAAAACAGTTTTTCCCGTTGTTCGCCTCCTTGGTCAAGTAATGCTGGATCAGGGCGCTTCTCTGACTTTGATCGTAAATATTACTATCTAATAATAATTCTTACCAATAATGAAAAAAAAAGACGCCGGCATAAGATGCAGCGTTAAAGATTCCCGCCGCAGGCCCGGCAGATACCTCTCAGCTCGATATAGACCGCATCGACCGCCCCCCAGGATTTCACAGACTCGGGAATTCTGAAATCTTCTGTCTGCCCGCTGTAGAAATCCCGCACCAGGCCGCACTTGGTACAGACAAAATGGTGGTGCGGCTCGGTGTTGGGATCGAAGCGGGCCTTGTCCGAGAACAGGGAAACCCGGGCCAGAACCTTTTCCCGCTCCAGGACCGCGAAAGTCCGGTAAACCGTATCCAGGGCGAGAGTCGGGATGCGTCCCCGCACCTTCCGGAATACCGTATCCACATCCGGGTGCTCGCTGGAAGCGGCGATCTCCCGGAAGATTTCCAGGCGCTGATGGGTCAGCTTGATGCCAGCATTCCGGCTGGCCCGGACAAAGGCCTCAAGCCGCAAATCCTGCTCCGCTGCATTCTTTTCCATACCGGCTTTCTTTTATCCCAGTCAAGAATAATTCTTATCTGCTATTGATTATATAAAGTAAAATTCAAAAGATCAAGGCCTTTTCTCATTTCATCCCTTCCCGACGGCTCGAGTCATCCGGCAGCACGACCGAGCGTAGCGCCTTCAGGAACAAGCCGTCCGGATCGCCCTTTGTCGGCGCAATGTATCCGCCTTCGCCGAACTCGTTCCAGGCATAGATGAGGAGAATCCTTTCCTGCGTTGTCTGATCGGGGTTTTTGTCCATCCAGGCAATTGCATCGCGCAGGAACCCCGCGAACTGCTCCGGTGTGCGATCCGGATAGTACCAGCCCTCCGCCTGGTGGAGGCCCGACGGTCCCTCCCAGGGCCGCTTGTCCCAACCGCCGGTGAGCACCGGGATATAAGGCTGCTGGCCGGTTCCGCCCCAGGCTTTCTCGCTGGCCTGGATCAGCTCGGCATAGGTATGCCGCTCGGAGCCGGACACATACCCCGGGACCACATTATAAAGGGTTCTGTGCGTGTAACCGGCCGACAGCTCGCCGCCGCCGCAGCCGGCAATCGCCACTCCGGGCAGCCCGGCTTTGCGCGCCGCCTCCTGAAGGTAGTCAAAGCCCGCCTTATCCCCGCCTTTGGGGCTGAAAATGATCAGCAGCGGTTTACCGCCGACAGTCAGGGCCTGGGTGTGCTTCAGATAGGGCATCCAGAAATCCGCCGCCTGCTTCCAGTGCTCCGTTCCCTCGATCTCGAAGCCCTCGTGGTTAGCCACCAGCAGACAAAACTTTAGCCGCTGGTTGTTCCGCGCTTTCAGGAACAACTCCAGGCTGGTGTGCAAGGGGTTTCCAGCGATTGCCTGCCTGTTAATCGCCCGGCCGTTGTCATGCCAGTACCAGCAGAAAGCGAAGAAGGCGAGGCCGTTGTCCGCCGCCAGGTCAATCTGTCGCTCCATGATA
>MFIX01000202.1:2816-6111 GCA_001780825.1 Candidatus Glassbacteria bacterium RIFCSPLOWO2_12_FULL_58_11 | reverse complement strand
CCGGCTTGGCGATGCCCTGGACCACCGGGCCGATCGCCTCGGCCCCGGCCAGCCGCTGGACCAGCTTGTAAGCGATATTGCCCGAGTTGAGGTCCGGGAAAATCAGCACATTGGCCTTGCCCGCCACCGGGCTTCCCGGAGACTTGCTCTTGCCTACTTTTTCGATCAGCGCGGCATCGGCCTGCAGCTCGCCATCCACGCTGATATCCGGGCGTTTTTCCGCGACTATTCGGGTGGCGCTGACCACTTTCTCCACTCCCGGATGCGAGGCGCTGCCCTTGGTGGAATAGCTCAGCATTGCCACCCGCGGCTCCTCCTGGAGCATAGTCCGGAAAGAGTCCGCGGTGGAGATCGCGATCTCGGCGAGCTGCTTGTCGTCCGGTTCCGGGATCAGGGCGCAGTCCGCGAACACCAGGCAGCCATCCACTCCCCACTGCTTGTCCGGCAGCACCATCAGGAAATAGCTCGAAACCACCTCGATCCCCGGCTTGGTCTTGATAATCTGCAGCGCCGGCTTGAGCGTATGCGCGGTGGTGTTCAGCGCCCCGGCCACGTAACCATGGGCCAGCCCCTCCTTGACCAGCATGGCGGCATAATATAACGGGGTTTCGAGAGTTTCCGCCGCCTGCTCCAGGGTCATGCCCTTGTCTTTGCGCAGCTCGTAAAGCTTGGCCGCCAGCTCCTCGTGACGCTTATCCCGGTTGATCTCGATAATTTCCGCGCCGGTGATATCCGCTCCAGCTTTGGCAGCCGCCTGACGGATCATTTTGTCATCACCCAGCAGGATGATTTTGGCTATCTTTTCCTTGAGAATGATCTCGGTCGCCTTGAGCGTACGATCCTCCAGGGATTCCGGCAGGACCACGGTGTTCTTGGCTTTACGAGCCATGCCCTTGAATTTTTCGATTATTTCCGACATTTCCTTAAAGACCTCCTGAGAGAGAATACTGCGCCGAAAGAATTGTATGTACAAAATTAACTGTTCATAATTTGTCGCTTTGAGGCAAAACTTTCAATACTTTCGCGCAGAGCACCGCTCAGCCTGGCAGCATTTCCCGGATCACCCGGGCCAGGCGCCGGATTCCCTCCTCGATCTGCTCCGCGCTGCTGTTGCTGTACGCCAGGCGGCAGTAATTCGTCCCGCCGCCGTCCACATGGAACGGCTGCCCGGTGACAAAGGCCACTTTATTCTCCACGCTGCGCAGCAACACTCTCTCGCTCTCCAGCCCCGCCGGCAGGCTCACCCAGATAAAAAAGCCGCCTTTCGGTGTGGACCAGCTCACGCCCTCCGGCATTTCGCGCTCCAGGCAGCTCAGCATCAGACGGCATTTTTCCCGGTAAATCGCACGCATTTTCGCGGTGTACTCGGCGACACAGCCCGCGGCCAGGTAATCCGCGGCCACCACCTGGCTGAAACTGGAGGAGCAGGCATCCTCGCCCTGTTTGGCCATCTCGCAGCGCGCCAGCACCGCCGGCTCGCCGATAATCCAGCCCAGGCGCAGGCCCGGCGAGAGGATCTTGCTGAAAGTGTTTACCCGCAGCACGCGGTTGTCCCTGTCCCGGGCTTTCAGGCTGCGGTAATCCGCCGGGCCTCCCTCGAAATAGAGCTCATAATAGGGGTCATCCTCGACAATCGGCAGGTCGTGGCGGGAGCAGACCGAATATATCTCATCCCTTCGGCCCTGGCTCATGGTCAGGCCCGAGGGGTTCTGGAAAGTCGGGTTGGTATACAGGAATTTGGGCGTCCGGCCGGAGGAGCGCAGCTCGATTATTTTCCGCTCCAGCTCCCCTGGAATAAGGCCTTCGGCGTCCATTTTCACCCCCGCCGGCTCGGCCCCGTAGCCGGCGAATACCGCCACCGCGCCGATAAAGGTCGGCACCTCGACCAGCAACGAGTCGCCGGGATCGCAGAAGATGCGGGTCAGGAGCTGGAGCGCCTGCTGCGCCCCGGAGGTGGGCAGTATCCTCTGCCCACTCATGGAAATCCCCGAGGCGGCGACATACTCGCCGATCCGCTCCAGGAGCGGCGGGTAGCCACCGGTGGCTCCGTATTGCAAGGCCGCCGCTCTTTTCGCCGGCCCCCAGGCCTCGATTATCAGCTGGACCTGCTCGAAGGGGAAATGCTGCTCATCCGGCATCCCGCCGGCCATTGAGATAATCCCCGGCGTGCCGATCAGCTTCATCATCTCGCGGATTTTGCTGCTCTTGATCCGGCCGCCGCCGAGGCTGAAATATTTTTCGAAGTCCATTTGTGAAAGCTCCAGGACATTTTCAAAAAATTATCATTCCGTAAAAGCGTATTGAAAAATCAATTCAAATCACGGATACCCGGCTAAAGTTGAACAAAAGTTTCGCCACAAACTATGTATCAATAAAAATTGTAATAGGTTGCGTAGGGGCGGGTTTAAAACCCGCCCCTACGATGCCTGGAATTAACCAGCCGCATTTGAAATATTTCAAGGCGCTTCTATGGCTCCCGGAAAAACGAGCAGCCCCGGACCGGTCGGCAGACCTCGGCCCGCCGCTCCCAGCCGCGCGGACTGTAATAGCTGCGCTCCAGCCGCTCGAGCAGCCCGGCGACAGCGCGCTCATGCACCAGCACGGCGACACACCCGCCATAACCCGCCCCGGTCAGACGGGCGCCCAGGACGCCCTCGACCCCCAGCGCCAGGTCCACCAGCTCATCGATTTCCGGCGTGCTGACCCGGTAGCCGCCAGGCTGGAGGTGCAATTGCGCCTCCGGTTCCTTATCGAGCAAATTCCTGTCGAAACGGCTCCGCCACTCCACCCGCGCGCCATCGGCCAACCTGGTCACCCGGTCCCCGTCATGCGAGACATTCATCAGGCGGCCGAATTGTTCAATCGGCCCTTTTTCGAGAACCTTTCCGGCCAGGCTGGCTCGCAAGCACTCGGCCGCTCCGAACAGGCAGACATCCCTAATCGGGTAACCGCCCTCCGGCTCCGGATGGGTCTGCCAGAGCTTGCGTAAAATTTCCCCGTGCCGCTCGCTCAGTCGCTTCTCGACAGCGTGCCTGGAGATTGTCACCGGCAGTTCCAGCAGCAGTTCCAGCAGCTCGCGGTCGCTGACACCGAGATTCTCCGGGTTCAGATCGCGGAGCATCACCAGCCGTCCGGGAGCGAATCCGTGCTCCCCGAGGATTTCTTTCAGCAGGAGAAACCCTATTTCGTAGCTGGCGATTCGCTCGTTGAAGGCGTGGCGGGTGGTGGCGCTCTTGCGGCTCAGGATCATGGAGTTGCAGACCACGACCCGGTATTCGGGCGGGAACTCGAAGCT
>MFIX01000202.1:0-2772 GCA_001780825.1 Candidatus Glassbacteria bacterium RIFCSPLOWO2_12_FULL_58_11 | reverse complement strand
TCCGATTTCCAGGCCGTTGAACAGGATGAACAGGCGGGCCAGTGAAACTACCAGCGTGCTGGAGCTCGAAAGGCCCGCCGCCATGGGCATGTTGCCGGTGACAAAGGCGTCCAGCCCGGTAAACCGTTCCGGAGGGAGGTCGTGCTGACGGCGCAGCCGGTTGGCCAAGTAAAGACCGGCCGCCCGGCTGTAGTTGCTCCAGTCTCCGGCCAGGCCGCGGGAGCCGAGCGCGGTCAGGTTCCTGGCGGTCCAGTCATCCCAGTCTTCGACTGTCTTTTCCGGAAGCTCTTCGGAGATGCGGAAACTGCGGGGCGGGAAATCAGCGGATTCGTTGGCCAGGTTCACCCGGTCGTCCCGGCGTGGGGCGGCCACCACGATAGTTTCCTTGATCGCCACCGGGTTGACGCAACCCCCGCGGTGATCGACGTGCATGCCGATCAGGTTGATCCGGCCCGGGGCGCGGACGATGCTGACCGCTTCTGAATCGCCGAAATTTTTCAGGAATCCGCGCAGGGCCCGGACCAGCAGCTCGCGGTGCTCGGCCGATAGGCCTGGGTCTTCACCCACATTCTCGCGCAGCTGGCTGTCGAGGTTCCCCTTCACGACAGCCTCCAGCCAGCGGGAAGGACGGAGCCGGTTCCCGCTCGGGTCCATGCTATTCCTTTCGCTGGACGACCTCGAAACTCTGCCTGAGCTTGGCGATATGGCTGGCCGGCAGCACACCGCGCCAGGAGGAATTCGGGTAAACGATTGAATGCGGTCCGACCAGGGTGCCGGGGTTGAGCACGCTGTTGCAGCCGATATCGGTCACATCGCCGAGGATGGCGCCGAACTTGATCAGGCCTGTGTCGATCACTCCCTTTTCACCCTTGACCAAGACTGTTTCCATGGTGAGCTTGACGTTCGAGATTTTTACTCCCGCTCCCAGATGGGCCCGGTAGCCGAGGATGCTGTCGCCGACATAGGCGAAATGCGGGACATTGGCCTCCCGGTGCAGGAGGCAGTTCTTGAACTCGCAGCTGTTGCCCAGGACCGCCTTGTCGCCCACGATCACATCCGGCCTGAGGAAAGCGCTCGAGCGGATCTCCACCCCGGCGCCAATAATCGCCGGGCCCATAATCACCGCTCCGTGCTGGATCACCGTATCCGGGCCGATCTGCACCTGTTCGCCGATAAAGGTATGCTGGCTGATCTTGGCCGAGGGATGAATGCCCGGCTTCAGGTTGGCGCTCAAGACATCCTTGATCTTGGGGATGGCTTGCCACACATATTGGAGGCCGTCAAAAATCCGGGGAAAGGGACAGTACTGGAAATCGAAATAGTATTTTGCATCGAACATGACTTTCAGTCCTCCTCGAGACCGTGGGTATCGGTGATTTTGTGGTCCTGGAGCAGCTTGAGGACCTTTTCGTGAAGTGTTTTGTTGGCCGTGCAGATAATATTGAAGCGCCGCTCGACATCATCCCCGAACTTCACCGGCTGTCCCTCGAAAGTGCTGATTGCACAGCCGGCTTTCTCCGCGATCGCGATGCCGGGATAGATATCCGTATGCGGCTGCTTATAGGCGAAATAGACATCGATCCGGCCGCTGGCGACATCGCAGAAGCCGCAAGGCCCACCGTTGGGCAGGATGAATTTTACCTTATTGAAGAGGAACTTGAACTGTTCGGCGGTCGGGTACATGTAGTGCGGCTTCATCAGGTAGGTTTCCAGAAAAGAATCGGACAGCTCTTTCGTGCTGTTAGGCTTGATCGCCATTGGCTTATCGATCCGGCCCCAGGAATCCAGGGTTCCCTCGAAGCTCTGCTTGGCATCGCAGTAATGGGTCAGCCGGGAGGCCAGGTTGATCACCACTGCGGCCAGCGGCTCGGCGAACTCAGGCTTCTCGGGCCTCGTGTAAATGGCGAGCGCCGAGTACCAGAAAGCGGGGATGTTCCGCTTATAAAGTAAGCTGCCGTCGAAAGGATCGCTGACAAAATATATCGGACGGTCGAGCGCGATCTCCGGGGCCGTGCGCGGCTCGATCTTCAGGCTGCCCACTTCCTCGCTTAGCACGAACGCATCGATCCCGTGCTCCGCCAGCTGTTCGATGTAGTAGCCTTCGATATCCTTGTCAATGCGCAAAGTCTCGGTGTCCCAGTAACGGTAACTTCCGGTCGTGGAATCGCGGGTTTCGACTACCTGAGCCCCGGCTTTCTGCGAGGTTTTGCCGACCTGGTTGACTGCCTCTCCGGCCATTTTCAGTGCAAATTCTAGCCAAGCCGCGGAGGATTCCTGATAAGCCATCAATTACCCCCTGTATCCTCAATTGTAATACCCATTTGTAGTTAGCATCATCTACGGATCACTTTATATTAGCGCTTAATATAGGACAGTTTAAAATCTATCACAAGGAAAAATCCTCGGAATAGCATGGAATTAAAAATGTTCGGCCAGATTCAGATGGAGCCGTCCCTCGCCGAGTCCTTTTTCCGGAGAAAAGGCCGCACTTAGGTTTACCTGTCCCAGGCGGCTGTCCACCAGAATGCCGGCGCCGAAACCCTGCAGCCACTCGACACGCCAGAGGCCGCCGGCCGAGCCGGTCTGCGCCGCTGCCAGGTCGTAAAAGGCGAACAGACGGCTGGCTGGCCCCGTAAGATAGCGGTACTCGAGATTGAGCCAGCCCGCTCTGCGGGCCCGGACTTCCTCTTCGAGGTGGCCGCGCACGGTCGCGCCTCCGGCCAGGATTCCGCCGACCGGGATCCGGGCGTGAAGCGGTATTTCGGCTGGAGT
>MFIX01000201.1 GCA_001780825.1 Candidatus Glassbacteria bacterium RIFCSPLOWO2_12_FULL_58_11 | reverse complement strand
CGGATCGATGGGGTGGATATCGACCTCGGCGGACTGAAGGGAGAGAACTGCGCTCTCACCTGCCGGATTTACCATCTGCCGGAGGGCCGGTTTTCGCCCCTGCCCTCCGAACAGATGATCCGCGAGGCTCTCGGCGCGGCCACGAGTTGAAGTCGTAACGCGGGGGCCGTAGCGCGGGGGTGGTTTCATGAAAGCGAGGGGGTTGAGGGCTTTATTATCAAAAGTATCGATTAGCGCTGGTGCATTTGGCTGCAAAGGAGGCTTGGATGGCGGCAAATATCAGTATCGGCGGGAGGGCGATCAATTTTAATCTACCGGCGACGGACGGCAAAGACTATACGCTGGGCACGTTCAGAGACCGCAAGGCGCTGGCGGTGATTTTCTCCTGCGTCCACTGCCCTTACGTGCTGGCCTGGGAGGACCGGATTATCAGCCTGCAGAAAGAATTCGCGGGCCAGGGCGCGGCTTTCGTGCTGATCTGTGCCAATGATGCGGTCAAGTACCCTCAGGACAGTTTCGAGAACATGAAAATCCACGCCGGGAAGAAAAATTACCCATTTCCGTTTCTGCACGATGAAAGCCAGGCGCTCGCCCGGGCCTATGGTGCGGAGCGCACGCCGGAGATATTCCTTTTCGACAGCGAGCGCAGCCTGGCCTACCATGGAGCGGTGGACGACAACCATGAGGACCCGGCAGTGGTGACTCAGCACTATTTCCGGGATGCGCTGCAGGCCGTGCTGGAGGGCAAGAAAGTTCCGACACCCTGGGTGGCGCCGAAAGGCTGCTCGATCAAGTGGAAGTAAGCTCCCCGGTAATGGAAAGCCCGCTAAGCCCCGGCCGGTAAACGGCCGGGGCTTTTTTCCGCCTGCGTGGAAAAAAGCCTCCTGGAATGGCCCTGTAGGCCGCCGGGATTTAGATTCAAGCAGAAGGGATACGCTCTCAGTTTACATTATTTACTTTACGCCCGGAATTCCCGGGAGGCAAAATGAAATATCATATCAGTAAAACAGTCAACTGCCCATTCAGCGAGGCCCTGGACAAAGCGGCCCTGGAATTGAAAAAAGAGGGTTTCGGCGTACTGACCGAGATCGATGTGCGGGCGACTATGAAAAAGAAGCTGGATGTCGATTTCCGCAACTATAAGATCCTGGGCGCCTGTAACCCCAATTTCGCCCACCGGGCCCTGGCTGCCGAGGACAAGGTCGGCGTGCTGCTGCCGTGTAATGTAGTGGTGCAGGAACATGCGGATGGCCGGGTGGAGGTTTCGGCCCTGGCTCCGGCGGGTCTGATGAAGGCGGTGGGCAATCCGGCGCTGGACGAGCTGGCGGACCAGGTCGAGGCCGCCCTGAAAAGAGTTATCGAGAGTATCTGAGTATCAGCTTTGTCGTTCGGGTCAGGACTCAGAGGAACCGGGAGGGCAAGAACGGCGAGCCGCTTTTTCCCTTGCCGGAGCAGAGCTCCCCGGCGGCCAGCTCGCCCACTGCGGGGCTGGTGGTCACTCCGTGCCCGCCCAGGCCGGCTACCCAGTAAAAGCCCTTCACTATCGGGTCCCAGCCGATAACGAACTTGCGGTCCGGGGCGAATGTCCGCAGGCCGGCCCAGGCCCTGGCGACCGGGACTTCCAGCAATGCCGGGAACGAAACTGCCAGCTTGGCCGCCAGCGTCTCCTCGACCGCGGGATCGACAATCGGGATAGCCGGCCGGGCCGGTGACTCATCACAGGGGCTGAGCAGCAGCCCGGCGCTTTCGGGCCGGAAATAAACCTCATTGGCGGTGTCCCAGACATAGGGCCAGTCCTGGCTGGCCCATTCGAGAGGGCCGGTGTAGTAGAGGTGACGGCGCAGGGGAGTGAACTCGATCTTCAGCGCCCCGGCCAGGCCGGCTACTTTCGAGGCCCAGGGACCTCCGGCATTGACCACTGTCCCGCCGCGGATGAAACCTCGGCTGGTCTCGACCCCTTTCAGCCTGCCGTTTTCGACCATGACCGCGCTCACCTCGCACTCGGTCAACAGGGACACTCCCCGCGCCTTGGCCGCCTGGTAGTAGCCGTTGATCAAGCCGTCCGTGTCTGTCACTCCATCCCCGGGGCAGAATATCCCGCCCTCTAACTTGCCGCCTTTCGTACAGGGCACGGATTTCTCGATTTGTGCCGGGTCCCACTGTTGAAACTCGACTCCTGCCTTGCGGGCCGCTTCCGCATCCGCCAGCAGCTTTTGCCAGGCCTTTCCGGAAGCGACAAGCAGTGAGCCGCTCCTTTGGAAAGGGGGCGGCGACTGCCAGCCCTCGGCCCGGCCGTTGAAAAACTCCGCGCCCCTTTTAGCCAGTTTCAGGATGTCCCGGTCGCCGACCACCTGCCGGATCATGGCCGCGTTGCGGCCCGAGGAATGCATCCCCGGGAACTGTTCCTTCTCGAGTACTATCACTCCGCTCTCGCCACGCAAAGCCAGTTGGTAAGCGGTGGCCATCCCGGCCAGCCCCGCCCCGATTATCACGAACTTCGCCGATTCCAGCGCCATTTTCCCCGCTCTCCATAATTTATCGGTCCACTGCCCAAAGCCCCGGCCTAGAAAGCCTTAACCTAAAGATTTCAACAGTTCCAGTCAATATATGATTTCTTCCCACCCCTGGGCTTAGCTGCCTGAACACCGCAATACCCGCTGTCAGCAGCGCCCGCAGTTCCGCCCCCGGCCTTGACAATCCGCTTCTAGCCTAATAGCTTTCGGCAACTTTTTGAGAATACTTTGTTCATTGCCGGATTGCCGCTGCGGGAAATTATAGCACGACTGCTTGCATTCACCGGCTGTAAAGAAGCCGGACAGGTACAGCAAACATGGAAGAGCTTGCCGGAAAAATATTTGCCCGCCTCCCTAAGCTGCATATCGGGGTGCTCGGGGATTTCGCGGTGGATGCATACTGGATGCTGGAGGACTCGGTAGGCGAGATATCGGTCGAGACCGGCAAGCGGGCCATGGTGGTCCGCAGCCAGCGCTACAGTCCGGGCGGGGCGGGCAACATCATGACGAACCTGGCTGCTTTAGGCGCCGGGGGCCTGGAGGCCTTCGGGGTAGTGGGGGAGGATGTTTTCGGCAAGCTGCTGATCGAAACACTTGATAAGCTTGGAGTTACCACCGGGGGCATGCTCATTCAATCGGAGAACTGGGACACCCCGGTCTGGGCCAAGCCGCACCTGGAGGGCGAGGAACAGCGCAGGCTGGATTTCGGATTCCATAACCGTATCGCCGAGGCTACCCGAAAAAAGTTATTTGAAACTTTAGCCGCCCGTCTGCCCGGGCTCGATGTCCTGATTATCAACCAGCAGCTACCCAATCCGCTGGTGACCGGAAAGCTGATCGAGCGGCTCAACAAGCTGACCGCAGAATTCAACAACAAGATCTTTGTCGTCGACTGCCGGGACAATATCGACCTGTACCGCAACGCGGTGCTCAAGATCGACCAGTCCTCCCTGAATCGCCGCTACCGTGGCGTGGAAAGCCTCTACCCGGATGAACAGGTGTTCGACCGGCAGGAGACAGCCACGGCCCTGGAGGCGCTGTTCGCCTCCCGGGACAAGCCGGTGGTGCTGATCCGCGGCAGGCGCGGCTGTATGGTGTACGAGAATGGTCAGTGCGCGGAGGTCCCCGCGGTGTTTATCACCGGCCCGGTGGACCCGGTGGGAGCTGGGGATACCATGCTCGCCGCGCTCACTGTGGCCCTGGCTGCCGGCGCAAAAATCGAAGAAGCGGCCGGGTTCGGCAATTACGCCGCCTCGGTGACCGTGGCCAAGCTCAGGCAGACCGGCACCGCCTCGCCGAAAGAAATTCTCGAGCGCATCGGGAACAGCCGCCTGGTCTATCACCCTGACCTGGCCGAGGACCCGCGAAAGGCGCAGTATCTTCCCGGCACCGGGATAGAGATTGTCAACCCGGGGATAGTCCGCGGCCGGATCAGGCAGATGATATTCGACCATGACGGTACGGTTTCCACGCTGCGGGAGGGCTGGGAGCCGATTATGGAAGAGGTCATGCTGAAATGCATTTTCGGCGAGTCTTTCAGCACGGTTTCCGCCGCAGAATTCCGTCTGGTGCAGGTCCGGGTGAAAGAATTCATCGACCAGAGCACCGGGGTCCAGACCATAGTCCAGATGCAGGCCCTGGCCGACATGGTCGCGGAGTTCGGCTATGTTCCGGCGGCGGAGATACTGGATGCGAAAGGCTACAAGACGATATTCAATGTGAAGCTGCTGGAGATGGTGCATGGCCGCCTGGCCCGTCTCGAGGCAGCAGAGCTCGAATGCGCGGATTTTACCGTCAAAGGCGCCGTAGGTTTCCTCGAATCGCTCGGGGCGCTCGGGATGCGCCTCTACCTGGCGAGCGGCACCGACCAGGAGGATGTGGTTCAGGAGGCCGGCCGGCTGGGTTATGCGGGTTGTTTCGACGGCGGAATCTACGGCAGCGTGGGAGATATCACCAAGTTTTCAAAAAAGAAGCTGATCTCCGGCATAATCAGCGAGCACGGCTTGGAGGGACCAGAGTTGTGCACTTTTGGAGATGGGCCGGTCGAGATCGCCGAGACCCGCAGGGTGGGCGGGCTGACTGTCGGCATAGCCAGTGATGAGGTCCGCGGCTGGGGTATTAACCTTGCCAAGCGCGACCGTCTGATCAAGGCCGGGGCGGATATCATAGTACCGGATTTCACCCAGGGCCAGGCTCTGCTGGACTACCTGCAAGGCAAGCTCTGAAAAATAACCGACCTTAGCGCTGCCGGGTAGCCACGTAATTCCACTCCGGGGCAAAATCCTTCCCGTGTCCAACTCGGACGCTTAATTCCTCAAGACATTCAAATTCCAAAAAATTATGGCGTACCGCCGGCAGGGGCGGCAGTCGCGGAGTCTTTCGGCGCGGCGCTGCTGTCCGCTTTTGGCGGCGCAGCCGGCTGGGTAGCTGGAGGAACGGTCACCGGCGCTTTGGCCGAGCTGTCTCTGGCCGCGTTGGAGGAATCCGCCGGCGCTGAAGGAGTCAACGGCGCAGCTTTCAGGCTGTCCGCCGGGACTCGGGCTGAATCCGCGATGGCCGCTCCGGTAGCGGCTTTAGCAGCCGGGGCTGGGGCCTGGCCGCCGGCTTTTGCGGCGGCGCTGTCGATTGGCGCCGTGATCCGGGTTTTGGCCGTATCTTGGGCTGAGGAATCGGGCTTGGCGGCCGTGCTGCCGGCAGGCGCGGTCGCACGCGCCGCGGAAGTATCACGGGCCGTGGAATCAGTTTTAGCGGCCGGCGGCGCGGCCGGCTTGGGCGCGGGTGGTGGAGGCGGCGCGGGCTTGGGCGGCGGAGTGGTAAGCCGGGCGACAAGCCGCCGGCCCAGGCTGTCCGGCAGGACTTTCCCGCTGGCGAATCTGTATTTCAACTTTCTTTTGGATTCTTTCGGCTTATCGCTCGGGAACAGCCTGACCCGGCAGAAAGCCGTATCCGGGAGCGAGTCCCGAGCGATACCGACTGAGAATACCAGGTAGCTCGTGACTGCCCTTTTGGCGAAGGCCTCCTCCAGATCTCTTTTAATTTCCGGAGGCTCCTGTTCCATTTCTTTTTCCTTTTCCACCCGGGCCCTGGCTAAACTGTCCTGCCTGGCTTTGAGGACCAGACTATCCACAGCGGCCGCTTTCGGCATTTCGGTCCGGGCAGGCTCCTCCGCGATTTTATTCCCAGTTTCGACAGCTTCTTTCCCGGGTTTCTGCGGTTCGGCAGCGGCCGATTTGGCGCTCTCCTCGGAAACAGCGGCGCCGGAGCTATCCGCGCCCGCCGCTATCGCCGTCCCAGGTTTGAGCGCTTCATCCGGTGCTTTGATTTCCGCGCCGGAGGAATCTTTCCCCGCGCTCAAAGTTTCGGCTGCTGCTGCGGCCGCGCTGTCACGCCGGGCCGCGGCGGCCAGGGAGTCCGCCAGGGCGGCTTTCCGGGCCTCCTCCAGTCTTTCGGCCGCCTCCTGCGCTCGCTGTTGTTCCAGGGCAAAATCGTTTTCCACGATCCGCGCTCCGGCCTCGGCCAGGGCCGCTTCGAGCCGGGTTTTAAGCAGCATGGAATCGCTCCGGCTGCCGGAGAGGCTGTCGTATTCGATCCGCACCGCGACATGGCGATTGATAAAGTCGAGGGGAGTGTAGCTGCTGGTATCCTGGATTTCGCTGGACAGGCCGATACGCTTCCTGAATTCATCGAGCAGGGCAGCCTTGTCTTTGACCTCCGGTTCGTAAAACAGCAGCGGCTCTTTGGACAGCTTGACATAGACCGGATCGAACGGCGCTTCCTGAAGCGAGTCCAGGGGCTGCTCGAAATAATAGCGCTTGTACCAGCGGGTGGGGCTCATCCGGCAATGGATATTCAGGGTCCCGTCGAAATAAAAGAGCGGGAAACTTTCGGGCAGCGGGGCGAACGAACCGAGGTTTCTGACTGACCGCTGGACCAGATAGAGCAAATAGCGGTTACGCTGCGAAAGCGGGAAAAAGTTCTTCAGGATGCCATTCTGGTCCATCCGGAAGCGGAATTCAAGGACCGCGGCAGTCGAGTCGACGACAAATTCGCGTTTGGGGATGCCCTGGCGCACCCGCGCATCGATCTCCTCCGCCAGCTTGCCGGCGATCTTCGAGGCGTAGCTCTGCCAGTCCCACTCGGAATTATCCGGCTGAACCGTTATCTTTACCAGGTCGTCCTGGGCGGTCAGCCGGCCAGCGGTCGAGAGCAGGGCCAGGAACAGGATTGTCGTCAGTTTGAACTTCAAAGATGTCGTCTTCGAGTTGTCGGCTAGTCGGCAAGAATGCCGGGGAACGGTTAGCGAAATTTACCGGGTAACGTAAATCTTGTCAACCAAACACCCGGCCTGTATTATGTAGGTTCTTAATTCTCCGGGCCGCTGGATCGGTATCCCGGGAAGCGTTACGGCTGGGGTAATGGCCCTCTAAAGCTATAAGCTGAAAGAAGTTATTTGTTCCATTTTTTTGCGAGTCTATAATTGGCCGGCCTTCCGGGCGTCACTTCGCGGAGGAGCTTACAAGCCGGCTGATATGGCAAAATCGATCTGCCGGGAAGGGCCGCTGCCCGGATGGGTGCGTGGCAGTGGAGCGGAAATGTCGCGCGGAGTGAATAACCTGCTGGTTTTGTCGTTTTTAACTGGTTTGTTTATGGGAGTAAACGGCTGCTTGGGAGCGCAAGTGGAAAAGATACTCGAACGAAAGGGGATCGACCCGCGCTATAAATGGCGTCTGGGGGATATATATTCTTCGGATGAGCTGTGGGAGAAGGATTTCCGCGAGGTGGGAAAGAAAATTCCGGAGCTTGAGTCTTACCGCGGCAAACTCGGCGAATCAGCGGAGAAGCTGCTGGCGCTGATGCAATTGCAGGACTCGCTGAATGTGACCCTGAGCCGGCTCTATGTTTACGCCAACATGCGCCGGGATGAAAATACGGCCAGCGACACCTACCAGGCCCTGGCCGACCGGGCCTCCACGCTCAGCACCAATTGCAGCTCGGCTGCCTCCTACATCGTACCCGAAATTCTGCAGATTCCTGAGGAGCGCCTGACAGGCTGGCTCGCCGGCAACCATGGGCTCCAGTTTTACGCCCACCACTTCGAGAATCTCCTGCGCACCCGCAGCCACACACTCAGTCCGGCCGAGGAAAAACTGCTGGCCCTCTCCGGCGAGGTCACCCGCATGCCGAGGAACATTTTCAGCATGCTGGACAATGCGGATATCAGCTATCCCTCGATCAAGGATGAGAACGGCAATGAGGTCGAGCTGACCAAGGCCCGCTACAGCAAGTTCATGGAAAGCGCGGACCGGGAGCTGCGCAAGAGGGCCTTCGAGGCCTTTTACGGTACCTATAATCATTACGAAAACACCCTGGCCTCCCTGCTCTCGGCGATAGTCAAGCGCGACATCTTTTATGCCCGGGCGCGCAATTACGGCTCCAGCCTGGAGGCGGCCCTGGATGGCGACAACATCCCGGCGGCGGTTTACGATAATGTCGTGGCCACGCTTAACGCCAACCTCGAGCCGCTGCACCGCTATGTGGCCCTGCGCAAGCGCGTGATGGGGCTGGATGCGGTCCATCCTTACGATATCTATACGCCGCTGTTTCCCGAGCTGGCAAAGGAATATGCCTACGACGAGGCGGTGGCCCTGGTGGAGAAGGCCCTGCAGCCGATGGGCGAGCAGTACCGGGAGGCCATGCAACGGGGGTTCGGCGGGGGCTGGATCGATGTTTACGAGACCAAGGGCAAGCGCAGCGGCGGATATTCCTGGGGCGCCTATGGGACCCATCCCTATATCCTGCTCAATTATAATGGTACCCTGCACGAGGTCTTTACCGTGGCCCATGAAATGGGACACGCCCTGCACAGCTATTTTACCTGGTCCAGCCAGCCGCCGGTTTACGGGGACTATACGATCTTCGTGGCCGAGGTCGCCTCGACCACCAATGAGGCCCTGCTGATCGACCACCTGCTGAAAGTCACCACGGACCGCAAGGAAAAGCTTAGCCTGCTCGACCACCAGGTCCGCCAGATCCAGGGCACGGTTTACATCCAGGCGCTTTTCGCCGAGTTCGAGCGCGAAATCCACCGTCAGGCCGAGGCCGGGGAGCCGCTGACCTCGACCGGCATGGGGAATCTGATCGCCGAGCTTTACCGCCGCTATTTCGGTCCCGGGATGGTGGTGGACGACATTTACAAGATCAACTGGGGCCGGATTCCGCATTTCTACAACAATTTCTATGTTTACCAGTACGCCACAGGCTTTTCCGCGGCCACCCTGCTCAGCGAGAAAATCCTCGGCGAGGGGTCAGCGGCCCGCGAGCGTTACCTCGGCTTCCTGAAAAGCGGCAGCAGCGATTATTCGATCAACCTGCTGAAAAACGCCGGCGTGGACATGACCGGGCCGGAGCCGATCCTGGCCGTGGCGCGCACGTTGAGCCGTCTGCTGGACCAGATGGAGGAGCTGCTCGCCGAGAATTGAGCACCGTCGGCCGCTGCGGCTGGACCGGCTGTGCTATGGAACCCGAGTAATTTGACTGATCCGGCTCGCTCTGTCCGAACAGGCGGCCGTAAAATTTTAGATAAAGGAACGGGCGGCATGGCTAAAAAGATCCCGATTGCCAGCGATCATGCGGGTTACGAGCTGAAAGAGGAGCTGGTGCGCTACCTCAAGGAGCTGGGCTACGAGCCGGAGGACCTGGGAACCCACGGCGCGGAGAGCGTGGATTATCCGGACTATGCCGGAAAGGTGGCCCGTCTGATATCCTCGGGCGAGCGCAAGCAGGGAGTCCTGGTCTGCGGGACCGGGATCGGGATGTCCATCGCGGCGAATAAGTATCCGCGGGTGCGCGCCGCCCTGGCGACCGATGAGCTGACCGCCACACTGGCCCGGGAGCACAACGATTCCAATATTATCACCCTGGGGGGGAGGACCCTCAAGGTGGAACAGGCGCGCGCGATCCTGAAAAAGTGGCTGGAGACCGATTTTCTGGGAGGGCGTCATGCGCGCCGGGTCGAACAAATCTCTGAGATCGAGGCCGGTGAAGGCCGGAAAAGCTGAAACCTGTCCAACCATGTAATGTGCGGGGAGAAATTGATGCAGATACTGAAACAGGCAGACCCTGAGATTTACGCTGCCGTAATGCGCGAAATCGGCCGTCAGACCGGGACGCTGGAAATGATCGCCTCGGAAAATTTTGTCAGCCGGGCGGTATTGGAGGCGCTGGGCTCGCCGCTGACCAACAAGTACGCCGAGGGCTACCCGGGCAAGCGCTACTACGGCGGCTGCGAGTTCGTGGATCAGGCCGAGGAATTGGCCCGCCAGCGGGTCTGCGCCTTGTTCGGGGCCGCGCACGCCAATGTGCAGCCGCATTCCGGCTCCCAGGCGAACATGGCGGTTTACATGTCCCTGCTCCAGCCCGGAGATACGATCCTGGGCCAGAATCTTTCCCATGGCGGCCACCTGACCCATGGCAGCCCGGTAAATTTCAGCGGTATCCTTTACAAAGTAGTAAGCTACGGGGTAACCCGGGAGACCAACCTGATCGACTATGAGACTCTCGAGGCCCTGGCCCGCGAGCATCGCCCGAAATTGATTATGGGCGGGGCGAGCGCCTACCCCCGGGAGATCGATTTCCCCAGGATGCGCCGTATCGCCGATGAGGTGGGAGCTTACCTGGTGGTCGACATGGCCCACCCGGCCGGGCTGATCGCCGCCGGCTGCTATCCCTCGCCGGTGCCGTATGCCCACGTAGTGACCAGCACGACCCATAAAACTCTGCGCGGGCCCCGGGGCGGACTGATCCTCTGCGGCGAGGACCTGGCAAAGAAAATCGACAAGCAGATCTTTCCCGGAATCCAGGGCGGCCCGATGATGCACGTGATCGCCGCCAAGGCAGTGGCTTTCCGCGAGGCGCTCGAGCCGGAATTCAAGGTTTACGCGCGCAAGGTTATCGACAATGCGAAAAAGCTCGGCGAATGCCTGGCCGCCGCGGGATTCCGCCTGGTCTCCGGCGGGACCGACAGCCACCTTCTGCTGGTCGATCTGACCGAAAAGGGGATAACCGGTAAGCAAGCCGAGGAGGCCCTGGATCGCTGCGGGATCACCGTGAACAAGAACACCGTGCCTTTCGAGACCCGCAGCCCCTTTGTTACCAGCGGAATCCGGATCGGCACCGCCGCCCTGACCACCCGCGGGATGGGGCTGGCGCAGATGGAGGAGATCGGCGGGATGATCGCCGAGGCGCTGGGCGATATCGAAAATGAGAAGCTCTTCGGCGCGTTGCGGGAAAAAGTCGGAAGGCTGTGCCGGGAGTTTCCGCTTTATCCGGACCTGGTTCAGGGATAGAGCGAGCCACGGTCAAGGCAAGGCCGCCTGAAAGGGTTGACAGAGAGTTCGATGTGTTTAACGGGTTCGATGGAATAATTCGCCGGGTTGGTCGGGTAAGGCGGGAAAAGCTCAAAATATCTGATTTATCTGGAGATAAAGCTTATAGGCCGGCTCAGGCTTTGCTGGTCGCGGGCTGCTTCTCCTGTTTCTTCTGCTTCTGGCCTTCACCACCCTCTTGTCTCTCATCCCCTTCAGCCGATTTTTTATCCGCCGCCGCTTTCTTTTTCTTTGGCGCGGGCTCGAACAGGAACAGCAACCATACCCCTATGTAGGCCGTGCCGATTACCGCGCAGAAAATGATAAAGCCGCGCGGCGTGGAAATGAATTGCAGAACATTGGGGATGGTTTCAGCCATAATTTACTGAAATTTATTTTAATTTGGCGCTGACAATAAGCCCACTAATCCGGGCAAAACCCGGAAAAGGATTGCCTATTTATGATAAAAAAAAGCCGGCGAAGATGCAAGCTCTCCTTATCTATAATCGAGAGCCTTTACCTAAAAGTTGAATAAAAATATCCAGGTAGGGATGGTAAAAATTCTCCCTCAGCTTTTTTTTCATCATTACCAGGGCCTCGAACGGCTCTATCCCCTCGCGGTATTCCCTCCGGCTGGTGAGTGTGTCGAAAGTGTCGGTAATGCAGGCTATCCGGGCAAAAGGCGAAATCTGACGGTTGCTGATATTCCAGGGGAAGCCCCCGCCGCTCCATTTCTCATGGTGATATAGAATTATTTTCAGCGCATCCTCGGGCAGCTCGGCGTGTTTGACCAGCTCCATGCCTAGCGCCGGGTGCTTTTTGACTTCCTCGAGCTCCTCCCGGGTCAGGGGCCCTTTTTTGATAAGGATTGCCGGATCAATCAATATCTTGCCGATATCGTGAAGAATGTTGCCGATATACAGACTCTTCATTTGACCGGGGCTGATTGTGAGCAATCTCCGGTTCTGAATTTCGCCGGCCAGTAAGCCTGAGTAAAGGCTGACATGCACCGAATGCGTATAAATCTCATAATTGTGGCTGGCCAGGCTGTACAACAGCGACTCCACCGCTTCATTTTCCGCCAGGATGACCCTGGTGAAGGTGAGAAAGTTCTGGCCGATTCCGGCGATTATGTCCAGATCGTCGCGCTCCAGGGTCCCTTTGTTAAAAAGGCCGCGTAACACCTGAGAGGCGCAGTGCACGGTCAACTCTATCTTGTCGTACAGGTCCAGCTCCGAGTTATCCAGGATTCTCCGCTCGAACTGGTTGGTTATCAGTAAGCGGGCGATCCGGCCCTCGGGCTTGTCCCCGCCGGAAAGCACTGAGGGGGAATCGGTTTTCAGCAAATTTTCCATGTCGCCTTCCAGCAGGTAAAGGCTGTCCTCTTCCGGAAAAGGCTGCAGACTGCCTTTCTTGCGGCAAAGGACATAGTACTCCCGGCCTCTCAGACTGACCTTCTTGTACAGGTCAAATGAGGCCAGGAGACTGCTTTCCAGGCTCGAATTGACTTTGAAATACCTGTTTCCGGCAAAAACCGGCCTGACCTGATCGGATTCACATTTCACCTGGACCATGATCAGCTTGACCTCATGCAGTAGATTAAATTGGCTCTTTCAGTATTAAAAGCTTGAATTCGCTGAGATAAAAAAGAAAGTCATTAAAAGCGGTTAAGCCTATTTTACACGATAAACGTTGCATTGTCAATCAAATTATTTTCAGGAAAGGCGATATAAAATATCAATGTGGAAAAAAGGCGCCGAGAACACAGGCCGGACAGGAGGCCCGGCGCTGGTGAACTTTTTGTGACTGTACGGCAGGTGTGCGATTCAAGAGAAAATACTTGAAAAAGCGCCTAGCGGATATTAAGTTATCTCTCCCTTTCAGACATCCGGCCCCTTCGTCTAGTGGCCTAGGACGCGTGGTTCTCAGCCATGAAACAGGGGTTCGATTCCCCTAGGGGCTACCAATAAAAAACCCGTCCGTTCGGACGGGTTTTTCGTTTCCGCTTCTTTCTTTTCTCAACCCTCCATGCCTCTCAGGATTTTCAGAGCTTCCATCGACAGGCAGGGCCGGCAGCCCAGGCAATCGTGGCTGACCTCCAGCAGCGAGAGGCGAGCCTTTTCCAGGAGCCCCGCAGTGCCGGCCGGACAGTTTTCATCGGGCAGAAAATCTTCGAGCATAATCAGCACGCTGTGGAAACAGCCGCAGTCGCGGCAGCTTTCCGACGTTAAGGCTTTTTCGAGCTCCTCAGCGGCTCTTTTGACTGCTTCACTTTCCATTACCGAATCCGACCTAAAAATTTTTAAGCGGGCTTGCCGGTCCAGGTGGCCCGGCGGCAAGTGAAAATTTCAAATCTTCTTCAGCTCTCCGGCCAGGCATTCGAATTGCCCGCGGTCCAGGCAGACATCCCGGAAAATATTTTTCAATTTCCAGCCGTCCAGCCTGCGGAAATCCTCCAGCCGGGGCACGATGACCAGCCCGGCCATGTCGACCGAGCCGGGGCTGACCATGAAATGCCGCTCACCCTCCTCGTAATAACAGGATGGCCGGTGCTGGGTGCGCGGGTGCACGACCACCAGCGGCACTTTCCCCTCGACCCGGCTGATAACCGCCAGGTTCAAACGCGGCTCCGCTTCGGCTGCATGGCCGCTGCAGCGGTTGATCATTCCGGCGGCTCTTTCGAACAAGGTTTCCATACGCTGTGCTGAATCGGCGTAGAGGAAGATGCGCTGTGGCAGGGCCGGATCGGAGATTACGCCCGTAAATCCGATTCCGGTTTTCGGGAGCTGCCTCACCAGGGGCAAGCGGCCCGGCGGCCCGGCCTGGAGGTGAAGGTGGTCCGGGATCGAGGCTCCGCTGCCGGGCGCATTGTAGAGGGAGATAAAGCCGGTCAGGCTGGTAAAACGGAGCATGTCCCGGATAATTCCCCTGGCGGTCTGGGGCACGTGGGTGCGGCTGGTCAGGACCAGGTGCAGGCGGCTGAACGGGAGCGGGTTGCAGACCACCACCCATTCCCCGGCGAAAGGCAGACCCATCTGTTCCGGGGGCATGTTCTCAGGCAGCAGGGGACAGGGCCGGGCGGCGATCTTCTCCGGATCAGTGGGAGCGACTGCATTGGCCAGGCGGGCCGGGTTGTTCTGCAGCAGCAGACTGCGGCCCTCGACCTGCACCCTTCGCGTCCGGATACTGTCAAGTGCATCCACCCGGTGCTTCAAAAGCGGCCAATCCCGCACCTGACCAGCGTAAAGTTCCCGGATCGCCGGAAGCAGCCCTTTTTCTTCACCCTCCCGCGCGAGGATTTCCACTCCAGGAACGTACAGCCTGTCCCGCCAATCCTCATATCCAGCCAGTCCGGGCCCTTGAAACCTTAAACCATTCATCCGCTGCTGTAGCCCTTTCATTCGATAATGCGGCAGAAGCATACTTGGACCGCCAGCCGCAAGGCTCTTTACATAATGATTCATAAATATATGTGCAGTTCTTTAGCAGGGGCGCACCCGTGTGTGCTCCCGCTTACCCGCGCAAATTTCCAAACCAGAGGCGGACACAGGGGTCAGCCCCATTAGCGCTAAGTTGTTTTTGTTGACAGTTAATCTTTAGGATGTTTTGAATGATACCCCCCGTCGACTGCGTCGCCACCCCTCTTTGTAGAGGGGAATTAAATGCCCGTCATTCGGGCACTTGCGCATGGACAACGCAACAGCGGGAA
>MFIX01000200.1:20048-51279 GCA_001780825.1 Candidatus Glassbacteria bacterium RIFCSPLOWO2_12_FULL_58_11 | reverse complement strand
GATACGCGAGGGCGGCCGGACAGTGGGCGCCGGCGTGGTCGTGGAAATCATCGAGTAATTCAAGGCTTAATGGAAAGTTCGGAAATTCCGGATAGCACTGGCAAGGTCCGGCTGACAGGCCGGGTTGACTGACCTTGGCAGCCTGGTGAGCAGAAAATTTAACTTCAAGGGCGGTTGAAAACAGCTTTTCAGCGCCCCCTCAAGCAGAAGAGGCATCCGTGCAGGGACAGAAGATTCGCATCAGGCTCAAATCTTTCGATCATGCCCTGATCGACCGTTCGACCGAGGCCATTTTCAAAACCGCGGTCGGCTCCGGGGCCGAGGTGGTCGGGCCGATCCCGCTGCCGACCAAGCGCAGCGTCTATACGGTCAACCGGTCGCCCAATATCGACAAGAAAAGCCGCGAGCAGTTCGAGATTAAAGTGCACAAACGGCTGATCGAGATCCACAACAGCAAGCCGCAGACTATCGACGCCCTTACCAAGCTCGATCTGCCGGCCGGCGTGGACATCGAGATCAAGGTTTAACAGTGCCGACACCGGCCGAATCGCCGGTGTGAACCGCAGAATAACCGTACGCCTCAAAGAGGAAGTAATGCTCGGATTGATTGGAAAAAAAATCGGGATGACAAGAATCTTCGATGAGCAGGGCTTGATGATTCCGGTCACTGTCATCCAGGCCGGACCCTGCAAGATCATCCAGATCAAGACCGCAGACAAGGATGGGTACAACGCCCTGCAGGTCGGTTTCGGCCAGCGGAAGGAAAAGAATGTCATCCGGCCGCTCAAGGGGCATTTGAAGAAGTTCGAGAACTATTTCCCGCAGGTTTTGAAGGAATTCCGGGTGGAAACTGTCGAGGGTTACGAGCTGGGACAGGAATTGAACACCGAGATATTCAATGTAGGCGAGGGTGTGGATGTAGGCGGTGTGATCAAGGGCCGCGGTTTCCAGGGCGTGGTGAAGCGCCACGGACACAGCGGCGGCGATGAAACCCACGGCAACACCTCGCACCGTGTCCCCGGCTCGGTCGGCTCCTCCGCCGATCCGTCCCGCTGCTGGAAGAACCTGAAGCTGCCGGGCCAGTATGGCAATACCAATCAGAAAGCGTTGAACCTTAAAGTCGCCAAGGTGGACTCCGGCAGGAATTGCCTCTTTGTCCGCGGCGCTGTGCCTGGACCGACCAGCGGCCTGGTGACCGTTTACAAGAAAAAGTGAGGCCTGGTTTCAGCCTGACAGCCGGTAATTGATTCTGAGGGATAAATGAAACAGATCGCGGTTCTAAAAGAAAACGGAGAAAAAGCGGGCGAGGTTTCCCTGCCGGAAAGCTATTTCGGTTCCGAGGTAAGCGAGAGCGCGGTTTATTATTCGGTCAAGGCGCAGCTCGCCAACCAGCGCCAGGGAGACGCCAACACCAAGGATCGAAGCGAACTCGCCTACTCGACCCGCAAGCCGTGGCGCCAGAAAGGCACCGGCCGGGCGCGCGCCGGAAGCCGCAGAAGCCCGCTCTGGAGGGGCGGCGGCACGGTGTTCGGCCCCAAAGCCAAACATTACGATGTACGCGTACCGAAAAAAGTCCGCCGGGCGGCCCTGCAGAGCGCTCTGAGCTCCAAGGCCGCTGAGGAAGGCGCCGTGGTGGTGATCGAAGATCTTCAATTTGACGCTCCGGGCACCAAAAGGATCGCCGAATTGCTTAAAAATGCCGGCGCCGCGAAAGTGCGCGCGCTGATCATGACCGCCGGACACAAGCCGCTGGTCTGGAAATCGGTGCGCAATATCCCGCTTGTCGAAATCCGGCCGTTCGGCGAGTGCAGCGCCTACGACGTGCTGCTGGCCGAGAAACTGCTTATCGAAAAAAGCGCTATCGAACAACTGGAGTCGAAATCGCATGGAAAATCCGTATCAGATAGTGAAACGGCCGCTGCTGACTGAAAAAAGCGACCGTCTCCGCGAGTCCGCCAATCAATACTGTTTCGAGGTCGCCGTCGAGGCCAACAAGCTCGATGTCAAGCGGGCGGTGGAGACCCTTTTCGGCGTGAAAGTCACCGGAGTGCGGCTGCAGAACATGCTCGGCAAAAGCAAGAGAATGGGCCGTTCCGCCGGTAAGCGCGCGGACTGGAAAAAAGCTTATGTGACCCTCAAGACAGGCGAACTGATCGATCTGTTCGAAGGCGTGTAATTTAAGCGGGTGGATATAAACGATGGCTTTGAAAAAATTAAAACCGGTTACTGATGGAACGCGGTTCCGGTCGGTCAATGCCTACGACCTGATCACCAAGACCGAACCCGAGAAATCCCTCCTGGCTCCTCTTAAAAGCATGGGCGGCAGGAATCACCACGGTCACGTGACGATGCGCTATCGCGGCGGCGGCCACAAGCGCCGCTACCGGATCATCGATTTCAAGCGCAATAAAGCCGGAATCAAGGGCCGGGTGGCCTCGATCGAGTACGATCCCAACCGTTCAGCTTTTATCTGCCTGATCAATTACGAGGACGGCGATAAGCGCTATATTCTGCACTGCCAGGGCCTGAACGTGGGAGCGGTCATCGAGTCCGGCTCGGGCAGCGATATTCAACCCGGGAATTCGCTTCCGCTGGCGGAGATTCCCCTGGGCACGCTGGTGCACAATGTGGAGCTTAAGCCCGGCAAGGGCGGTCAACTGGCGCGTAGCGCCGGCGCGGGCATCCAGGTCGCGGCCAAGGAGGGCAAGTTCGTCCACTGCAAAATGCCCTCCGGCGAGGTGCGCCTCCTGCCCCGCGATTGCAAGGCCACCGTGGGCGTGATCGGCAACCAGGAATACATGGGTATCTCCTTCGGCAAGGCCGGAGTGAAGCGCTGGATGGGTGTCCGGCCCCATGTTCGCGGCGTGGCCAAGAATCCGGTCGATCACCCGATGGGCGGCGGTGAAGGCAAGTCCTCGGGCGGCAGGCATCCCTGCACCCCCTGGGGCAAGCCCACCAAGGGTTACAAAACCCGGAAAAAACATAAGCTTTCGGATAAATACATCGTCAGAAGAAGAAAGTAGCAACACTTTAACCATCAGAAAGTGTCATGTCCAGATCGCTCAAGAAGGGCCCCTATATCGAGCCTTCTCTGCATAAAAAAGTCGAGAAGCTCAACGAGATGGGCGAAAAAAAGGTCATCAAAACCTGGTCACGCCGCTCCACGATCAGCCCGGAATTTGTCGGCCATACCCTGGCCGTGCACAACGGGAACAAGTTCATCCCGGTCTATGTGACCGAGAACATGGTGGGGCACAAGCTGGGCGAGTTTTCGCCGACCCGGTTTTTCCGCGGCCACGGCGGCAAGCTGGCCGAGCGCGCGGTGCCCAAGCATAAATAGCGTTTGTTCTTTATTCCTTTTCCCTTGTTCCGCCGTCTTTACGGCCGCGGCCCGAGGGGATTAATAAAAACGCCAGAGAAGCCTGACATGATTACAAGTGCCAAACAGCGGTTCGTGCGGATCTCCTCGCGCAAGATCAAGCTGGTGATCGACCTGATCCGGGGCAAGAGCGTGGAGGAAGCCTTCAATATCCTTCGTTTCACCCCGAAAGCCGCGGCTGAGCCGGTGCGCAAGCTCGTTCAGTCCGCTTACAGCAATGCGGTCAACCAGCTCGGCAGTTTCGACCTGAGCACCGAGGCGATCACGATCCGGGAAATCCGGGTCGACCAGGGCCCGACCTTCAAGCGCTGGATTCCCCGGGCCATGGGTCGCGCCACGCCGATTATGAAAAGAACCAGCCATATCTTTGTCGAGCTGGATGTACCGGAGCCGGAAGAGCGTAAGTAAGTTCGTAGCCTTTCCCCGGATCTGAAAAAACTCTGTTGTCTGTTTAAAGGAGAGCCTCTGTGGGTCAGAAGACACACCCGATCGGTTTCAGGCTTGGAGTGATCAAGGATTGGCAGTCTGTCTGGTACTCGGAGCGCGATTTCGCCCGGTTGCTGAAAGAGGACGAGCTGATCCGCAAATATATCCACAGCCGGCTGGGTCATGCGGCGATCTCCAAGGTGGTCATCGAGCGCACGCCCCAGAAAATGACGGTGATTATCCACACGGCGCGCCCGGGAGTGGTGATCGGCCGCAAGGGACAGGAAGTCGATAAGCTGCGCGATGAGCTGGCCCACCTGTCAAAGGATGAGATATTTATCAAGATCGAGGAGATCAAGACGCCGGAGATCGACGCCAAGCTGGTCGCCGATGGCATCTCCTTCCAGCTCGAGCAGCGGGTCAGTTTCCGCCGGGCGATGAAAAAAGCGGTTACCTCGGCCATGCGCATGAACGCCCAGGGGATCAAAATCATCTGTGGCGGCCGGCTCGCCGGGGCTGAAATCGCCCGCAGCGAAGGCTATCTCGAAGGCCGGGTGCCGCTGCACACGATCCGCGCCGATATCGACTATGCCACCAGCACCGCCCATACCACTTTTGGTACGATCGGGATCAAGGTCTGGATCTGCAAGGGAGAGGTGCTGACCCGCAAGCGGTCCGGCGTTAACGCTGCCGAGTCGGCGGGCGCTCCAGCGCTGAGCCAGGATCACGGGGCCCGGCGCTAGTCCTCAAGGAACGAGATTTTCGGGGGTTGATGAATGCTTTCTCCAAAAAGAGTCAAGTTCAGAAAACAGCAGCGCGGCAGGATGAGAGGCACGGCCTATCGCGGCTCAACGGTGAGTTTCGGCGAGTACGGCCTGCAGTCTCTCGAGCCGGCCTGGATCACCAACCGCCAGATCGAATCCGCCCGTGTCGCCCTGACCCGCCACATCCGCCGCGGCGGCAAGGTCTGGATCCGTATTTTCCCGGACAAGCCGATCACCAAGAAACCGGCCGAAACGAGGATGGGCAAGGGTAAAGGCAACCCGGAGGGCTGGGTGGCGGTGGTTAAAAGCGGCAGGATCATGTTCGAGATCGGCGGGATAAGCCGCGAGATGGCTTACGAGGCCCTGCGGCTGGCGGCCCATAAGCTGCCGGTCAAATGCAAAATCGTCGAAAGGCACGTTGTCGGTGAGGAAACTAATGAAGGCGCATGAATTAAGAGAAATGACCAAGGCAGACATCGAGCACAGGCTCGGCGAGCTGAAAGAGGAGTATTTCAAACTCTCTTTCCGCAACTCGGTGCACAAGATCGACAACCCGATGCAATTACGCAGCCTGCGCCGGGATATCGCCCGCTGTTTTACGATTTTAAAACAAAAGTAATCCGGCCCTTGCGTCGCAGTCAGGGCTGGAAATCCCGGGCCGTCCCGGGATGAGGAGAATCCGGAGCCAGCGATGGAAAGAAACAATCGGAAAAGCAGGGTCGGAGTGGTGGTCGGGGACAAAATGCACAAGACCATTCTCGTCCGCGTGGACCGTCAGATCATGCACCCGATCTACGGCAAGGCCATCCGGCGCTCGAAAAAATACGTCGCCCACGATGAAAAGAACGAGTGCAAGGTCGGCAATACGGTCCGGATCGTGGAGACGCGGCCGCTGAGCAAGACGAAACATTGGCGCGTGGTGGAAGTGCTCTCCACCGGCGAGGAATAGATCCCCATCAGGCAATAATCGATCGAACGGGTGGATAAAAAATGATCCAGCAGGAAACGGTCTTTAAAATCGCCGATAACTCGGGCGCCAAAAAGGCCCTGTGTATCAGGGTTCTCGGCGGTTCGCACCGCCGTTACGCCGGTATCGGCGACATTATCGTGATAACGGTCAAGGATGCGATTCCCAATTCCAATATGCACAAGGGCGAGGTGGCCAAGGCGGTTGTCGTCCGCACGAAAAAGGAGACCCGCCGCAAGGATGGGTCCTATATTCGCTTTGATGAGAACGCGGCCGTGATCATCGATGACAACAAGGAACCGCGCGCCACCCGTATTTTCGGTCCCGTGGCCCGTGAGTTGAGAGAAAAGCAGTTCATGAAAATCATTTCCCTCGCGCCAGAGGTCCTTTAAACGCAGCAAGACAGTATTCCGAGGGCGGCAGATGAGAATTGTAAAAGGTGACAAGGTTATTATTATCAGCGGCAACAACCGCGGCAAGACCGGCGAGGTCCTCAAGGTCATCCCGGGCAAAAACCGGGTACTGGTCAAGGGGCTGAACATGGTCAAGCGCCATACCCGTCCGACCCAGAAAAACCCCCAGGGCGGGATCTTGGAAAAGGAAGCGCCGATCCATTTGAGCAATGTCATGCTCTATGACAGCAAGGCCGGCCGCGGTACGCGAATCCGCAGCCGCAAGCTCGAGGATGAAAAAAGCTCGAAGGTGCGGATCAGCGTGCAGAGCGGCGAGGTTATCGAGATCAAGACCGGGGCCTGATCCGGATTGTCATCCGGCAGGCGGTTTTAGTCCGGCGGCGGTTTAACTTAATATCCAGGTAAGCTTTCTATGACCAGAAAGAAAGAACAGTACGAAAAGGTGGTCAGCCCGAAACTCAAAGAGGAGTTCGGGATAAAGAACTCGCACGATATTCCCAAGCTGGAAAAGATTGTGCTCAATGTCGGAATGGGCTCGGCGAGCCAGAACCCGAAGGCCCTGGAGACCGCCCAGGAGGAACTGCGCCAGATCACCGGCCAGCATGCGGTCATCACCCGCGCCAAAAAATCGATCTCCAATTTCAAACTGCGCGAAGGCATGAAAATCGGCTGCCGGGTGACCCTGAGAAGGGATAAGATGTGGGAATTCCTCGACCGCCTGATCAGCGTGGTCATCCCCCGGATCAGGGATTTCCGCGGGCTGCAGACCAAGAGTTTCGACGGGCGCGGCAACTATACGCTGGGAGTCCGGGAGCAGGTCATTTTCCCGGAGATCGATTACGACAAGATCGAACAGATTCATGGTATCGATATAACTTTTATTACCACGGCCAAGAAAGATGACCAGGCCCTCGCGCTGTTACAGGAGCTTGGCATGCCGTTCCGCCTGACCGCCGCCCAGACCGCCGGGCCGGCCGGAAAACCGGATGCCGGGCAGAGTTGACGGTTATCACCTGGAGAGGATGAATAAGTGGCCAGAAAATCCCTGATTGCCAAGTGCAAGAGAAAACCGAAGTTCAAGGTTCGCCAATATAATCGCTGCGGCCGCTGCGGCAGGAGCCGCGGTTATTACCGCAAGTTCGGGATTTGCCGAATCTGCCTGCGCGAGCTGTCCCTGGCCGGAATTATTCCCGGTATGCGCAAGGCGAGCTGGTAATCCCGGAGGCTTATTGCGGCGGCTCGTTTGTTTAGTGGCTGAATGATTACCTGTAACTCTATTACGCTTTCGAGAGAGTAAAGCTTATGCCAATGACTGATCCGATTGCCGACATGCTGACCAGAATCCGCAACGGGTACCAGGCGCGGCATATCCGCGTGGATGTGCCGTGTTCAAAACTCGCCCGGGAAATGGCGCGGCTGCTCCTGGAGGAGAAGCTGATCGGCAATTTCAGGGAAATCGCGGATAACCGTCAAAACGTCCTGCGTGTCTACCTGAAATACGGCCAGGATGAGAGTCCGGCCATGCTGGGTTCGAAAAAAGTGAGCAAACCCGGGCGCCGCATCTACAAGCGGGCCTCGGAAATCAAGCGTATCCGCAACGGCCTGGGCATGGCAATTATCTCTACCTCCCAGGGGCTGATCACCGACCGGACGGCGCGTAAGAAGCATGTGGGCGGTGAGGTACTCGCCCATGTGTGGTAATCGTTATTTTTAATGCAACAGCGAAACATTGAAGCTTACACAATAGAGTAAAGTGGAGGACCTGGTGTCGCGCATCGGTAAACTTCCGATACAGTTGCCCAAAGGAGTGAAAGTTTCCCGTAATGGGAACAGCCTGGTGGTCGAGGGGCCCAAAGGCAAAAGCCAGGAGTTCGTGCACCTGAACATGATTATCGAGATCGGCGAAAACGAGATTCTGGTCAAGCGCCCGGATGATTCCAAGCTGAACCGTTCGCTTCACGGGCTTACCCGGACGCTGATCAATAACGCCGTGATCGGTGTCACCGAGGGCTTCACCAAGAAATTGAAGATTGAGGGTGTCGGCTACCGGGCGGCCCTGTCCCAGGCGACCCGGGGCGGGTTGACTCTCGAGCTCGGTTTTTCGCATAAGATCGAGGTCGCGGCCCCGGCCGATGTCAAGTTCACCGTGCCGAGTCCCACGGAGATCGTGGTCTCCGGGATCAGTAAACAGGTGGTAGGCGAATTGGCCGCCAAGATCCGTTCCTACCGTCCGCCCGAGCCCTACAAAGGCAAAGGCGTGCGTTACGAGGGCGAGGTCATCCTCCGTAAGGCCGGTAAGGCCGGCGCCACCGCCTCTTAATGATTGGTTTCCACCGGCCCCTGAGGCCGGAAATAGTCAAACTTTAATGTGAAGTGCGGTAAAGACCGATGAAAGCCTTTGACCGTAGCAAAGCCAGAACCAAAAGACACATGCGGATTCGCAAGCGGGTTGGCGGCTCCACGGGGCGGCCCCGTCTGGTGATTTTTCGCTCCCTGAAAAATATCGAGGGCCAGATCGTGGATGATGCCCGGGGCGTGACCCTGCTCGGTCTGTCCTCGCTGAGCAAGGAAGTCCAGAAAACCGGTAAGAAGAAGGTGGAAATAAGTAAGGAAGTGGGCCGTGTGCTCGCCAGGAAAGCTGTGGAAAAGGGGATCGACAAGATCGTTTTCGACCGCAACGGCTACCTCTATCATGGGCGGGTGAAGGCATTCGCCGAGGGCGCCCGTGAAGGCGGGCTGAGCTTTTAGGGCCTGCGTGCAACATTTCCTCCCAAGGAGAGCTTGAAGTGGATTTAAACAAGGAAAGAACCGATCTTATCGAGAACGTGATCTCAATTAACCGTTGCGCCAAGGTGGTCAAAGGCGGACGGAGGTTCTCTTTCAGCGCCCTGGTCGCGGTGGGTGACGGGAAGGGCAGTGTCGGGCTGGGCAAGGGCAAGGCCAATGAGGTCAGCGATGCCATCCGCAAAGGGGTGGAGCTGGCGAAAAAGTGCATGGTCCGGATCCCGGTGCACAAAGGGACGATCCCGCACGAGCTGATCGGCCGCTTCGGGGCGGGCAGAGTGCTGCTCAAACCGGCCGCCCCCGGCGCGGGCGTGATCGCCGGCAGCAGCGTGCGCGCGGTGCTCGAATGCGCCGGAATCCACAATATCCTTTCCAAGTCCCTGGGCTCCAACAACCCGCACAACATGGCCAAGGCGACTCTCGATGGGTTGAAACATATGACTACCCTGCAGAAAGTCGCCCGGACCCGCGGCGTGACAGTCGAGGAAATCGCCGCCGGGGACCGCGTGGTGGTGGAGGCGACCAGTGAGTAAAAAATTGAAAATAACCCAGATCAGAAGCGGCATCCGCGCGATCGGCAAGCAGCAGGCGACCCTGCGCGCCCTGCGGTTGACCCATCATCAGAAAAGCGTGGTGCACGAGGATACCCCCCAGATCAGGGGCATGATCTTCAAGGTCCAGCACCTGTTGAAAGTGGAAGAAACCAATTGATTGTGCAACCGGGCGGTTCGCCTGTCTGGACCGCGCGATGAGCTTAAATTCATTTTAAACGTACGGAACCGAGCTGATGAAATTGTCTGAACTGAATAAGCCCGAAGGCTCCACCCACAGCCGCAAGCGGGTAGGACGCGGCAAGGGCTCGGGCCACGGCGGGACTTCCGGCCGCGGACACAAAGGCCAAAAAGCGCGCAGCGGCACCAATAAGCGTCCGGTATGGTTCGAGGGTGGACAGATGCCCATCCAGCGCCGTCTGCCCAAACGCGGATTCACCAACATCTTCCGTAAGACGTATCAGATTGTCAACCTGTCCGATCTTGAGCGCCTGGGACAGCAGGAGAAGATCGGCCCGGAGGAGATGGCTCGCCGGGGCCTGATCCGCAGCGCGCTCCAGCCGGTCAAGGTTCTCGGCGATGGCCAGCTTACTTTCGCCGCCAGCATAGCCGCCCATGCATTCAGCGCCAAGGCCCGCAGCGCCATTGAGGCCGCCGGCGGAAAAGTCGAGGAGTTGTAATGGCCCATGGGCTGCAGAATATCTTTAATGTACCGGAGCTGAAAAGGAAGCTCGGCTTTACCTTTCTGATTGTCGTGGTTTACCGTATCGGCAGCCATATCACCACTCCGGGGATCGATGTCAGCCGGCTGGTCGAATGGTTCGGCCAGCAGCAGAACACCTTTTTCGGGCTGATGGACATGTTTGTCGGCGGCGGGCTCTCCCGCGCCACCATTTTCGCTCTCGGCATCATGCCCTATATCAGCGCCTCGATCATTTTCCAGCTTTTGCCCCCGGTGTTCCCTTATTTCGAGAAGCTGCAGAAAGAGGGTGAGGAGGGCCGGAAGAAGATCACCCAGTACACGCGCTACGCAACCGTGGTGCTCTCGTTCATCCAGTCGGTCGCTATCGCCACCTGGCTGCAGAGCCTGGGCGCGGTGACCGCGCAGAATCTCTGGCTTTTTCGGGTCACCACCATGGTTACCCTAACCACCGGCGCGGTGCTGGTGATGTGGCTGGGCGAGCAGATCACCGAGCGGGGGATCGGTAACGGGATGAGCCTGCTGATCTTCTTCGGCATCGTGGACCGCTTCCCCTCGGCGGTATTCCAGTCGCTGGAGATGCTCCGGAATAACGTGATCGGGATCATCCCGATGCTGCTGGTACTGGTGGTTATGATTGCCGTTGTCGCCGGCGTGATCGTAATGACACTCGGCACACGTAAGATACCGATCCAGATCCCCAAGCGGATGGTCGGTCGCAAGGTGATGGGCGGACAGCAGACCCATTTGCCCCTGCGGATCAACAGCGCGGGCGTGATGCCGATAATCTTCGCCCAGTCGATTATTGTCGTGCCGGCCACCCTGAGCTCGTTTCTGGCCCCGGGAAGCTGGCTCGAGGATATTGGCAACTACTTTCAGCCCTCGACCAATTCCTATGTCTTCTTTTATTGCATATTGATCGTCTTTTTCACCTATTTTTACACCGCGGTTATTTTTAACCCGGTGGACCTGGCCGAGAATTTCAAGCGCCAGGGCGGATTCATTCCCGGTATCCGGCCGGGTGCCCGCACCGCCGAGTATATCGACAAGGTGCTCACCCGCATCACCCTTCCGGGCTCGTTCTTTCTGGCGGCGATCGCCATACTGCCGATTTACATGTACCGGATGCTCAACGTACCTTTCTATTTCGGCGGCACGAGCCTGCTGATCGTCGTGGGCGTGGCTCTGGACACAATCCAGCAGATGGAAAGCCATCTGCTGATGCGGCACTATGACGGGTTCATGAAAAAGAGCCGGATTCCGGGCCGCAGAATGATGTAATTATGGTTTTTCTAAAGACACGGTCTGAGATCGACCGGATCAGGGAAGCGGGAAAGGTCGTAGCGGAAGTTCTGGCGCGGATTGGGGAGGCGGTCAGGCCCGGGGTGTCAACCCTGGAGCTGGATGAACTGGCGGATTCGCTCATCCGTTCCAACCCCGACTGCAGCGCCGCTTTCAAGGGTTATGGGGGCTTCCCCAACGCCCTGTGCACCTCGGTAAATGAGGAAGTGGTGCACGGGATACCGAAGAAAGAGAAGGTCCTTAAGGAAGGGGACCTGGTCAGCTTGGATGTAGGGGTTTTCCGTAAGGGATATTTCGCGGACGCCGCCGCGACTTTTTCGGTCGGGCCTCCCGCCGAGCGCCAGCGCAAGCTGCTGGACTGTACTCGCCGGGCTTTGTCCGCGGGGATCGAGCAGGCGGTCGATGAAAACCGGATCGGGGATATCGGCGCCGCGGTTCAGAAAGTGGCTCAGTCGGAAAACTTTTCAGTCGTGCGCGATCTGGTGGGTCACGGGATCGGCCAGAACCTGCACGAGGACCCCCAGGTGCCGAATTTCGGGATTCCCAAACGGGGCTACCTGATTAAAGAGGGTCTCGTGCTGGCTATCGAGCCGATGGTCAACGAGGGGACTCACGAGATCCGGACCCTGGCGGATAACTGGACCGTCGTCACCGCGGATGGCAAGCTCTCGGTGCATTTCGAGCATACGGTGGCGATCGGGCCCAACGGGCCGGAGATCCTGACCGGCTAGGCCGGCAACCACCCTCATCCATTCAAGATCGAGGTTCGGCGGGATGGCCAAGGAAGAAGCTGTACAGGTGACGGGAACGGTTCTCGAACCGCTGCCCAACGCCATGTTCAAGGTGAAACTGGAAAATGACCACGAGGTACTGGCCCATATCAGCGGCAAAATGCGGATGAATTTTATCCGGATTCTGCCCGGCGATAAGGTGGCTCTGGAGTTGAGTCCATACGATCTCAGCCGCGGCCGGATTACTTACCGCTATAAATGAGTCAAGCCGATTCGACCTGGAGATACGATGAAAGTGCGCAGTTCAGTTAAAACGATCTGTGAGTACTGCAAGATCATCCGCCGGCGCGGGGTCGTTCGCGTAATCTGCCGCAACCCCAAGCACAAGCAGCGCCAGGGCTGATGGAATAATTTTTCCTTTCGGGAGATTAGAATATGGCTCGAATTGCCGGTGTGGACCTTCCCAAGAACAAGCGGATCGAGGTCGGTCTGACCTATATTTACGGTATCGGCCGCTCCTCGGCGCGGAAGATCCTCAAAGAAGTCGGCATCGACCCGGACACCAAGGTGGCCGATCTGGCGGAAAGCGAACAGACCCGCATCCGCGGAGCGATCGAGCGCGATTTCAAAGTCGAAGGCGCCCTGCGCACCGAGGTGGCGATGAATATCAAGCGCCTGATGGATATCGGCTGCTACCGCGGTGTCCGCCACCGCCGCAGGCTGCCGGTGCGGGGCCAGCGCACGCACACCAATGCCCGCACGCACAAGGGGCCGCGCGTGGCGATTGCCGGTAAGAAAAAGGCCAAGGCTAAGAAATAAGTAATAGTCCGCTCCCTGTCGCCTCCGCGGGTGAGGCTTTGGGAAGCGTTCGTTCCGTGATTGCTTAGGCAATCCAATTCTGCGATCGGAAGAGGTGTTCGAATGGTTAGCCCGACCCAAAAAGGCGCAAAGGCCAAAAAAAAGGTCAAAAAAGTCGAGAGCGAGGGAGTCGCCCATATTAAGGCCAGTTTCAATAATACCATTGTCACGATTACGGATATGAGCGGCAATACCGTATTATGGAGCAGCGCCGGTAAGTGCGGATTCAAGGGTTCCAAGAAAAGTACGCCTTTCGCAGCCCAGATAATCGCCGATACCGCCGCTAAAGAGGCGCTGAACCTGGGGGTGCGGAGGGTGCACGTGCGGGTGCAGGGACCCGGCGCGGGCAGGGAATCCGCAATTCAGGCGATTCAGGCCGCCGGGCTCAGTATCAGATCGATTAAAGATGTAACCCCGATTCCGCATAACGGATGCCGGCCGCCTAAGCGCAGGCGGGTCTAGGCATCGTTTTTTGGAGGATCTCTAATGGCGCGATATACAGAAGCGAGCTGCAAGCTGTGCCGTCGGGAAGGGATTAAGCTCTTTCTCAAGGGAGAAAGATGCTATACGGATAAATGCGCCATCGAGCGCAAAAACTTCGCTCCCGGACAGCACGGCCGGGTGGCCGGCCGCCGCAGAAAAACCAGCGATTACAGCCTGCAGCTGCGGGAAAAACAGAAAGTCAAACGGATTTACGGCGTTCTGGAGAAGCAGTTCCGGAACTACTACTCGAAGGCCTCCCGCCGTAGCGGAGTCACCGGTGAAAACCTGCTCCAGCTGCTCGAAACCCGGCTGGATAATGTGGTGTACCGTCTCGGGTTCGCGCCCAGCCGCAAAAGCGCGCGCCAACTCGTCCGGCACCGTCATGTCCACATAAACGGCCAGGTCGTGGATGTGCCGTCCTATCAGGTCGTCCCGGGCGAGGAGATCGCGATCAAGCAGCCGAGCCATGGGATGGGTCTGGTGCTCTCGACTATCGAGCGGCGCGGCAAGCAGGAAATGGTTTCCTGGCTCAATGTCGATTTCAAAACCCAGACCGGCAGGCTGGTCGAGATTCCCAAGCGGGAAAGCATTCCGATCACCGCCCAGGAACAGTTGATCGTCGAGTTGTATTCCAAGTAAACGGCCTTCAGCTTCGGCCGGTCTGGGAGATGCGGCCGGCGTCGGCCGGGTCGCTTTTACCGAAAGATTCGTCTTTTCCGGAGCTATTTCCCAGAAAGTTCGTTACTTCAAGCGGGAGAAATAGCGGTTATGACTCTTAAAAATATCGTTCTACCCTCGAGAATTGAAAAAAATACGAGAAATGCCACCCAGAATTACTGTGAGTTCAGCGTCTATCCGCTGGAGCGCGGTTTCGGCTTGACTCTGGGTAATGCGTTGAGAAGAGTGCTGTTGTCTTCGCTCGAGGGGACGGCGGTTTGGGCGCTGCGGATCGACACGGTCCTACACGAGCTCTCCTCGATTCCCGGAGTGCTCGAGGATGTCTCCGATATTCTGTTGAATTTCAAGAAAATCGTCTTGAAGGCCAATGCGGATGTCGAGGAGGCGGTCTGCAAGCTTGAGGTCTCGAAAAAAGGCCGGGTAACCGCCGCAGCGATCCACACTCCGGCCGGGGTCAAGGTGATCAATCCGGACCTCTATCTGTTCAGCCTCAAGGAAGACAAGAAGATCAGGATTGAGCTCCTGGTGAAGAACGGCCGCGGATACTACGCCGCTGACCAGCACGAGCTGCAGAGCGATGACCCGCAGCTGATCCCGGTGGATTCCATTTACTCGCCGGTGGTCAAGGTCTCTTTCGATGTCGACAACCAGCGCGTCGGGCAGCGCACGGACTATGACAAGCTGATCGTCCGGGTGCACACCAATGGCGCGATCGATCCCGAAACCGCGATGATCGGCGCCTCGGAGCTGCTGATCGAGCATCTGGAATTCCTGAAGAACTTCAGCGAGCCCCAGGAAGAGAAAACCAGCGCCCGCGACCTCCAGCACAACCGGCTCAAGGAGCTGTTCAACCGCAGCGTGGAAGAACTCGAGCTCTCCGTGCGCAGCAGCAATTGCCTGAAGGCCTCCAACATCCGGACCCTCGGCGAGCTGGTGCAAAAGACCGAGAGCGAGATGATCAAGTTCCGCAATTTCGGGCGCAAATCCCTGAATGAGATCTCGGAAATTCTCTCCCGTCACGGAATGCAGTTCGGCATGAAGCTGAAGGAAAACGAAAAGGGTGAGTGGGAGCTCGACGAGCAGGCCGAGGAAAACAAGGAATCCGGCTCCTGAACCGGAGCTCGGCCCGGACGGATGGGGGCCGCCGGCTTAAAGCGGGGCGAATCCAATAAATACGGTTTTAAGCGGAGATAAGGAAACAGACGATGAGACATAATAAAAAAGGAAGAGCGCTGAATCGCTCGCAGAGCCATCGCCGATGGCTGCTCAGCAATCTGATTACCAGCCTCTTTCTGCATGAAAAGATCAGGACCACCGTGGCCAAGGCCAAGGAGGCCCGGCCTCTGGCGGAGAAGCTGATCACTTTCGCCAAGCGCGGGGACCTTCACGCCCGCCGGCAGGTGCTCCGCTTCATCCGGGATAAAGAGGTTGTCTCCAAGCTTTTCGAAAAACTGGGGCTGCGCTTCAAGGAGCGTCCCGGCGGCTACACCCGGATCCTCAGGCTGAACAGCCGCGTGGGCGACAATGCCCCGATGGCCCTGCTGGAGCTGATGCCGGATGAGGCCGCCCACAAGGGCGGAGCGAAGAAGCGCCGCCGGAGATCGAAGAAGAAGACGGCTGAGGAGGCTCACGCGCACGCTCACGAGACGGGTCAGCCGCACGAGCATGCGGAGCACGAGGCTCCCGCCGCGGAGACCGCGGCGGCGGATACTGCCGTAGTGGAAGAAGAAGTGAAGGGCGAAGAGAAGGCCGCCGAAAGCAAGCCGCAGAAGGGTGAAGAGGAGAAAAAGGACTAGCAGGCGTTCGAGGCTATGCAATCAAAGTTAATTCAGTCTGATAAGGGAGCGCGACAGGTCTGTCCTGCTCCCTTGTTTTTTATCCCCCCGAGGCGCGCGGCAGACTATGAGCTATTCAGGCTGGCTTGACCGCCACTGGAAAATTTTAACCGTACTTCTGGCTCTGGTCCTGCGGGGTCCGGCCGTCGCGGAGGCTCACGCCGCCCTCCGCCAGGCCCGCGGACTCTGGGTGGTGCGCACCAGCCTGCTTTCTTCCCACAGTATTGACCGGATGGTGGCGAGCGCGGCCCAGGCCGGCTTCGACAACCTGTTTGTCCAGGTTTGCGGCCGCGCCGATTCGTACTTTCCCTCGAAGGTTTATCCGCCGGCCGAGAACTGCCGCGACCTTCTGGCCACCGGCTTCGATCCTCTTGCATATACCCTGGAGCGGGCGCATTCGCGCGGTATTAAAGTGCACGCCTGGGTCAACACTTTCCTGGTCTGGACTTCCTCCAGCCCTCCCCTGGACCCCAGCCACCTGCTGAACAGCCACCCGGAATGGATGATGGTGGACCGCTCTGGCGGCTCCCTGGCCCGCTACTCGCGCTCGCTGTTCAATAAGCTCATGATAACCGGCGTCTTCATGTCTCCGGCCAGCCGGGGCGGCTGCGACCGCCTCGAGGAATTTATTACCGATATGGTCGGCCGCTATCCGGTGGATGGAGTACACCTGGACTATATCCGCTACCCGATGGAAGCTGTCGATTACAGTCCGGCGGCCTGTGAGGGTTTCAAGCGGCTCTACGGCGTGGACCCGCGGGGTTTGGCTTCGGGGGCGGACAATGCGCAGGGGGAATCCGCCAGGCGGGACCTCAAAAAAAAGTGGACCGCCTACCGGGCCGGGCTGATCACCGAGTTTCTCCAGCGGCTCTCCGGGCGGCTCAATGTCCTGAGACCGGGGCTGGTCCGCTCGGCGGCGGTCAAGCCGAACCTGGAAGAGGCTTACCAGACCTATGGCCAGGATTGGCCGGAATGGGTCGGCCGTGGTTACCTGGATCTGGTTCTGCCCATGGCCTACAGCACGCATGCCGATCAGGTTCACGAGCAGATCGCGAAAGCCTGCCGGGCGGTCGGCCAGGAAAAAGTCTGGGCCGGCCTGCGGGCCTATGATGTTCCGGTGTCCGGGATTATCGAGCGGATCCGCAGGATTGCTCCGCTAAAGCCGGGGGGCTACTGCTTTTTCTCTTACGATGGGGTGCGGGACAACCAGCGCTTTTTCGAGGAAGTGCGGAGAGCTCTTTCCGGGCCTTAGCTGCCCGGCGGCTGGTCTGGGGCGCTGGGGCCGGACTTCCCGGCTTCCTCTGCTTTGACCTCCGCCCAGACCTGATCGAGCTCTTCCAGAGACAGCTTCCCGAGTTTCAGGCCGCGCTGCCGCAGCCGCTGTTCCAGTTTCCTGAAGCGCAGGCTGAATTTGCGGTTGGTGCCCTCGAGGGCCGGTTGCGGGTGGACTTTCAACAGGCGCGCCAGGTTGACCACCGTGAACAGCAGGTCGCCGATCTCCTCTTCGACAGCCTCGCCGCGGCCTGAATCCATGGCTGAGCGCAGCTCAGTGAGTTCCTCCTCGATCTTGGCGAAAAGCTCATCCGGTTTCTCCCAGTCGAAATGGTACTTGCTCACCCGGCCCTGGATACGGTAGCTTTTCAGCAGCGGCGGCAGGCTTTCGGGCAGCCCGTCGAGGATCGAGGCCTGCGGGTCGGCGGCTTCGCTGCCGTGGTTGTCGGCTTTTTCGTCCCTTTTGATCTGCTCCCAGGCGAAGAGCTGGTCCTGGCGGCTGGCGAATTCGACGCCGCCGAATACATGCGGATGACGCCGGATCATCTTGTCCCGCACCCCGGCCACGACATCCGCCAGGGTGAATTGGCCGGCCTCGCGGGCCAGGGAAACCTGGAAACAGAGGTGCAGGAGCACATCCCCCAGCTCCTCGCGGAGCTCCGCGGAGCGGCCGGAGTCGATCGCCTCCAGCAGCTCGTGGAATTCCTCCTGGAAATAAGGTTTCAGCGAGCGGGAACTCTGTTCGCGGTCCCAGGGGCAGCCCTCGCCGGAGCGCAGGAAATCCACCAGCCGCGTCAGCTGCTCGACCGTGTCGATCGCGCTGAAGGCTTTTTCTTTGTCATGGGTCATCGGGAGTCCTGGGGAATCGGGGTCATGGCCTGCGGGTCACCAAGATAACAGGTTGGAACGCAGATGCAAGGCCTTTGGTGCGCTTATCCGGAGCAATCCCGGAAGCAGGGCGATCCAGCTTGAGATACTTGACCCTGAGGCCCGCAAAAAGGTATATTTCCGGTTGACCTGGCCCGGAGCTGCTTCCGATAAAATTCATACTGGTTCGAAAGGCGTAAAAAGCTCTATGGAAGAGGAAAAGAACTTACCTGTCGAGGCGGCTCGGCCTTCCCGCTCTCCCGCGGTAGTGGACGAGGCGCAGGGTACGGAAAGTGAAGAGGATGAGCTGAACCGCAAGAGCGAGATGCCGTTCCTGGATCACCTCGAGGAGCTGCGCAAAAGACTATTCTGGTGTCTGGGATTTTTGTTCGTCGGGATCATCATCGGATTTTATCTCAACAGCAAATACGATTTGCTGCAGTTCCTGGTCGAGCCGGTCGCTCCGTTCCTCAAGGGCGGCAAGCTGATGATTATCAAGCCCACCGAGGGCTTCATGATCGCGATGAAAATCTCTCTCGGTTTCGGGTTACTCATTGCCTCTCCGGTATTCATCTACCAGCTTTGGGCTTTTGTGGCCCCCGCCCTGCTCAAGAAAGAGCGCCGCATCGTCTTTCCCCTGCTGTTCGTCTCAATCTTCATGTTCATCCTGGGTGCGGTGATGGCTTATTATGTCACCCTGCCCCTGGGTATGAAGTTTTTTTCACAGTTCCAGTACGCCTCCACCGAGTTCATGCTGACCGCCAGCTCCTACCTGGATATGGCGTCCAAGATGGTCCTGATAACCGGCGTGGTATTCGAGCTGCCTATCGCGGTATTGCTGCTGGCGCGGCTCGGCCTGGTCTCTCCGCAATTTTTGCGCACCAAGCGCAGGCATGCGATAGTCATTATCTTTATTATCGGCATGCTGGTTACTCCCCCGGACCCGGGAAGCATGATACTCGTCAGCGTCCCGATGGTCATTCTTTACGAGATGAGCGTTTGGATCGCCTATGCGGTGGCCCGCAAGCGGGACAAAAACTGATGGGCTCACAATTGCATCCTGCGTTATCTCCGTCCGGATGAGTTTTGCGCGGCTGCCTCTGTTCGCCATCCTGTTCGGCCTGTTGTTAGTCCCCGCCCGGAACTCACCCGCCCGGTCGCCGGACACGACCGCGGCTCCCGCGGACTCCTTAGCCGCGGCGGATTCGGCCGGCGGCAAACATTCCGTGCAGATACCCCAGCCCGATTCCCTGATGCGGCTGCTGGAGGAGCGCTCCCGGACGAAGGCCGAAAAAATTGTCTATTCCGCCGAGAAAATCATCTTTTTCCCCCGGAAAAACGTCCTGCTCCTGCAGGGCCAAGCCACGGTTACCAGCGCGGCCCGCCAGATAGAAACCGATTCGATGATCGCCTACAACCGCTCCACGGGCGAGATCTTTGTCAGCGGCCACCCGGAGCTGAAAGAGGGCCAGGAGCAGCTCAAGGGCAAGGATGTGCATTATAACATCCTGCGCGACCGCGGGATCATCCTCGATGGCCGCACCGAGTTCGGCGGCTGGTTCCTGGAGAGCGACTCCCTGAGCAAGGTCGGCCAGGACAGCATTTTCGGCAGAGGCAACCTTTTCACCTCCTGCGACCTGGCCCAGGCGAAGCATTTCCATTTTCAAAGCTCCCGGATCAAAGTCATTCGCAACAAGCGGGCTTTCGCCTCCCCCGTGGTGCTGAAAGTTGGGGAGGTGCCGGTATTCATCCTGCCCTTCGTTTTTTTCCCGATCACCACCGGCAACCGCAATTCCGGCATTCTCCAGCCGCGGATCGGGGTGAACAGCGTGGCCCGCGACAGGATCACCGGCCGCACGATCGGCAACCTGGGTTACTTCTGGGCCCCCAATGACTACCTGGATCTGCTGGGCTCGGTGGACATCCGTACCAGCAGCCAGACCACCCTGCGCGGAAGGACCCGTTACCGTAAGAGATACAGCTACGATGGAAGTCTGGACATCCGCCGGGTGACCGATAAGATCAATCATTCCACGGCCTTCAGCATGTTCGGCAGCCATAACCAGACTTTCGGCGAGCGCAGCCGGCTGAGCGCCGAGATAAACTACACCAGCACCCGGGACCTGCTCCAGCGCACCGATTTTGACCAGCAGAACATACTCCGCCAGAGCCTGCGCTCCACCGCCAGTTTCGCCTGGCGGCCCTCCTGGGGCTCGTTGACCTCCAGCGCGCGTCACGAAAAATTCCTGCAGCAGTCGCGCACCGTGGTCAGCCTGCCCTCCCTGAGCCTGAGCCTGAATAAGCGCAACCTTTTCCCTTACCGCGCGAAAACCGTCCCCCGCCGCCACGGCCTGCTCTCCAGCGGCTGGCTCTACAATATTACCTATGGCTTATCGACCAATTATTCGAACACCCGCACCACGGTCAACGATACCACCGGCGTGGTGCAGCAATCCAGAACCGGCCTGGACCTGGACAATCCGCAGACAATCTACGGCTGGCTGAACCTGAACCCCAGCCTGCGCTATTCCACCCAGTTGATGAACGACAACCGCAAGGCGGCGGACAAGTTCACCCGCGAGCAGTCGCTGGACCTTTCTACCTCGCTGGCTACGCAGATTTTCGGCTTTTTCAACGGGCCGCAGATCGGACCGATCTTCCGCTGGCGCCACACCATCCGGCCGCGGCTCACCTATGTTTTCCAGCCCGACCTGACCAGCGAGAAAAATCGCGGCAAGAACAGCCGGATGTCTTTCACCATCTCCAACGATATCGACTACAAGTATCATCCCCGCCCTGCGGCGGCTAAGGGCGATTCCGCGCGCGCCACGAGCCAGGCCAGCGAGAGCGCTCAGCCTGAGAAAGAAGGCAAGCTCCTTTCCATCCGCAATTCACTGGACTACGATTTCGTCAGGGCCGCGAAACGGGATACCCTGGGCTGGGGCGCGCTGAGCACCTCGATCACCAGCTCCCCGACCTCGCTGATCAACCTGCAGCTTTTGATGAGCCACGACCTGCTGGAAAGAGGGCGCGTCGAGCATTTCAAGCCTTTCATGAGCAGCCTGAGCACCACTCTGACCCTGCGCGGCACCTACAAGGCAGCCGGGAAGGAGGGGGCCTCGACCGCCGATCTCGAGGAGGAGGCGTATCAGGAAAGCCTGCGTTATCCGAATTCTTCAGGCAGTCCGCTCGACGCCCGGGGGCTGGACTACGACAGCCAGCGCGACTTGGCTTTCAGCCGCGCCATGCCCTGGACCATCAATCTTAGCCACAACCTGAGCCGCACTCGCGGCGCGGCCAAGCCGAACGAAAGCCTGAGGTGGTCCTTTACTTTTAATCCCATGCCGCTCTGGCACCTGGTGTACAGCAGCAGCTACAATTTCCGCTCCCGCGGCCTCCAGGGCCAGCGCTTTGTCCTCAATCGCGACCTGCATTGCTGGCGGGCCAACCTGAGCCTGGTCACTCTCAATACCGGCCGCTTCGAGTTCGTTTTCTCCACCTACCTGCTAAACACCCCGGCCATCCGCGTGCCCGATGTACGAAGGGCGAGCAACTGAGCGGTGCCCGGGTTGCCCTGAAGCAAATAGCGGAGAGGCTATTTCGAAAAAATAGGGGAAGCCGGACACGGTCTACCGTTCCCTTAAGGATCAAAGAAATGTCGGCAGAAAAAAGGCCGCCCAAGATTTGGACGGCCCTGATAATAATCTAATGAAAACGACTTAACTTATTGAGAGAAAATCTATAAAGCAGTAGGGGCGGCCCCCCGTGGCCGCCCAACTCGGGCAGGCACAGGGGCCTGCTCCCTACATTATTACTGGCTGGGACAAAGCTTTAACTAGAGGTTCTCCTCGATCGCCTCGTCCAGCACCGCCAGGCCCTCTTTAATCTCTTCCGAGCCGATAGCCAGCGGCGGGTTGATTTTCACCGTGGCCCCGCCGAACCCGACCGGCGCGAACATCAGCAGCCCCTTCTCCACGCAGCTGTTTACAATCTCCCAGGCCAGCTCGCCGTCCGGCTCCTTCGCTTCATCCTTGACCATGTGCAGGCCGGCCACCAGGCCCATGCCGTGCACCGCGCCGATTTTCGGGGCGTATTTGTCTTTCAGTCCGGCGAGGTTCTGGTGCAACAGGCGCCCCATTTTGGCCGCATTCTCGACCAGTCCTTCATCGATTATCGCCCGGATATTGGCCACTGCGGCCGCGGCGCAGATCGGATTGCCGGTGTGGGTACTGGTCATCTCGTTCGGCCCGTAAAGGTTCATCACCTCGTCCCGGCCCAGTACGGCCGAAACCGGCAGGCTGCTCGAAATACCCTTGCCGAAACAGGTCAGATCGGGCACAACGCCGTAGTGCTCGAAGCCGAACAGGGTGCCGGTGCGGCCGAATCCGGCCTGCACCTCATCGAATGTGAGCAGGGCGCCGTGCTTGTCGCACCATTTGCGCAGGGCTTGGATATAAGGAGCCGGGGCGAAACTCGCTCCGCCGCCCTGGTAGGTCTCCAGGATGACTCCGGCCACCTCGGCCGGGTCCACCTTCTGGTCGGCCAGGCTTTTCTCGAAAACCGCAAAGCTGGTGTCCGGGTTACGGTAGCCGTCCGGGAAAGGCACCTGGACGATATTCGGGTCTAGGTTGACGATCCATTCCTTGAGCCTGGGGATGCCGCATAACTGCTGAGCGCCCATTGTGCGGCCGTGAAAGGCATTCACGAAGGAGACGATGGTGATTTTTTTCGGACCGCCCTTTTTAAGGCCATAGGTGCGCATCAGCTTCAGGCAGCATTCCACTGTCTCCGACCCGGTGGTCAGGATAAAGGCCTTGTCCAGGCTTTCCGGAGTGATCTCGATCAGCAGCTTGGCCAGTTTCGCCCGGGGCTCATTCGGGAAACAGTAGCTGGTCAATAGCCCCTTCTCGGCCTGCTCGATTATCGCCCTGCGGATCTTCGGGTGGTTGTGCCCGGCATTGGTGATCAGCACCCCGCTCGACCAGTCGATCCAGCGGTTGCCCCATTTGTCGCAAACCGTGGCCCCCTTGCCGTGGTCCCAGAGGACAAGCGGCTGCCCGGACATCGAAAGCGGCTCGTTGCGGCGCAGGCTCTCGATCAGCGGCATGGATTCGGGGACCGGTATCTTTGTCTTGATCGAGCGGAATTCCGATTCGACCAGGGGCACGCTTTTCGGCATCATTGCAAAAGTCTTGGCCAAGATTCCTCCTCGGGTACTGACTCAATTATCTCAACATATTGCCATAGTGATTTATTTATCGGCTGAAAAAGGGCTTATAAAATAGTCTCTGACCCTTTCCATGTCAATATATCTGGTCCTCTTCCGCCGTGGCCGCGCAGGCCGGAAAGCCCGGAGTGATAGCGGGCGCTTGCTTTATTGCCTCCCGCGTGTAAATTTGATTTTTCGCGCGGCTGCCGGAGGCAAGGTAGTCACGGCCGCCCGGTGGTTTTTTTTTGATTCTTTCCCTCAGTCACTCTTCAGCCGAGGTCCGGCAAAATGCGGGTTCTGGTAACCGGGGGAGCGGGATTTATCGGCAGCCACATCGTCGAGCATTTCCACTCGACTCACGAGGTGCTGGTGCTGGACAACCTGCGCTCGGGCTACCGGCGCAACCTGGAGGGGCTCAAACACTCCTTCCACGAAATATCCGTAACCGATCCGGAGGCGCTGCCGCCGCTCTTCGAGGGCGTGGACATGGTCTTTCATCTGGCGGCCCTGGTCAGCGTGCCGGAGAGCATGCTCCAGCCGGCGGAGTGCGTGCGGATCAACACCCAGGGCACCCTGAACGTGCTCGAGGCCGCGCGCCGGGGCGGGGTAAAAGCGCTGGTGTTCGCGTCAAGCGCCGCGGTGTACGGCGATAATCCCGTGGTCCCCAAAGTAGAAACGATGCTGCCCGAGCCGAAAAGCCCCTATGCAGTGACCAAGCTGGATGGCGAGTATTACCTGCGCATTTTTGCCGGCCAGTGGGGACTTAAAGCCGCCGCCTTAAGGTTTTTCAATGTTTTCGGGCCGCGCCAGGACCCGGGCAGCCAGTATGCGGCCGCAGTGCCGATTTTCATCCGCCGGGCCTTGCGCGGAGAGGACCTGGTGATTTACGGCGACGGCTCGCAGGTCCGGGATTTCATCTATGTCAAAGACGTAGTAGCCGCCTGCCTGCTGGCCGCCGAGCACGGCGGCGAGGTCCGGAATGTCGCCCGGGGCGAGCATATCACTATCCTGCAATTGGCCCGCCTGATCCTGGAGCTGACCGGCTCAAATTCGAAAATCGTTTACGCCGAACCCCGCCCGGGGGATGTCCATACCAGTTATGCCGACACCGCGCGGATTCGCGAGCTCGGATTCACTCCCTCGGCCGACCTGCAAGGAAACCTGCTGGCGACCATCCGCTTTTTCGAAGAGCGGGAGAAATGATTACCTGGCCGGGTAAATTAGCGGCATAGCAGCGGCAGGCAAGCGCCGGCAGTCCTCCCAAGCCGAACCAATTGACAAATCTTTTTATTCTTTGTAAGTTTATAATTTTGTGATCTTTATCCCAGTGGACCCGAAAATTTTTTCTCTCTGCGCCGGGCCTTTTGCGGGAAGCGCGAACTGCGCCGGGCGGAAAGTGGAGGAAATTGTCATGCGTTCCAGATTTTCGGTTGTTACGGCAGTCCTCCTGCTGACGGCGCTGGCCGGCTGCGGCAGGCAAGCTCCCGGAACCGGCAGCGGGGACATTCTTGACCGGGCCGCGCATAAGCTGCCCGGAGGCTGGCGCACGGTTGCGCCGCCCAAAGTTTACCAGGACCGCGCGCTGTACGATTACATCGACGGCGGGGCGGACCTGTACATGGAATTCGGCTTCAGCGAGGTGGCCGCCGGGCAGTATCAAACCCCCCGCGGAAAGACGATTTACCTGAACCTGTTTAAAATGGCCGGCCCTAAGGCCGCGTTCGGCATTTTTTCGGTCACCCGGCGTCTCGAATTCAGGCCGGTGAAACTCGGCCTGATAGGTGCTCGCACGGACTATGAGGAGATTTTCTGCAAGGGCGAGTACTTTGTCGAGGCCCAGGCCATGGAAGCCGATTCGACATCCGGGTCCGAGCTGGAGCAGCTTTGCCGGGCCGTGGATACCACCCTGGTGGCGGCTCCCGGAGAGTTTCCGAAAGAGTTCGGACTGCTGCCCAGGAAAGGGGCCATCCCGCACAGCGAGGTCCTGGTGCGCGGGCCTCTGGCATTCAATTCCCGGAAATTCTTAAGCGATGAGAATCTTTTCGCGCTCAACGATTCGGTCCAGGGCGCCATGGCCTCATTCGCGCTTACTCCCGGCCAGAGCGAGCCGGCCATTTTTTTGGCAGTCAATTACCCGGACAGCGGCGCGGCCAAGACGGTGTTCGGCAAGCTGGGTGAATTTTATCAGCAGAAGGCCGTAGCTGAGGGCGATAGCGGAACGCTTAAACCCGGTCCTACACGGCTGGCTTACACCACCGGGCGGGGCATGGATATAATCATGCTGCACAACCGGATAATAACCGCGGTGTTCGCTCCGGTCGATGTGCACGGCTTCCATACGGAAAAATAGGTATCCTTTCCCGGTCCACGGCGTCCGCCCGGCCGGTCCGGCCCGGACCAGCCTCCTGTCCAAGGCTTGAGTGTACCATTTAAACATTTGCTTTCGTTATTAAGTACGTGGAGGAGCGTATAATGGCGCTTAATCGAAAAGGATTTTTCAAAGCCCTGGGAGCGAGTGCGCTGGCCGCCGGCCTTTATGGCTGCTCCGGCGGCGCAGACCGTCAGGAGGCCGCCGAAGCGGCGCCCCGCAGGAAACGGTCCGCCATAGGATCGGCCGGGCCGCAGATGGCAGTGGTCAAGGGCGGGGATACGGCCGGGATAACCCGGCGGGCGATAGAAGAGCTGGGGGGCATGGGCCGCTTCGTCAGCCGCGGCGACAAGGTGCTGCTCAAACCCAATATCGGCTGGGACAGGGTCCCGGCCCAGGCCGCCACCACCGACCCGGTCCTTGTCGCTACCCTGGCGGCGCTGTGCCTGGATGCCGGGGCGGCCAAGGTCACCGTGCTGGATAACACGATCAACGATCCACGGCGCTGCTATGTGCGCAGCGGGATCAAAGAGGCGGTCGAGAAAATCGGGGCCGAGGCGCCGTACCTCGAGGATTTCAGTTTCCGGGAGGTCGCTGTCGGCGGGGCCCTGATCCGCCGGTGGCCGGTTTGCCGCGAGGCGCTCGAGGTGGACCGGATTATCAACGTGCCGATCGCCAAACATCACAGCCTGAGCCGGCTCTCCCTGGGGATGAAAAATTTCTACGGCCTCATGGGCGGCAGGCGCAACCAGCTGCACCAGGATGTCCACCTCTCGATTGCCGAGATGACCGCCTTTTTCGCTCCCGAGCTGACCGTGCTCGATGCGGTGCGGATCCTGGCGAATAATGGACCTTCAGGCGGCAGCCTCTCGGATGTCAGGCAGTGCGACACCGTAATCGCCTCGGTCGATCCGGTGGCCGCCGATGCCCGCGCCGCGGCGCTCTTCGATATCGATCCCCTGGAAATCAAACACCTGGTGCTCGGTCAGCAGATGGGCCTCGGCACCCTGGACCTCTCGACCCTCCAGGTCCGCGAGGTGACTCTCTGATGCGCAGAGCCCGCATAATCAGCCAGTCCTTTTTTTTCGCCTTGTTTCTCATCCTGCTCTCGCTGACCGAGTACAAGGGCACCGACCGGATCGATTACCCGGTCAAGCTCTTTTTCGATTTCGATCCGCTGGTCGCCCTGAGCACTTTTTTAGCGGCGCACAGCGTACCGCGGATGCTGCTCTGGAGCCTGCTGGTGGCGGGGACTACCGCGGCCTTCGGCCGGTTTTTCTGCGCTTGGGTCTGCCCCTTGGGCACACTGAACCACCTGTTGAGCCATAACCGGCGCAAGCCCGCGGAAAAAATCCGCCGCAACCGTTACGACAGCCGTCAAAGCTGGAAATATGTCGCCGTCATTTTCATTCTCGCCGCCTCCGTCCTGGGCCTTCAATTGGCCGGCTTCCTGGACCCGTTCAGCGTGCTCATCCGCTCTTTCGGCCTGGCGGTCAGCCCGGCCATCAATTATCTGCTCCGCGCGGCCGCGTACCCGCTGCTGGCGCTGGACTGGCCCTGGCTTACCGACCTGGTCGAGCCGTCGTTCACTTTCCTGCGGAAATACGCCCTCTCTTTCGAACAGCCCTACTTCTCCCAGGGGCTGTTCCTCGGCTGCCTGTTCCTGGCAATTGCGCTGCTCAATGTCCTGCGCCGCCGGTTCTGGTGCCGCTTTCTCTGCCCCCTCGGAGCGTTCCTGGGGCTGCTCTCCCGCTTCAGTCTGCTGCGCCTCGAGGTGGACCCGGAGACCTGCACCGGCTGCATGTCCTGCGCGAAAAATTGCGAGGGCGCCTGCGAGCCTCAGAAAACTGAAACCTGGGTTCGCGGCGAATGCCTCCCCTGCTGGAACTGCGTGGAGAGCTGCCCTAACAGTTCGATCAAAATCCGTCTCGGCCTGCCCGCCAGAGCGGACCGGGCGGTGGACATTACGCGCCGCGAGGTGCTCGCCTCGGTGGGCGGAGCGGTCGGCGCGCTGGCGCTGTTGCGGATCGACCCGCGGAAAATCGCGCCCTCGGCTAGCCTCTCCTCCGGGAATGCGTCGCACAGGTTCAACCCGCTGCTGATCCGGCCGCCGGGCGCGGTTGAGGAGCAGGAGTTCCTCAAGCGCTGTGTCAAGTGCGGCGAATGCATGAAAGTCTGCATCAAGAATGCGATCCATCCCACGCTGATGGAGGCCGGGCTGGAGGGCATCTGGTCGCCGTACCTGAAAATGCAGCTTGGCTACTGCGAGTTCAACTGCACGCTCTGCGGCCAGGTCTGCCCGACCGGGGCGATCGAAGAGCTCGCCCTGGAGCGGAAACAGAAAGTCAAGATCGGGCTCGCCTTTTTCGACAAGAACCGCTGTATTCCATACGCCTTGGGCCGCAACTGCATCGTCTGCCAGGAGGTCTGCCCGACCCCTCAGAAAGCGATCATCTTCGAGGAGGTCGAGGTTCTCGATCCCCAGGGCAACAAGGTGACAGTCAAGCAGCCGCGGATCGATCCCCATCTCTGCATCGGCTGCGGAATGTGCGAATATGTCTGCCCGGTGGTTGACAAACCGGGGGTATATGTTACATCTATTGGAGAGAGCCGCAGCAAGAACAACCAGCTCCTGCTGGATGTTTACGGCGGCGGTTCGGCCTGAGCTGAAATGACGACCCGGATGCAGGCAGCTCTTTCCCGGAGCCGAGGGGGCGCGTCGCCTGCGTCTGATAATTATATCAGTCAAGAGGAGTGAGGGATGGAAAAGGATTTGGAAATAAGCGCCGATCAGGGCTGGCAGCGGCTGATGGCGATCCTGAAAGAGATGGAGTCGGTCATTGTCGGGTTTTCCGCCGGCGTGGACAGCACTTTTCTGCTCTATGCGGCGGTCCAGGCGCTGGGCGGCGAAAAGGTGCTGGCGGTGACCGCCAAGAGCCATTCCTTTCCAGCGCACCAGCTCGAGGCAGCGATCCAGTATGCCCAGCGTATCGGCGCCCATCATCTCTCCACCGACAGCGAGGAACTCGAGGTTCCGGGGTTCCGGGACAACCCGACCAACCGCTGCTTCATGTGCAAGACCGAGCTCTACACCAAGCTGAGCGAGATTGCCAGAATCAAGGGCTACCGGACGGTTATCGACGGTTCGAACGCGGATGATGTCAATGATTTCCGTCCCGGCCTCCAGGCCACCAAAAAGCTCGGAATCCGCTCTCCGCTGATGGAGGCGGCGCTGACCAAGGATGAGATCCGGCTGCTCTCCAAAAAAGCCGGCCTGCCGACCTGGAACAAACCGGCCTTTCCCTGCCTCAGCTCCCGTTTCCCGTATGGAGTGAAAATCACCGATGAGGCTCTGGAGCGGGTCGATGCCGGCGAGCGGTTCCTGGAACAGATCGGCCTGGAGGGCTCGATCCGCGTCCGCCACCACAAAGAGATCGCCCGGCTGGAAGTCGATCCGCGCAATTTCCCCTTGCTTACCGATCCGGAAATTTACCCGAAAGTAGTGGAGAAATTCAAACAGCTTGGTTATAAATACGTCACCCTGGACCTTCAGGGTTACCGGACCGGCAGCCTGAATGAGATGATCCTCAATCTCAAGGCGGCGGATGTAAGCTGATTCCGGCTCCCGCGCCACTTATCCCCGGTCTCCCGGAACCGGGGCCGGCCTTCGGCAAGGCACATCCAGGGGATCGGTCCAGGCCTGGCGTTTTTTCTCCGGGAACCGTCCGGTGAGCTTTTGATACTCCGCACTCCACGTGTGGAGTTTTTTTTCTTATGTCGGATTCCCGGCAAGCATTAGGAACCTTTACTCTCCGGTCTCAGTATTATTAAATACTAAAGAGCGGGGGCAAGCCCCGCTTTATTCTCAATAGCCTAAACTAGGAAGCCAGGGTTTAACAAATAAATGCCGCGACAACTGCTGAATATTTTTACCCTCTTTTTCGGCGTCTGCCTTTGTAGCCCGGCCATCAGGGCGGCGGAAGCGGCGGACTCGCCAGCGCCCGCTCCGGCGATCATCGCGCCGGACACCTTCAGGCTGCAGCTCACCAAGCTGATCCGTCTGGGGATCTCGCAGCTCGAGGAGGGCGACCCCGAGCTGGCCCGTCTGACCTTCCTCCAGGCCGAGGCCCTGGATTCGAGCGATCCGCGCGTCTTTGTCGGCTTCGGGCGCAGCTACTTCGCGCGTAAAGACCGCAGGCTCAGGATCTTCCAGATCATCGAGCGCTTTTTCGACCAGGACTTTCTTTCTCTGGCGCTAAAGAATCTCGCGCATGCCCTGGAGCTATCGCCGGACAACTGGGAGGCGCACTACTGGATCGCCCGGATTTACATGAAACGTTACGGCGCAAACGACATGGAGAAGGCTCTTGAGCATATGTCCCAGGCCCGGGAGCTGGGGGGAAAATACAAGGACATTCCGCTGAAACTGGCCATTCTCAACAAGGCCCTGGGCAACCTCCGGAATGCCGAGCAGATCCTGACCGAGGAGGATGCCGAGCGCAGCGGAGAGACCGATCCCCTGGTTTGCCTGGAGCTGGCGAAGATCAATATCGGCGGGAGCAACTACAATGCCGCTTTACGCTATTATTGGAATGGAGTGAGAGCGATATCGACCGCAGAACAGTTCAAGTCTTATTTCGATGATGTCTCCATGCTGGCCACCCGTGCGGAGCAAAATGAATTCAAGCGCTGCGAGCCAGGGCAGGCCCACCATTTTTTGCGGGCTTTCTGGATGCAGCGAGACTACGATCTGGGCCTCAGCCCCGGAATGCGCCTGATCCAGCATTATTCGCGCCTGCAGGTCGCCGATTCGCTCTACCGCGTGCCTTTTCCGACCCGCAACCCGGAGATCACCCCGGTGATGGGCTATGTCCCGGACATCAACCTGCCTTACGATGACCGGGGAATCATCTATCTGCGCCACGGTCCTCCCAGCCGCACGCTGAGCCAGATGGGCGAGGGGCTGTATCCCAATCAAACCTGGGTTTACAACCGGTCCGCGGGCGACCTGGACCTGCATTTCGTCGCCCTGCGGGGCAGCCACGAGTACCAGCTCGTCACCTCCCTGGATGCGGCGATATTAAATTACCGGGGCTTGATCCCCCAGCAGACCAGCCTGGCTTTCCCCGATAACGCCGAGGACGCCTTCCGCCTGAGATGGATGAAAGAGCTTTATAACTCGCGGATGGAGATCGGCCGGGGCATCTATTTCAGGCTTTACAACGATCCCTACGATCCGTTCGCCCATGTGGAGGAGTACGAGGAAAATATCGTCGATCTCAAGACCGCGGTGAACAGCGAGAGCGTACAGGACCCCTATCTGGACCACCTCAATTCTTATTACGATCTGGTGGGCTTCCGCGGTCAGCGGCCGGGCGGCAGCATTGTGGATTTTTATTCCGGTGTGCCGGGCCGGGAAATATCCTTCAACACCCGGCAGAGCAAATACTATTACGATATCCAGAACCAGCTCATGATTTACGATCGCGACTGGCGCCTGATCAAGCGCCTGGACGATGTTGAACAGTACGAAAGCTCGATCAGCCCCAAGGAGCTGATGGACCGCCAGGTCCTGGGACTGGGCCGGGTGGAGTTGACTCCCGGCGATTATTACTATTTCGTGAAAATCCAGAACGGCGGCTCG
>MFIX01000200.1:17744-20014 GCA_001780825.1 Candidatus Glassbacteria bacterium RIFCSPLOWO2_12_FULL_58_11 | reverse complement strand
CCGCAACATCTTCCCCTCGCCGGCCGATTCCAGCAAGTTCAGACGTTACAGGCTCGAGATCGAGCCCCTGCCCTCGAGGACATTTCATCCGGAAGACAAAATGTACGCCTACCAGGAGATCTATAACCTGACTCCAGATAACGATGGCAATTACAATTACCGCCTGACCTACACGATCAGCACCATAGAGCTGGAGCGCAATTTCTTCGCCAAGGTGTTCGACTCGTTCAAATATCTGGTCGGCGCGGGACCCAGTAAAGAAAAAGTGGTCCTGGCCGTGGATAAGAAGACAGCGCCGCTGGAGGAAAAAATGGTCCAGGAAGACCTGGCGATTGACCTCTCGGACCGCGACAACGGTCTCTACGAGCTGTCGATCCGGGTCGAGGACCTCAATAAGGACGGCCGGTCGTTCAAACGCAATACCCGCTTTTTCGTGCGCAAGTAAAGGGAATCTTTAGCGCTTTATCATTTCAGGTCCGCCGGGCCGGATGCTTCGTGCGCTGCAAGAACACTGGCCAGGACGAGACAACCATGGAGATAATACCGTGACTCTTTCAAGGCTTTCGTTAAAAGCGAAAACAGCTGTCTGCGGACTGATCCTGCTACTGGGCTGGTCGTTGAGGCCGCCGATTGCCAGCCTGTATTCGCAGGACCTCGATTCGTTCGAGAACGAGGTCCCTTTCGGCTTCCGGATGACCTTTTTCAAAGGGCCGGCCGACAGCACGCGCTGCCTCCTGACGATAAACGTCGATAACAAGAACCTGCTTTTCTACCGCGGGCCGAATTACTTCGAGGCGCATTATGAGGCCTTTCTCAACATGCGCGACGCTAAGACCCGCCACATCCTCAAAGGCGTCTGGGACAAAAGGTTGCGCGTGCCGAATTACGATGAGACCAGCCTCGAGGCCACTTATGACCCGCTCGAGTGGGAGGCCAATGCCCCGGCGGGCAAATTCGACGGGTTCATCGAAATCAAGGATATCCAGGCCAATACCTATGGTAATGGCCGGGTATCGGTCACCGTACCCGATTTTAGCAAGAACCTGCCCAAGTTGAGCACGCCGATGTTCTACGATCCGGGCAAGCTGGTCGAGGGTGATACTCCTCCCGTGCCGCCTCAGGAGGATTACCTGCATCAGGCAGCCTTGAAATATCCGGCGGGCAAGCCTATATTCCTGTTGATCGAAGCCTATGCCGATCCGGCCTCGCCGCCCAAGGACTGGAAGCTTACCGCTGAGGTGGTCAAGGAGCTGATGCTTTTTCCGCGGATCGAGGTGAAGCTGGAGGATGGTATCTACCGTCAGCGCAAACTGATCGAAGTCCCCACCAAGACCATGGGCCTGGGGACTTATGAGGTCGAGGTCAGTCTGCGGGATGCGACTAATAATTCCCTGGCTCGCGCCAATACCTTCAAGTTCAGGATTATCAAAAGCGCCGACTGGATCGATGCCAATGTCCAGGATGAGATCCGCTACCTGAAATACCTGGTTTCGGAGCGCGAGATGAAACGCCTGCTCTCGATCCCGGAAAAAGAGCAGGCCCAGGCCCTGAAAGAATTCTGGCAGAAGATCGACCCGGTGCCGGCCACGGCGCTTAACGAGCTGCGGGTCCAGTATTTCGAGCGCATAGACTACGCGAACAAGCATTTTACCACCGAGCAGAAAGAAGGTTGGGATACCAACATGGGAGAGGTCTATATTCTGCTCGGACCGCCCTCGGAGATCTACGGCAGCCGTCTGAACCAGATCTGGGTTTACGAAAGAGAAAATCTGGTGCTCTATTTCTTCGGCCACAACCTGCGCAACCGGGATGAATTCGATGAATATATCCGCAACCGGCGCTGGTGGAAGGACAGCGGCGAAACCAGATAATAGCTGCTGAAACTCAGGCTCACTTCCATTCGAGGAGCGAAAATCCGATGTACCGTACTGGTAATCCTTTGACCGCCCTGGCGGGAACCATCCTCCTGGGCCTGTTTCTTTCATTATCAGGCTGCGGGCGATCCTCTCAAAATCCATCCGCCGCGGGTAAAGAGTCCCCCGCAGCGGCGGGCGGAACCCCGGCCGGGGCATTTTCCCTGGAAGCACTGACCGCACTGCTGCCGCCGGATGGCGCGGCAGCCGGCTGGAGAATGACCGGCCAGGCGCGCACCTACGGCCCGGATAACCTCTGGGAATATATCGACGGCGGGGCGGAGGGTTACCTGGTCTACAACTTCCAGGGCGTGGCCACTGCCGACTTCGAGCTGGCCGAGGCCAGGCGCCAGGCGG
>MFIX01000200.1:0-17692 GCA_001780825.1 Candidatus Glassbacteria bacterium RIFCSPLOWO2_12_FULL_58_11 | reverse complement strand
TCTGGCAGGGCACCTACTATGTCAAAGTCACCTCTTTCGAATCCGGCGACCCGTCCAAGCTGGAGCTGTTGGGCCGCGCCGTGGCCGCCAGGCTGGATGCCGATGCCGGGATGCCGTCCGAGCTGGCGGTCTTTCCGTCCGAGGGCCTGATCGAGGGAACGCAGCGCTATATGGCCCGGGATGTTCTCGGCCAGAGCGCCCTGAAAAACGGCTTTTCGGCGGATTACAAGCATGGAGAGACCGAGTTCAAGCTCTTTTTCATCCTGCACGACAATACTGAGGCGGCGAATGAGAGCTACCGGGTCTACCATGAATTCATGCAGCAGTACGGTAAAAATCTCCAGGACCATTCGGGAGAGGAATTTCCGCTGTTCTCGGCGCAGGACCCTTACTATGGCACGGTGGTCACGATGCAATCCGGCAAGGCGGTGCTGGGAATCATGGGACTTGACGATCCGGAGCTGGTGAACGAGTATTTAAAACAGATGGCGAGCAAACTTTCTCTTCAGGATCTTACCTGAAAGGAATCTTCTCACTTTGCGGGACAAAAGCCGATACCGCAGCAGCCGGGTCGCTGAATATCGCGCTCCACGCGGTATTTTCGCAGGCAATAAGACTGTCAGGTTCGGCCTAATCGCGATCCTTGCCTGCATTCTTACCGTCCAGCTCTATAACCGCCTGACTCCGCACCTGCTCAAAGGGCCGATCGATGATGTTTTCCGGCACAACCCGAAACGGCTGGCGATTATTTATGGCACCGGCGGCCCGGCGGCTCAGGAACTGGGCGACTATGCAATCAAGGTTTCCCATCTGCTGGGTAAAAGCCTGGGCCATCCGATCCTGGTTTATCCGGACACCCTGGCGGACAATGAGCTGCTCGAAAACTACTCCCTCATTCTTTACGGGCCTTTGGAGCAGGACCTGGTGGCCCGGACCATGCAAGAATTCTTTCCTTTCGAGTTTTCCGGCCGGGGGGTCGCGCTGAGGGGCCGGCGCATTGAGGAAAGCCACTGGCGGTTGATTTTCGCCCTGCCCAACCCCCTTAACCGCAAATATTATGTGCTGGTTTACACCGGACCCTCGGCCGCCGATGTAATCGGCATTAACATCCTTGGCAGTCCCAACTTCGTCCGTCACGATACCACGGATTATGTCCTGGCCGTAGGGGACCGGATAGTGGAGCAGGGGCGTTTTGATAAGAGCGATCCTGCCCGCTGGGTGCTCCCCTCTCAGTGACCAGTCGCCGGGAGCCGCTTCAGATTCGGCCGACTTTTATTTTTGGGGCAAGCTCGTTCAGGGAAATGTCACTAAATCTTCGCCGTCGCCTATCGCTTTTCGCGCTGCTCTGCCTGGCTGCGGGGGCCTGCTCCTCCAGGGTTTCTCCGGAGACGGCGCAGAACCTGCCGGACAGCCTGACAGTTTTCCGTTTCCGTATCAGCGGAGACCCGCCCTCCCTCGATCCGATCCACAGTGTCGACCTGGTTTCCCAAACCGTTGTGAACAACATTTTCGAACCTCTGCTCCGTCTCGATCCGCTAACCGGGAGGCCGGCCGGCGCGCTGGCCGATAGCTGGGAAATCGCACAGGATGGATTGGTCTTTCGCTTCTTTCTGCGCCGTGAGGCGCGTTTCCACAACGGCCGGCTAATCACCTCTTCGGATGTGCGCTATTCGTTCGAGCGGCTGCTCGCCCCCGGCTTGGCCGGGGAAAGGCCCTGGATACTCATGCCGCTGGCCGGGGCGCGGGCATTCAGGGCCGGGCAGGCGGAGCATGTAGCGGGGATCGAGACCCCTTCGGACAGTGTCGTGGTTCTGCGTCTCGAACGGCCTTTCGCGCCCTTTCTGGTGCAGTTGTCCATGGCCGGAGCGAGTATTTGCCCCCGCGAGGAGATTGAAAAGGCGGGCGAGGCGGAATTTGGCCAGCATCCCGTGGGCAGCGGCCCCTTTCGTTTCCTGCGCTGGCAGCATGATAACCGGATCGTTCTCGAGCGGGCGCCGGGCTGCCCCGGGCCCGGACCGGGAGCGGTCGGCCGGGTGGAGTTTCTGGTCGTGCCCAATATCAGCGTGGCCCTGGAGAAATACCGCGCCGGGGAGCTGGACCTACTCGATCAGCTCCCGCCGGGCCAGGTGGCCCTGGCGCGCAAGAGAATGGCCGGAGAGCTTCACATCTGGCCCGGCCTGAGTGTCCGCTACCTGGGATTCAATCTCACCCGGCCGCCGTTCCAGGGCAACCGCGGCCTGCGCCAGGCTTTTAATTATGCGGTGAACAAAGAAGCAATCACGGAGGTGCTCGGAGAGGGCGTGGATGTCGTCTCGCGCGGGGCCGTGCCGCCGGGACTGCCCGGCTGCAATCCCGGCCTGGCCGGCTACCCTTATGACCCGGAGGCCGCCCGCAGGCGCCTGGACGAGGCGGGATACCCGGAGGGCCGGGGCCTGCCGGAGATCACCCTGCTCTACAATAATGATGCCGCGGACCGCCGGGTCTGCGAGTTCGTCCAGGCCTGCCTGGCGGAGATCGGCGTGAGAGTCCGGCTGAAAAGCCTGGAGTGGGCCGCTTTCCTGGCGGCTGTCCGCGCCGGCGAGGCGGAGCTCTTCCGCGGCAGTTGGGTGGGCGACTACCCGGATGCGCATAATTTCCTCTATACTCTTTTCCACTCCTCCAACTGGGGGGATGCGGGCAATTATACCCGATTCGCTGACCCGGCGGTAGACAGCCTGCTCGACCGGGCGGCGGGCCTGGTGGATGAGGTAGAGCGGGAACGGATTTACCAACAGGTGGAAGTAACTGTCAGCCGCGAGGCCCCCTGGATTTTTCTGTTCCATCCCGGCCAGGTGGCGCTGCTTAAAGAGCGCTGGCGCGGGGCGGTTTTCCCGGCTGAGGGAATCTGGGCTTTCCCGCTGTCCTTAGTTTACGCTGGGAATTGAACGCGGTTTTTCCTTAAGATAACGAGAGAGGACATACCTAGGTGCTTTATTTCATCCTCAGAAGACTTCTGGCGCTTCTGCCCGTACTCTGGGGTATCGCCACGATCGTGTTCGCCCTGATGTATGTAGTGCCGGGCGACCCGGCGCGGCTGATGGCGGGCCAGAACGCCAGCGCGGAGACAATCGAGCTGATTCGGGTCCGGCTCGGCCTGGATCGCCCGGTGCACGAGCGCTACTGGATTTTTCTGAAAAATCTGGCCCGGGGCGAGCTGGGCTATTCCTATCGCCAGAGGAGACCGGTCGCCGGGGTGATTCTGGAGCGCTTTCCGGCCACGCTCGAGCTGGCCCTGGCCGCGGTGCTGATCGCCCTGGTCCTCGGTGTGGGAGCGGGAGTCCTGGCGGCTCGTTTCCACGGGAGCTGGCCGGATTACGGGGTGATGGCCCTGAGCCTGCTCGGCATCTCTACTCCCGTGTTCTGGCTGGGCCTGATGCTGATCGTGGTCTTTTCGGTCTGGCTGGGCTGGCTGCCGGTGGGCGGATACGGTGAAAGCGGCGAGATGCGCTATCTCATTCTGCCGGCGCTGAGTCTGAGCGCTATCTCCACCGGCTATTTTTCCAGGATTACCCGCTCGAGCTTCCTCGAAGTGCTGCGCGGAGATTTTATCCTGGCCGCGCGCGCCAGGGGCATCCCGGAGCGCCGGATACTAGGCCGGCACGCCCTGCGCAATGCCGCGGTGCCCCTGGTAACTGTCGTCGGGACAAACCTCGCCGGCCTGCTGGGAGGCGCGGTGGCCACCGAGACGGTGTTTGCCTGGCCGGGGATCGGCCGGGCGATCTACGATGCCATCCTGCTGCGCGACCTGCCGGTGGTCGAGGGCGGTGTGATCTTCCTGGCCTTTATTTTTGTAGTCGCCAACCTGGCGATCGATCTGCTCTATCTCTGGATCGACCCGCGAGTGCGCCTTCCCGGTTTCAGCGGCGCGGGAGGCGAGCCGTGAGCTTGCGCGCTTACCGCTCGATAACCCTGCGGATAGGCCTGGCGCTCGTGCTGCTGCTCGTGCTGTCGGCACTCTGCGCCGGCCTGCTCGCGCCCTGCGATCCCTTGCGGGTGGATGTCGCCAGTGTCATGGCTCCGCCCTCTTTGGCGCACCCTTTCGGCACCGATTACCTGGGCCGCGATGTGCTGAGCCGGGTACTTTACGGCGGCCGGATTTCGCTGACTGTCGGCGTGCTGGCGGTAATTATTTCCGGCCTGGCGGGCACTCTGGTCGGAGCGCTGGCCGGTTTTGCCGGCGGCTGGGTGGATGAAGTGCTGATGCGCCTGACCGATATCGTGCTTGCTTTCCCGACCGCGCTGTTGGCCCTGGCGGTCATGGCGATATTCGAGAACCCGACCGTGGGTAAAATCTTTATCGTGCTCGGACTGGTGGGCTGGGCCAATATCGCCCGCCTGGTACGCGCCGAGGTGCTGGCGGTCAAGGAGCGGGACTTTGTCACCGCCGCCCGCTCGGTGGGGGTGAGCCCCCTTGGGATTGTCATCCGCCACATACTGCCCAACACCCTGGGCACTCTCACCGTAGCCCTGACCCTGGGAGTGGCGGGCAATATCCTGACCGAGGCCTGGCTGAGCTTCCTCGGCCTGGGCGCCCAGCCTCCCTTGCCGAGCTGGGGCGCGATGATCACCGAGGGCCAGTACTTTCTCACCACCCGGCCCTGGGTCTGCATTTTCCCGGGCCTGGCCATCCTGCTGACCGTTCTGGGGTTCAACATGCTGGGCGATGGACTGCGGGATGTCCTCGACCCGCGCCTTAACCCACGCGGCCGCAGGTAAAGAAACCCGGCTATTTAAACCTGGATTATTCACATAATGCCGTAAACCTGGTAGGGGCGGCCCCCCGTGGCCGCCCGAACGGAATGGGGCAGGCACAGGGGCCTGCCCCTACAGGAGACGCACACGGACTTTTTCGTGAATTATACGAGTTAACTACTTGCCGGAGAACGATAATCTTGCGGCATGGGATAAATGAATCTCATGGAATGGAATTGTCGGGATGGGGTGGGAAAAACTTGATCGCGACCGGCAAAGGCGTTTGGACGGACTGCATTTAAGGAGAGAAAAATGACTGTTCGGACGATGAATCGAACAGGCCTTTGCCGGTCGCGACAAACCGTTCCGCTCAAGACCGAAAGACATCCGGAGAATTTTCCGGACCGGCTTTTTCGCTCGTGCGGGACGGAATCTTGAAACAGGCTTTTTGAACAGCGACAGCAGTGCGGCTGGAATAGCCGCCGGAAGACTCAGATAATGAAAATATTGGTCGGATGCTGTCCCTGTTTTTTGCCTTTGCGCCTGTTGCCCAATTTGCGGGTAGTCTCCTGCCCGGTATACAAAATGTCGGTGGATTCAGGTTCCGCGATATCCTGTGATTCATTCAGGCCGTGGCAGGCAGCGGCTTGCTCGAAAGCCGCCGCTTTTTCTCCATTGCGCGCGCCGGTCCCTTTCTTGCGGAAAATGTCGCTCAGGGCCATCTCATCCTCCTTGATGATTAACCGATTGCGGCAGTCCTTGCCGTCTTCTGGATCGAAAAGAGATTGAAAAATTATCTCATGTACCTAAAATTATCGGCAGATCGGCCGCGATACTTGAAATTTCTCCCGACCGGGCGGAAAAGGAGTTGCGGATGTTAATGGTAAATTTTGTCAACGGGGCCCTGACACTCTACGGTTACCTGCTGCTGGCGCGGATACTGATTTCCTGGGTCGGGGTCAACTATTCTAATCCCTGGATCAGGCTGCTTTGCCGGCTGACCGATCCCTTCCTCGAGCCGTTCCGGGCTTTGATCCCGCCACTCTCCGGTATCGATTTCTCTCCGCTGGTGGCTTTTTTCGTGCTGAACATGCTCCGTTCCGTGCTGGTCCGGTTTTTATTGCATTTCTGAGGCCTCGATTCAGCGCGATAGCGACCGGGCCGGTCTGGGAATGGCATTGCAGAGGCCTGGCATGCCATGCCCTGCGGGAGATATCTATATTCACACGGATTAATCCCAAACGCTCATGCTCGCACGCGGACACAACAAAGATTCCGGTGTAGGGGCACGGTGCACCGTGCCCCTACAGGAAACAGAAACAGAAATTTCTGTGAATAATCCGGCTCAGGAATCGATTCGGGCGGGAGCAGTTGTGGCGGCAGGTCCGCGAGAGATCTACTCGTAGACCAGCGCCTGGAGCGGGTCCTGGCGGGAAGCCCAGAAGGCGGGGTAAAGCGCGCCGAGCGCGCCGACCGCGAAACCGAGGAATATGCTGTTAATTATCAGTCCGCTCGAGATTTCAACGGTAAGCAGCTTGAATTTCCACTCGATCGCCGCGCTGCTGCCCAGGGCGAAAAGGATTCCAAGAAGGCTGCCCAGGATGCTCAGAAGGAAGGCCTCGGTCATGATGGCGACCAGGATGAAGCTGCGCGAGGCGCCCAGGGACTTGAGGATCCCGATCTCGCGGGTCCGCTCCACCACGGTTGTGTACATCGAGAGCAGGATCACCAGAGCGCTGATAATGAGCGCCGTGTAGTTGATCGCCCGGATGAACTCGTTCAGCGCCTTGAGGTAGTTGCCCATCGAGGAGGCGATATTGGCCATAAACTGGGTTTCCACCCCTTTGAAACGGGTGGCGATCTCCCCGGCCAGCTTATCCACCACCTCCGGAGAAACCGCGCTGACAAAGAACAGGCTCACCCGGTCCGGCTGGCTGGTCAGCTCGCTCAGGGTCTTGTAGTGCATGAATATCCGCGTTCCCACCCCCGGCCTCACGATACCGCAGATTCGGAAATCGCTTCCCAAGACGCTCAGCGTATCGCCGGCTTTCAATCCCTCCAGCGCGGCGATCCGGCTGTCGATGAACATCTCGTCCGGGGCCTCGATATTCCGCCCGGAAAGAAAAACCAGCTCTCCGCCGAGGTCCTGGAACTGCCGCGGCTCGATGCCGAAAATGTTATAGGGCGCCTGGCCGATAGTCGCTTTCCAGATCAGTACCGGGCTGACCGTGCGTACATCCGGAATCTGGCGCAGCTCCTCGCCCAGCTTGTAGGGCAGGACTCCCGAGCCGAAAAGCAGCGGGTTGCTTCCGGAGCGGATCACCGTGATGTCCGCGCCGATTCCCCGGATTCGCTCGGTAAACTCGTTCAGCACTCCGTGGACCAGCCCCCAGAGGACCATGAACAGGCAGATACCCACCGACAGCGCCAGGATGCTTATCGCGCTGCGCATCTTGCGATGGGTGAGATTGGAAAGGGCGAGACGGAACACGGTTTTATATTCTCGAGATGAGGAAAATATTTTCGCCGGCGGCCGGTGGGCGCGGAGCGAAGGGACAGTGCGCAGAGGTCAGGAATCTATCCGCTATCTCGAATCAAGTCAAGGGTTTTCGGTCCTGAGCCGCCCGGCCGGGGTGCCTCGCGGCATGAAGTTTTGTTGACATTGATAAAACGATTAGTTAGCTTGAAACGTTAAATTTCTTTTGAAGTTACCGAAAAATCCCACTCCTTCGAGCGCCAGATGCGGCAGGGTTTGCGAGCCGGTATAAGTGAAAAATGGATCAGTACGCTGAGCGAGATCCAATCGGCCGTATCCGATGACCTGGAGCGTATTGCCGCGCATATCGACCGGCTGCTCGACAGTGGTTTCCAGCCTATCGACGAGGTCTTCGTCCACCTGTTCAGCAAGACCGGCAAGATGATTCGCCCGACCTTGCTGCTCCTGGCCGTGGACCGCGAAAAAGCCGACCCGCAAGGCCTGGTTTCCATGGGCGCGGCAATTGAATTGATCCATACCGCCTCGCTGGTCCACGATGACTCGATCGACAGCTCCAATTTCCGCCGCGGAGTGGAGACCCTTAATTCCAAATGGAACCATAAGACCAGCGTCATTATCGGCGACTACCTCCTGGCCCAGGCTTTCAGCGAGATAACCCGGCTGAACAGTAACGAGATTTTTATCGAGCTGACCTCGGCCTGCCGCTGCCTGGCGGAGGGCGAAATGCGCCAGATGGCCATGGAGGGCGACCTCGAGGCGACTGAAGAAGATTATTTCGCCTATATCCAGGAAAAAACCGCCTCTCTCTTTGCCGCCACCTGCTCGGTGGCTTCCATTCTCAGCGGCGACCGGGAGCGCGCGAATTTGAAAGAGTTCGGACTTCTGTTCGGCTCGATATTCCAGATCACCGATGATCTTCTCGATTATATCGGCTTCTCTTCGGATACCGGCAAGCCGACCGGTCTCGATCTCCTGGAGCGCAAGATGACCCTGCCGCTGATTTACGCCCTGTCCCGGATGGACGAGGCCGGCCGCGATCAGTTCCGCCGGGCTTTCTCCGATCAGAACGGGATCGGCCGGGAACAGGCCGTGCGCCTGAGCTCGATGGTGATCGAAGCCGGGGGCATAGATTATTCCTGGTCGCGGGTCACCGAGCTCGCCCGGCGGGCCTCCGATGCACTGGATTCCCTGGACTCGGCGCGTACTGAAAAGCTAAAAAAACTGGTGGATGTAATCGTTGAACGTGACCGCTAGATGGGTGACCCGCCTGATCTTCCTGCTTCTCCTGGTGTCAATAGTCGCCGGAATTAAAGTATTCGGCACCAAATTCATGCACCGGGAAGACGGCTCGACGGCAGGTTATGCCTTTGACAGCTTTGTCATGGGCTCCGTGATGACTGTCACCATCCGTGATCCGGATAAAGCCCTGGCCGAAAAAGGCGCCGCGCTGGTCCTGGATGAGGTGCACCGGATCACCGGAATTTTCGATCCACACAATCCGGGCAGCGAGATCAGCCGGCTCAATAATTCTCCGCGCGACGGAGTTCCGCTGACGATCGGCGCCGATATGTCGCTGGTCCTCTCCGAGGCTCTGCGTATCCGCGACGCCAGCGGGGGGCTGTTCGACCCGGCGCTCGGCGAGCTGATAAATCTCTGGGGGTTCAACAGCGAAAGCGCGAAACACGAGCTGCCGGACTCGGCGCGGATCAAAGCCCTGGGGGATTCGTTGCGCTGGGGCGCGGGCATCCGGCTCGGTGAAAACGGGAAGACGGTTATTCTGGAGCCGGAGACGGGTCGACTGGATCTAGGCGCAATCATCGCGGGCTATGCTGTCGACCGGTCGGTGGCGCTGCTGCGCCAGAACGGTATCCGCAATGCGCTGATCAATCTGACCGGGGAGATCGGCGTGCTCGGGGTGGGCTCGAATGGCCGGAGCTGGCGGGTCGGAGTGCAGCACCCGCGCAAGTCCGCCAGCCACCTGGGAGTGATCGAACAGGTCGAGGGCTTGTTCGTCGCCACGAGCGGGGACTATGAAAGATATTTTGTCAGGGAGGGCCGGAGATACCACCATATCCTCGATCCGCGTACCGGCTATTCGGCGAAAGAGGGGGCGGCGATCAGCGTGACAGTCATCGCCTCGAGCTGCATCGTGGCCGATGCGGCGTCCACCGCGGCGTTTGTCCTGGGGCCGGAGTCGGGGGTGAAGTTTCTCGACAGCCTCGGCTGCCAGGGTCTGATCGTTTATGCCGCCGATGGCGACACGGAGAGCGGGAAACTTGCCTACCGGGCCACCGAGGGCTTCCTGCGGATAATGAAACCGGATCTCGAGGGCCTGCCGATTCTTTAAGACATGAATACCGCGAGGCGCCGTGAAAGAGACCGCCTTTAAATTGCCTCCCTTGTTCACCCTGGCGGACCTGTTGCTGCTGCTTTCGGTCGGCGGCGCCTCGTTCGCCTTTTATGGTTTCCGCCTCTGGAATGGGGGGCAGCATCCACAGTCCATGCAGGCGGTGGTCCGCTCCGGCGACCGGGAGGTGGCGCGGCTCAACCTGGCTGTCGACACCACGCTGGTCGTGGAGGGTGTGCTGGGCGGTGTGAGGATTGTCCTCCGGAGCGGGGGCGTGCATTTCGAAAATGCGCCCTGCGCGCTGAAAATCTGTGAAAAAACCGGCGAGATAAATCGCAGCGGCGAGATGATTGTCTGCGCGCCCAGCCGGATAATCGCCCGGATCGAGGGCGGGCCGGCCCCGGCCGCCGGACTGGATGCCCTCAGCCGTTAGTATCATGTCTTCTAATTAACTTGAAGTTAAAGAGTATTTTTAAATCCCTCTCGATCTCCCTTTTTCAAAGGGAGAGGCCGCTTCCCCCCTTTGCCAAAGGGGGGTCAGGGGGGATTTGAGTATGATAGGCTAAAGCAAAAAAATGCATTTTATAAATCAAATTATTTCTGAGACGCAACACTAGCCGACCAGGAAGGTATGGAGGATAGTTGGAAGCCAGCCTGACCATAAGCCCCGGGGAAATACGCCTCAGGGTCGAAAAACTGAGCCTCGTGGCCATGGCCACGGTCTTCGAGCTGGTGCTCTTCGTGCTGGATTCGGCGATCCCCAAGCCGATCCCCTGGATCAAGGTCGGCCTGGCAAACATTGTCACCCTGGCGCTGCTGGTCGGAGCGGGCTGGCGCACTGCTGCGGCCGTGCATTTCCTGCGCATCCTGATCGGCGCGGTGTTCCGGGGCGGTCTTTTCACACCTTTTTTCGTGCTCAGTTTTTCCGGCGGAGCGCTCTCCTTTGTGGTGATGGCCCTGGCGGTGCGCTGGGCGATGCCGGTGCTCGGTTTCATCGGGGTCAGTTTTCTCGGCGCGCTGGCCCATAATTTCACGCAGCTCGCGCTTGTCGCCGCGGCTCTCTCGGACACTTCAGTCATGCTTTTTCTCTGGCCCTTTGTCGTCTTTTTCAGCCTTATTTACGGTTGCTTTTCCGGATTCAGCAGCTACCATTTCTGCCGCCGCATTCCGCAGCTCGCTTCAGGACGGCTGATTCCGCAGCCTGCCGGCGGCGGCGCGGCGAGTCAATAATCCAGACTTCAAACTCAGGAGGTGTTCTTGCACCGCAAACGCTTATCGGTCTATGTGATTATTCTCATTATCGGGATGCTGATCGGCGGGTATATGGGGGAGATTCTGGCCACGGTGATGCCGGATGGGGTGGCCAAAGATTTTTTTCTGACCTCGATAGTGGGAAATTTCGGGCCGGTCTCGATCAACCTGCTGATTATCGCCCTGACTCTCGGGCCGCTGGTGCTGAAGATCAACCTGGTGGCAATTCTGGGATTGTTTATCGCGGTCTATCTGTTCCGGTCTTTCATCTGATTTCGCGCCCGGGAATCGGCCGGATCTCAGTTCCCGCTCGGCATTGTACCTGAGGGAAAGTCCGGCCTACTCACATTGCCCGAGCCGGACCGGCAGCGCGCCCTGTCCGTATTACCCAGCGGACTGCGCGGGCTTATTCGAGGGTCACCCGGTTGCGGCCGTTGTTCTTGCTGACATAAAGCAGCTCATCGGCCTTTTTCAGAATCAGGTTCTTGTCCATCCCCGTACCGGGCTCGACCAGTGTCGCGCCGATTGAAATCGTCACATTGAAAGCCTGCCCGTTTTCCTGGATTTGAATCTTCTCGATCTCCGAGCGCATCTTCTCAGCCACCCGCATCAGCCCTTCCCGGTCCACGTTCAAAACCACGGCCACGAATTCCTCTCCGCCCCATCTGCCGAGCACGTCCGAAGATCTCAGAATGATAGACATGCCGCGGCTGATCGTCCAGAGCACTTTGTCGCCCATCTCGTGGCCGTAGTGGTCGTTGACCTGCTTGAAATGGTCGATATCGATAAAGAGCACGCCGAAAGACATACCGTAACGCTTCATTTCATCAGTCTTGCCCTCCAGGATCTTATCGATATAGCGGCGGTTGGCCAGACCGGTGAGCGGATCGATCAGGGCGAGCTTGCGGAGTTTTTCGATGACGCTGCGGGCGGCGACACGGGAGGAGTTGTCGTGGAAGATTTGAACCGCGCCGGATATTTGCCCCCGGGCATCGTGGATCGGCTCCACTTTGCAGGCGACCGGCACCCGGTGGCCCTCTTTATGCTTGATGTAGTATTCGCCCTCGCGGGCCACCCCATCGTTGAGGGTCTGTTCCAGGATGCTCTGCGGTGGCTCGCCGGAATCCGTCCGCTGGGCGCCGTTGGTCTGGGCCACGATCTCCCGGCAGGAGACCCGGCCCACCACTTCGCTGATAGAATATCCGGAAATATTCTCCGCGGATTTATTCCAGAAAGTAATAGTCCGGTTTCGATCGACGCAGAAAATCCCATCGAACAGCTTGTCCAGCAGGTTCCTGTAATAATCTTCGTCGATTGACATACCGCCGTTCCTGACTGATCGGACCCGATCCTTCCGGGCCGGAGAGGACTCAATTCATAGCGCGGGCCAGAGAATCCGGATGCTGTATTTTCCGCAGATCCTCGATCGCGGTCTTATCCAGCAGTTCATTGGTAAAAAGTGAAAAGAGCATCTGCATCCGCTGGCTGGTCAACTGCTGGACCAGTCTGTCACGGCTCTGCTGAAGCCTGGAATTATCGGCTTCGGTGCGGCTGACTACTTCCAGCAGGTAAAAATTATCTCCGGTTTCGATTATACCACTTTTCCGACCCACAGGCAACCCGAAAGCCGTGCCGATAAACGCATTATTCCGTCCCACCCCTTCCAGCCCGGTCAGCCGCGTAAACTCCGGGGAGGCCACGAGTGACATTCCCTTAGCCTTCGCAAATGCCTCCAGGTTCTCGTACTGGTCGTAATCCGCCGTCAGGGTTTGAATCAGCTCCGTGCACTTGATTTTCTTCTTATCCAGCATCAGGCGGTAGCGGATCGAGTCGGCGGCTTCAGCCAGCGGCGTGATCCCGGCATCCTTGCGCTGTACCACCAGGGCGATCAGCACCACCTCTCCGCCCTCGCTGTCCCGGAGATAGACATTGAGCGGGTAGCTGAGCGAGCCCTGCTTGGCGCTGTAGACAAAATCCAGCAGCTCGCGGCTGACCTGAATCCCGGGAACCGGGGAGCCGATCGCGAACAGGCCCGTGCTCAGCGCCGTAAATCCGCTGTCCACGGCCACCTGATGGAAACCCTGCTCGCTGTCGTGCATCGCCCTGCGCAGGCCGCGCGCCCGCGTTCTCAGCTCGCTGATCTTTTTGCTCCCGGCCTGGATGGTGTACAGGATACGATGCGCCTTTACTTCGCGCTTGCCGTTCCGGGTGCGCGCGCTGTCGAGCCGGACGATCTGGCAGCCGTCGTCAGTCACTGTCGGCTTGGACACCTGGCCCGGTTTGAGGCTGAAAGCCAGATCGACCATTCTGTTGTCATTGTAGTCTCCGCGGGCGAACCAGCCGAGATCGCCGCCGGATCTGGCCAGTTGGTCCCGCGAATACTTCAAGGCCAGGCTGTCCCAGTTCTCTCCCTTATCCAGCAGCTCCAGGACCCGGCTCAGGGTATCCTGGGCGGCCAGAGTGTCGTCGCTGCCCGGTGTGACAGGGATGAACAGGTAGTCCAGCGCGGCCATCTCGGGCCGGTCGAATTTCTTCCGGTTGGCCTCGTAATACTGCTTGATTTCCTCTTCGCTCACCGCAACTTCCTGATCGCTCACCAGAGAATCTGTGTTCAGGCGGATATAATTCACCTGGACTTTTTCTTCCCGCTCCTTGTAAGCTCGCTCGATCTGGGCTTCGGTCAGTTTGGACAGCGAGGCGATCTCGAGGAACAGCTTGAAACTGGGAATTTTGTCGCGGGCGTCTCTTTCCAGCTCCAGCACCAGAGAGCCGGCCTGGGGATTGGCCAGGATCGCCAGGTATTTGTCGTAGTCGAAGCGGCCGTCGGTCTGCAGCTCGGGGGCCCGCATCAGCTCGGGCAACGGATTGGCCTTGATGTATTCAATCACTTCGGCGTCGGTCACCTCGATCTGGTGCCGCTGGTAAACTTTACGGAACACGATCTCGTTGACCATCTCGTTCCAGACCTGGTCGGCCAGCTGCTCGATCTCCCAGGCGGAAAGGCTCGCGCCCTCCCGCTGGCTGGTTGCCAGGTCCACCGTGCGCTGGATCCGCTGGTCGAAGATGCTCCGGCTGATATTTTCCCCGTTCACGATTCCGGCGTATTGCATCCCGCGCACATCGGCCTTGTTCTGCTGGATAATGTAGTCGTCAAAGCCTGTCAGGGTCACCGCCATCCAGCCCACGAAAAAGAAGATCAGGATGAAAAAGATCGCTTTCATGTTATTTCGAAATGTCTGCATCATGGTAGGGCTCTTCTCCGCTGATTATTTTAGATTGATTGCAAAAGGTATTTTCCCCTTTTGAGCTGATCCCAGAGTTAAATGAAACTTCGAATGGCCGGGCTGTTTTGGCAATCACTCCGCTACGAAGCTGCCGATTCGGATTGCCGTTGAGCCTCACAAGCGCCATCTCGGCAATCGATTGCCTGAGATGCTTTTACCGGTCTCCGGCCGTAAAAGGCTGCCGGGAGCAGTCTGCCGGATAGCCGGGCCTTTCCAGGCCGCCTCCACAACGCAAGATCTTTTAGCAGCCGCTGGATTCTTTTAGCCCCCGGCAGCGAGGCCGGAGCGAGAGCGGGCGAGCACTAAAACAGGTACAGCCAAATACTGGAATTAAATTCAGAATATACTAAGTTAATAAAGCATATATCGAATCGTCAATTACTTTTATACATTTCAAATCGCCTCCGGCCTTACAAAAAGCCATAAACGCAATTTATTCTACTCCGAAATATGCTTCGGAGAGGCCCCGGACCCCGGCAAGCGAGGTCCATCCGGCACGATTAAAGGATTGACATAGCAATATCCGGCGGCTATCTTTGCTTAATATTAATTCGCCGCTGCGGCATCCGCCGCGGCCGCTGTTTTTCAGCTTTTCGGTTCGCCGGGGAGGCGCCCGGCCGATTCCGGTTCAGTCGCCTTGAACCGTCATTTGCCTTGGAGCCTGCCGAGCGGGCCACAACAAGCGTGATCCATGAGTCTTGAAGAAGAAATCAAAGAACTGGAAAAACGCTTTTCCGAGGCTCCCGATTCTCGACTGTTTCTCCCGCTGGCCGATGCCCTCAGAAGCGCAGGCGAGCTGCAGCGCGCGGTCAAGCTTTGCCGGGAGGGGCTCGAGCGCTTCCCGGATTTCACCTCCGCCCGGGTCCTGCTGGGAGAGTGCCTGGCCGAGCTGGGAGAGCTGGCCCAGGCCGAGGAGACTTTCGAGCGCCTGCGGCAGGAGGACCGGGAGAATTTCCTGGTAATCCGTAAAATGGCCTCCCTGGCCGAGCGGCGGGGAGACCCGGTAAAGGCGGAGGCTCTCTATAAGGAAGCCGCGGGATTTTCGGCCGTGGAGTCGGGGGACCTCGAGGCTTCCGTGGCTGAAAAGCTGGCCGCTCCGGACGGCGAGCCGGGCGAGATATTCCTGACCCATACGCTGGCCGATATCTACCGCCTGCAGGGCCATTACGACCAGGCGCACGGGATTTACCGGAAGCTGCTGGACCGGGACCCGGAGAACCGGGAGCTGCAAAAGAAGCTCGAAGAGGTCGAAAGCTGCTTTCAGGCCGGCGCGGAGCCCGAACCCGGAAAGGCGTCCGCGGTTGAGACTGAGACAAGTCCAGACGGCGCTCTGTCAGAAAAAATCGTAAAGCCGCGGACCGCCGGGTCCATGCCCGCCGATGAGCCGATCGAGGAAAGGATCGACGCCATTTTCCGGTTCCTGCTGGGCGATCGGAGCGCTCCAGATAATTATTCAGCGGCGGAGGAAATCCCTGGCGCGGCACCGGACGATCCAGCGGCTTATGTCGACATGCTCGACGACTGGATAACCGGACTCAGGGAAGCGGAAGCGCAATGAAAAAAATCGCGGTGATCAACGGGCCGAACCTTAACCTGCTTGGCCAGCGGGAAATCGGCATCTATGGCCAGGTTTCTCTTGAGGATATCCGCCGGGGCCTCGAGGAAAACTTCCGCGGGCGGTGCGAAATCCTCTTCTCCCAGTCCAATGGGGAAGGCGAGCTGGTAGAGCGCATTCAGCAGCTGCTGGGCCGGGTCGATGGGATAGTGATCAATGCCGGGGCGTACACCCATACCAGTGTCGCCATCCGGGATGCCCTGCTGGCCGTGGACCTGCCATTCGTGGAGGTGCACCTGTCGAACATTTTTGCGCGCGAGGAGTTCCGTCACCGCTCCACCCTGGCCGACAGGGCGAAAGGGGTGATCTGCGGTTTCGGGCCTGCCGGATACCGGATGGCCGTGGAAGGGCTCCTCGGCATGCTTGCGGATTGAAAATCCGGGCGGAAAAACTATTTAAGGGGGCTGGTGAAGGATACCTTGCCCCCTCTTTACTGGCAACGGCTGTAAATAGTTTCAGGAGGTTTTTCCTTGGCGAGTACGTCTGATTTCAGAAACGGTATGGTCCTCGATATCGACGGGGTCCTCATGACGATAGTAGAATTTCAGCATGTCAAGCCCGGCAAGGGCGGCGCATTTGTCAGGACCAAGTTGAAAAATGTGCTCAGCGGATCGGTCATCGACCGGACTTATCGCGCGGGTGAGAAGTTTAATGAGATCCGTCTCGATTATACTCCCCTCCAGTATCTCTACAAAGATGGGCCGCTGTATTATTTCATGGATTCGAAAACCTACGAGCAGTTCCCGGTCTCGGGCGAGGTGATCGGTGAGCAGGTCAAGTATCTCAAGGAAAACATCGACGTGACCGGAGTGTTCCACGAGGATACCCTGCTGCTGGTCGAGCTGCCCTTTTTTATCGATCTGAAAGTGGTGGAGACCGATCCGGGATTGCGCGGCGACACGGTCAGCGGAGCGACCAAGCCGGCCCGGCTGGAATCGGGCGCGACAGTCAATGTGCCGCTGTTCGTCAATGTCGGCGATAAAATCAAGATCGACCGCCGGACCAATGCTTACCTGGAGCGGGCTTGACCTTTGGAGGCCGGCCCGGAGAGCGGCGTTAGAGGTCCAGGCAATTTCGATAATCCAAGCTGTTACCTCAAACTCGAGAGGCACCGATGGATGTCAGGTACCTGAAAAGACTGATCCGCATCGTGGAGCAGAGCGCCATTCACGAGCTGGAAATCGAGGATGGAGGCACGCGAGTCAAAATCGTCAAGGGCGCGGCGACCTATCCTGGCCCGGCCGCTCCGGCGTTCCACTCCGCGCCGCCGCCGGTCGAGGTCCAGACCCGGTCAACCGCGGCCACTCAGCCCGCGGCGCCGGCAGCCGGTGGAGCCGCGGAACCCGCGGTGAAAACCAACCTGATCGAGGTCACTTCGCCGATGGTGGGTACCTTTTACCGCGCCTCCAGCCCCGGCGCCAAGCCCTTTGTCGAGGTGGGCGACCGGGTGGTTCTGGGCCAGACGCTGTGCATTCTAGAGGCCATGAAACTGATGAACGAAATCGAAAGCGAAGTCGCCGGGACCGTCCGGGAAATCTGCGTGGAAAACGCCCAGCCGGTCGAGTTCGGCCATCGTCTTTTCCTGATCGAGCCGGGGGAGTGAGGATTGTCGGTGTTCAAGAAAGTCCTGATCGCCAACCGCGGTGAGATCGCCCTGCGGATAATCCGCGCCTGCAAGGAGCTGGGCATCGATACGGTCGCGGTTTACAGCGAGGCCGACCGCGACAGCCTGCACGTGCGTTTCGCCGATGAGGATGTCTGTATCGGCCGGGGCCCGGTGGCCGACAGCTACCTCAACGTGCAGCGCATTCTGGCCGCCGCGGAGATCACCAATGCCGAGGCGATCCATCCGGGCTATGGCTTCCTGGCCGAGAATGCCGAGTTCTCCGAAATCTGCTCCCAGAGCCAGTTTGTCTTTATCGGCCCCACCCCGGAGAATATCCGCAAGATGGGGGACAAGGCCACCG
>MFIX01000199.1:8402-8973 GCA_001780825.1 Candidatus Glassbacteria bacterium RIFCSPLOWO2_12_FULL_58_11 | reverse complement strand
AAAAGGTCCGACATGGCATAGGAGGTCACCTGGCTCATGGCGGTCTCGAGGCTGATCCCTTCCCGGAAGAAATCTTTTACTACAGAAACCCCGAGCATCGCCTTGGCTTCCTGGTGCTCGATCCCCACCGACTGGCCGGTCCAACGCTGGATGCGGGACATTATATCGCGTTCCATGACCTCGGGAGGCATGCCGGGGTAAAAGGTGACGATCTGTACGGCGGGAGTTTCGTAGATCGGCAGAAGGTCAGCGGGAATGAACTTGACCGATACCAGGCCGATTACGAATACTGTGAGGCAGACCACTACTACCAGATGCGGATTCTTCAAAGCCCACTTTATCATTTTGCCTCTTGCATGTGTGTCTTTTCTTCTAATTTAACACCTTAAGGTTGAGATTGTAAACCATTAACAATCTTTATATGGTGCATGCGACTTTAATTATTATGTATATTCCGGGGGCCGGATCTGTCAACGAGGCTCCGGCCGCTCCCAGCCGGGCCCGGAGCGTAATATTATCACCACTCCGATATTGACCACGCTGCTAGGGCGTTCTATATTTAGTCTAGTCC
>MFIX01000199.1:6640-8385 GCA_001780825.1 Candidatus Glassbacteria bacterium RIFCSPLOWO2_12_FULL_58_11 | reverse complement strand
TGCAATCCGTCAGTTTTCCCCGCCTCGACCGTTGAGGAGAGAGTTCCATGTTCCACGATATCCTGGCCTTTATCAGCAGCATCGACTGGACCGGCTACCATGTATCCGCTTTCGAGGTCCTGCTGGTGGTTTTCGCCCTGATAAAGAAGTACAATATGCTCTCGCTTCTGATCCTCGGCATCGTTCTCGGCAAGGGTTTTATCGCCGTGCAGGCCAACACCGATTTCAGCGGCCCATTCGCCCAGACCATACCGTTCATCGTTTATGCGGTATGCGCCCTGGTTTTTTTTATTTATGCCATAGCCAAGCTCTTTGCGCATGAATAACCCCGCCAGTGGATTCCCCGACCTTCGAGCCTGTCCCAAGGGAAATTGAGGTAACCAAGTTGCTGAAAAGTAAAATTTTGTTCATCCAGAGCGATAAGGCAATTCTGAATTACTGCCGGCTTCTGCTGGACGAGCAATATAGTGTCCTCGCCGCTCGAGACTGCCGGGAGGGGTTGGAGCTGGCCGCGCGGGAAGCGCCGGATTTGATCCTGGTCGATCTGGGGGAGGAGGCCGATCAGGGCCTGGCCCTGTGCGGCGCTGTGCTCCGGGAGAAAACCACCCGGAAAATTCCGCTGATCGTCCTTTACGATATGCGGCACCGGGAATTTGTGGGCCGGGCCCGGAAAATGGGAGTCGTCGATCACATTCCCAAGCCGATAATCCCCACCTTGTTTCTCAAGCGCATTCAGACCGCCCTGGAGCGCTATCCCGGCGCCTGAGCCGCCGCGCTAATCCGTGCCGCGGACAGGCCGAGGGGATTTTCCCGCTCGCTTTTACCACTTTTCCGGCCGGCTCGATGATTAATTTTAAAATACTTTACCGCTGCCCCAGCTGCGGGGCTAGAAACCGGATCCGCCTGCCGGCCGGGAAAAAAGTGCGGGTGCGCTGCGGCAACTGCGGCGAGGTGCTGCCGGTGGATCGCCGGGGTATCCTGCTGACGGCCCTGAGCCGGGGAGTGAAAAGATTTTTCGCCGACCTTCTGCCCAGGATCCTGATCGCGCTGACTGATTTGGCCTGGCTGATCGTCGGGTTGGCGCTCAAACCACTGCGTCTGGTCTGGCGCCGGCTGCCCCCGGGGCTCAGAAATTTGGTTCTCGGCGCGGCTTTCGCTTTGCTCCTGGGAGCGTTCCTGTTCCTTGAGGGGAGAGCCAGGTTTTCCGCGATGCTTAGTCTGGTGCTAGTGATAGTGCTCGCGGGCGGCGTGATCGTGCTGATCATGAGGGGACCCGCGGCCCTGAGGGATATCCTGCGCAGGGTTTCCGGCAGTCTCTTCCGTCATTGCCGGGCTTGCGGCTACCGCTATTTCAGCTGGGCCAGGCGCTGTCCGCGCTGCGGGGAAGAGTAGCCCGGCTTATTTATAAAACACTCGTGCCCGCTCTCGGACCGTGGTTGCTTGATTTTCCCGCCGGTTGTACTTAAATTTCGCCGTCATTTGTTTGGCGGGACCCGCGGCCCGGGAAGGCCACCGTGAGAAGCCGGCGCGCAGCTGTCGAGGGATGGATTTATTCTTAAGCCGAGATCCTGGAGCGTAGATACCTTGTCGTACCGGATGTGCATACCGCTGCTGACAGTCGTTTGCCTGATCGCCGGCGAGATGCTGGGAGCGCCGCCGCTCGACCAGCGGGTCGGCGCAATACTCAAGAGGTACGGGCAGGACCCGGCCAACTGGGGGGTCCAGGTGCGTTCGCTCGAGCGCGG
>MFIX01000199.1:0-6607 GCA_001780825.1 Candidatus Glassbacteria bacterium RIFCSPLOWO2_12_FULL_58_11 | reverse complement strand
TTACATGCCCGCCTCGAACCTCAAGCTCCTGGTGACCGCCGCCGCCTTGGATGGCCTCGGCCCGGAGTTCCGTTACCGCACCTCGCTGCTGGCGGATGGAAAGATCCTGCCCGGCGACAGCCTGCTCGAGGGCGATCTGGTTCTGCGCGGCAGCGGAGACCCCACCATCTCCGACCGCTTTTATCCCAGTGTCACCACGGTCTGGGACAGCCTGGCCGGACAAGTCCAGGCTTTGGGCATCCGCCGGATCACCGGCTCGCTGGTCGCCGATAACACGCTCTTTGAGTCGCCGTTCCTGGCCGAAGGCTGGGGCTGGGAGGACCTGACCTGGTGGTACGCGGCGGCGGTTTCCGCGCTTTCGTATAATGACAACTGCATCGATGTCGAGGTCTTTCCCTCGGCCAAAGTCGGCGCGCCGCCGGAGGTGCGGATCATGCCCCAGGGCTCGGCGATCCGCCTGCAGAACCGCGCCCTTACCGTGGCCGACCGCGCTGCAGACAGGCTGAATATCGGGCGGGACACTCCGGGAGGCAGTATCAGCCTGGGCGGCGGGATTTACCGGGGCAGCCTGGGATTCCTGGAGCACGTGACGGTCGAGGAGCCGGCCCGCTTCGCCGCCGATGCCTTCGCCGATGCCCTGGCCCGCCGCGGCATCCGTATTGATGGGCCGGTCATGGTGCTCTATGCCCCGCGGGACAGCGCAAGTTACCTCGACCGCCGCCCGCAGATCATCGCCCAACACCTTTCGGTGCCCCTGAAAGATGTGGTCCGCATAATCAATAAGCACAGCCATAATTTTTACGCTGAGCAGCTTCTTTTCACTCTCGGGGCCAATCTGGGGAAAAAGGGGAGCTTCGAGGAGGGGATAACGGTGGAAAAACGCCTGTTGAAGAAACTGGGGCTGGACCTCGGAAAATTGCGTATCCAGGACGGGTCGGGCCTCTCCCGGCTCAACCTGGTGACTACCGATATGTTTGTCCGGCTGCTGGCTTACATGGATTCCCACCCGGTGCGCGAGGATTTCATCTCGAGCCTCCCGGTGGCCGGTATGGATAACGGGGTACGGCAGATGCATAACACCGCGGTTGATGGCCGGCTTTTCGCCAAGACCGGCTACATTTCCTCGGTCATGTCCCTCTCGGGTTACGCCTCCACGGCGGAGGGGGAGCGAGTGGCTTTTTCGATCCTGGGAAACAACTGGCTCATTCCGCGCAGCCGGGCTAAAATCCTGATCCGGGATATCTGTGTGGCGATCGCGGAGTCCCGGAGGTCGGACCAGTAGCGGCAGGACCACTCTCAGGCTGTCAGATCGATGCCCTTCCTTTTGCCTTTGGCGCTTTTCGCGCCGGCTTTGCCCTGCCTCCCGCGGCCCCCCCGGTCTTCCCGCAGATGGATTTTCGCTCTTTCGCTTTTATGCGTGGCCTGGGTCCTCCGCCGTTCCAGGACCCGCTTCTGCTGCTCTATCGCCTCGGCCTGCAGGTTGCTGATCTCGGGATGGGTCTGCTGGTTCTGATGGATGCGCTCGGCGAAATTGATCTGCTGGATGACAGTCACATGGTCCAGCGGCCGCACCATAGGGTCCTCCGGGACTGGGAATTCATTGCCACGGCTTATTTGAAAAGCTGTCCGAAACGCACCAGCGGCTCATCCGGAAAATCGGCGCGCCACTGGGCGACAGTTTCCTCGATAATCAGCGCCGTCTCCTTATCCATCTCCCGTCCGGCCAGTATCGAATGCAGCTGCGGTTCCGGCGTCAGGTAATTGCCGTCCAGGCGAACGAGCCTCTCGTTGAGCATCTGGCGCAACACGAAAGTCAGCTTGGAGCTGGTCAGCATTCCCTGTTTGGCCTCGAAATTGAATGAAGGAATGTCAAGCTCATGGCGGCGGGCGACCCGCTCGACGATCCAGACGAAAAAATATATTTCCGAGGCCGACACCCGGCCTTCCGTGTTTTCTCCGGCCAGCTCCAGCAGGGCAAGCGCCACGATTTGCCGCATGCGCTCGCGGTCGCGGCGGGTTTCCTCCAGCCGGCGCTTTCTTCTCCTGTAGGCCAGGCTGCCGCCCACAGCCAATGAGCCGCCGGCCAGTATGGAGAGAATAATATTTTTTATCCGCATCCCCGGTCTTCTTTCAAGTAAAATTATTGTTCAGAGGCTCCCGTTAAATTATACCAGTATTTCCGTCCGCAGGACAAGAGTAAACATTGTTATCTTTTGCAGTCACAAAATTCTTGATTATTTGGCTTAGACTTGGTATGCTTATGCCAATCCGGGACCGCCCGGATAAAAATTCGACATTTCCCCCTTCCGCTGTGCCCGCCGAATGCCGGAATGGCCTGGCTTTCAGTTTTTCGATTCACTTTCGTTAATTCAAAACCGATTCCAGCCGTGATCTCTTTCAGCCGGAAACACTGGCCGGTTCTTCTTGCTCTCGGCCTGTATTTGTCCGCGGTGGCCCTGAGCCTCCATCGCTCGCTGCCCCAGACCGGTGGGAAGCTGGTCTATGCGCTCGACGATCCTTACATCCACATGGCTATCGCCCGGAGCTTGAGCCAGCACGGGGTGTGGGGCGTTACCTCCCTCGGGTTCACCGGCTGCTCCTCCGCGCCGCTTTGGACCGCCTTGCTGGCTCTGTTTTTCCGCCTGGCCGGAGTAAGGGACTGGATTCCCCTGCTCCTGAACCTGTCGATCGGGATCATTTTCCTGCTCTGGCTAAATTATTTTCTTAAGCGCCGGCTGAGCGGGAGCCTGCCCGTTTTCAGCCTTTTGCTTGCGGTAATCTTCATGACTGCCCTGCCGGGGCTGGCCTTTACCGGTCTCGAACACGGTCTGCAAACCTTTTTTATCTTGTTGTTCGCAACCCTCTCGGCCTCTCTTTTAAGCGGAGAGGGCGGCCGCCGGCAGGAGCTCTCTCTGCTGGCCCTGGCCCCGCTTCAGGCGCTGGTCCGTTTTGAGTGCCTTTTCCCGCTGCTGACAGTCTGCATTTTATTCGCCCTGCGCAGGAAGTTCCGCTTTGCGCTTCTGCTGCTGATCCTGGGCGCCCTGCCTGTCCTGCTTTATGGCGCCTGGTCGGTCAGCCGGGGCTGGTATTTCCTGCCTAATTCGGTACTGCTGAAAGGCAATATTCATTTCAGCTCGCCCAAGCAGGCGGTCAAGCTGCTTGTTTTTTCGTACTATAAATTAGCCGAGAACCCGCATCTGCTCGTTCTTCTGCTGGGAGCGCTGGCCCTGATCGGCCGGGAACTGAGAGACGGGAACGGTATCTGGAAGCCCTCCACCATCCTGCTGATAATATTTTCCGCGGTCACTGTACTGCATCTCCAGTTCGCCGGGACTCTTAGTTTTTTCAGGTACGATGCTTACCTGGTGGCGCTCGGAATAGTAGCGGTAGGCCTGCCTGCCTGGGGTATTCTTGCGCCATGGTACGCTAAATTGGCCCGCGAGGGGCCCGCCGGTCTTCCCCTGATACTGGCTCTTAGCCTGGCTCTGCTGTTGTCGCCGCTGGTTCTCCGGGCTTCGCGGGCCTTTCTCTGGATCGCTCCGGCTACCCGCAATATCAGCCAGCAGCAGTGCCGGATGGCAGCCTTTCTCGACCGTTATTACCGCGGCCGGGCCGTGGCGCTCAACGACATCGGCGCGGTATGCTACTACGCCGATATCGATTGCCTCGATCTTTTCGGGCTGGCCAGCCTCGAGGTGGCCCGGCTCAAGCAGGAAGGGCGGTACGACAGCCGGGCTATCGCCGCGATGGCTGAGAAACGCGGGGTTAAAATCGCCATCCTCTACCGGAAATGGTACGACAATTACGGGGGGCTGCCCGCGGAGTGGATCGAGGTGGGACGATGGCGGATCATGAGAAACCTGGTCTGCGGCGATGATGAGATCACGTTTTATGCCACCGACCGCCCGGCGGCCGGGGAGCTGATGAAGAATCTCCGCGATTATTCCGCACTGCTCCCCGGAGATGTGCTGCAAAGCGGAAGATACAGGTACGAGGCATCCGGAATCAATTAATTATTGAGTTATTGACCGTTGTGTTTTAACTTAATCGCCTGTCCTGAGTTATTAAATCTTTACCTTTGATCGTTGCTCGGCGCGCTCGTTTTTGCTTTACTATTTCCGGAGAGTTCGATGTCGAGTAAAAGTATCACAGTTTTGCTCGCGGCAGTCATGCTGTTCGTGCTCGGTTCGGCTGTCAGCTCGAGGGCGCAGAGAAGAGAATCATTTGATACTTCGCTGCCCAAGCTGCTGGAAAAGGAAAAGCAGTTCGAGCTGCCTCAGAAAACTGTCACCCGTCCCCAGGAGTTGATTCCGCTGGACGGCAAGCTCGACCGCAATGAGTACCGCTTGGGTCCCGGCGATGAGGTGGATGTGACGATCTGGGGGACCGACCCGCTGCTCACCTACAATCTGGTAGTCTCGGGGGAAGGCCGGCTGCTCGTGCCTCCGGCCGGGGCGCTCGAGGTGGCGGAGCTGACTCTGGTCGAGGCGGAGAGCTATCTGGCCCAGGAGCTGGCCAAGTATTTCTCCAAGGATGCCCCGGTCACTCTGACCCTGATGAATCCCCGCACTTTCCGGGCCTATGTCGCCGGCGCGATCCTGCTGCCCGGCACTTATGCGGTCAGCTCGATGGACCGGGCGAGCGACCTGATCCGGGCGGCGGGCGGGATAAAACGGGGCGGCTCCAAGCGCCGTGTCCGCCTGCTGACCAAGGACAACGTCCTGGTCCGGGAGGTGGACATGATGCGCCATGAGGCTACCGGGAGCCTGGCGGACAACCCCCGTCTGGACGATGGCTGCGTTGTCGAGGTGCCGCCGATCGATAAATTTGTGGTGCTCATGGGAAGGTTCGCCAACCTCTCCGGCACGGATACGATCCGGGTCAAGGACTGGAACCTCGAGGAAGCCAATGAGTTTATCGTCGAGTTCAAGCCCGGCGAGAGCCTGAAGGACCTGCTTACCCTGGCCGGAGCCCCGTTGGAGCCGGATTCGACTATGGCCGGCAAGGCCTTCTACAGCCGCAGCGGCCTGCGGACCAACGAGTATTTTCCGCTTACCCCGGAAATGCTGAGTCAGCCGCTCCAGAGCGGCACCTACTATGATTTCCCGATCCGCAACAACTGGGTCTTTGTCACCGGCAGCACCAATGCCTATGGCCGCTATATCTACAAGCCGGGCTGGAATGTCCAGGATTACCTCGGCCAGGCCGGAGGACCGAACTGGAACGGCTCGCAGAAAACCATCTATCTGCGCCGCCTCGATGGCCAGGAATTCAAGTGCAAACCTTCCGAGCCGGTTTTCCCGGGGGATGTCATCTACATTCCGGAAAAATTCCACATGGACCGGATTTACCCGGTGCTTGCCGGTCTGGCCTCGGCTATTATCATAGTCTTATTCAATAACTGACCTGAGAGGATAAGCGCTTGGCCGAAAGCGGTTTTCAGGCAATCGACTCGCTCTCGATCATTCTGCGGCGCTGGCGCCTGCTGGCAGCAGTCTGCCTGGTGACCGGACTGGCCGCTGCTGTGGTGAATTTCGTCTTTCTGCCCCGCTGGTTCAAGTCCACCACAGTCCTGCTGCCGCCCCAGGACCGTTCCTCTTTCGGCGGCCTAGGGATGCTGCTCTCCAATATCCAGAACCTGCCCGGCAGTATCAGCCGGATCGCCACCGGCATGACCGGTTTCAGCCAGTCCCAGTACCTCTTTGTCGTGGTCCTGAACAGCGAGACCGTGGCCGACTCGCTGATCGAGAAATTCGACCTCCAGCGCGTTTACAAGAAAAAGTACCATTTCGAGACGGTCAAGGAGCTCCGGACGCACACGAGTATAGATTTTCCGCCCGAAGGCCAGGTGGTGGTTTCGGTGGAGGCCAAAGAGGACTCGGTCCTGGCCTTCAACCTGACGCGGGAGTACGTTATCCAGTTGAACAATATCCTCGCCGACCGCGGGATCCACTCGGCTTCCAACAAGGCTGCCTTTCTGGAAGCGCGGATGGATGAAACCCGGAAAAACCTGGTGGTGCTCGAGGACAGCCTGCGCCATTTCCAGGAAAGCAACCGGGTGGTCACCTCGGGCGAGCAGCCGGAAGGGCTGCTGGAGTTGATCACCATGCCGATCAAGAGCTCCCTGGAGATGCTGGCCCTGATCCAGGCCGACCGGGAAAGCAAGTCTATCGAGCTGCGGGTGAAACAGGGCTTGTACCGCCGGGAGCATCCGGACATCACCCTGCTGAAAAAAGAGATCAGCGAGCTGGACCGGACGATTATGCGGATCGAGAAATCGATGCCCGGAATCGCCCTGGATTTTTCCAGAATTTACCGCTCCCTGAAATTGCAGGAGGAGCTGTTTCTGCTGCTTTCCGCCCAGTACGAAGAAACCCGGATCAACGAGGCGGACGACACTCCCTCGGCGATTGTCCTGGACGAGGCCCGGATTCCCGAGTACAAGTACAGGCCGAGACGGCTGTTGAATATCGGAATTACAGTCGGCGCGGCGCTGATCCTCGCTATGATATTTGTCGTGCTCGGCGAGCGCCTCAAAGCCGGCCCCCGGGCGGACCGGGTATAAACGCCTGACCGCAGTATTTTCTTCCCTTCATCCGCTGAAAAG
>MFIX01000198.1:15531-40251 GCA_001780825.1 Candidatus Glassbacteria bacterium RIFCSPLOWO2_12_FULL_58_11 | reverse complement strand
CGACGTCGTCCTTTTCGCCCGCCAGTTCGCCACCATGATCAACAGCGGGCTGCCTCTGGTCCAGTGTCTCTCCATCCTCTCCGCCCAGACTGAAAATCAAAAGCTGAAAGAGATAACTAATTCGATCCGGGTGGATGTGGAAGGCGGCAATACCCTGGCCGACAGCATGGAGAAATTCCCCAAGCTCTTTACCAATCTGTTCGTCTCGATGGTCCGGGCGGGCGAGGCAGGCGGTATCCTCGATACGATCATGCTCCGCCTGAGCGAGTACATGGAAAAAAACGACAGGATCGTCAGAAAAATCAAAGGCGCGATGATTTACCCGGCGGTCGTGTTCACCGCGGCGATGGGCTGCGTGACGGTCCTGCTTATCTTTGTCATCCCCATATTCTCCAAAATGTTCAAAGATATGAATATGGAACTGCCCCTGCCTACCATGATAATCGTCAACCTGAGCGATTTTCTGATCCATTTCTGGTGGCTGCTGGCTGGGCTGATAGTCGGCGGGATATTCGCGCTGAAGGCCTACAAGAAAACCGACAAGGGCGAGCTGCTGTTTGATTCGCTGATGCTCAAAGTGCCGGTGCTCGGAAACCTGATCCGCAAAAGCGCGGTGGCCCGTTTCACCCGGACCCTGGGCACGCTGATCTCCAGCGGTGTGTCGATCCTCCAGGGGCTCGAGGTGACCGCCAAGACCAGCGGCAACCGGGTGGTGCACGATGCGGTGATGGGCAGCCGGACAGCGATTGCCGGGGGCGAGACGATAACCAAACCGCTAAAGGAAGCGCAGGTCTTCCCGCCCATGGTGATCCAGATGATCAATGTCGGCGAGCAGACCGGCGGATTGGACGCCATGCTGGTAAAAATCGCGGATTTTTACGAGGAAGAGGTTGATACCGCAGTGGAAGCGCTTACCGCCGCCCTGGAGCCGATAATGATCGTCTTTCTCGGGATAATTGTCGGTGGCATGGTGGTCTCCATGTACCTGCCGATTTTCGAGTTGATTACCAAGATGCATTGAGTTGGCGGTGAAATCGGGCCGCATGCTGAAACAGAGGAATTTCGAGCAGGTTACGCGCAGCGGGATATGCTTTTTTACCTCGAGGCGCGGCCCGGGCGAGTTGCCGAGGTTAGCCCTATGATCCGGATTCCCGGCCTGAGAAAAGTAAGCTGGAGCCCGCCGGCTTTTTCCTACCGGCTGCTGATCAAATGGTGGATGCTCCTGCGGGTAGTCCTGGTCTCGACCACCATGACAGTGGTCTGGTTTTTTTTCTCCAAAAGCGCCCCTTCCCCGGTCGGCTTCTTCCTTCCCCCGTCGATCACCTTTATCACCGTGGTGGTTTCGTTCCTGTTCTACCGGTTGGCTAAAAGAGACCAGCCCCCGGACATCCATTATTTCTTCCAGTACACTTTCGATATCTCGCTGATCAGCCTGCTGAACCTGATTACCATTCCGGTGGATGTGAATTTTGTGCCCCTGTATGTGCTCGCAATCGCCGTGGCCAGTATTCTCAGCTTCCGGCCCGGGGCATTTTACGCCGCTACGGTGACCTCGATTTTCTACCTGCCGGTGGGACTGCGGGTCCTGCACCTGGGCTTCTCTTTCAGAGATGTTATCCAGCTCGACATTCTCTACTTGAGCGACCGCTGGATCTGGTTGAACGTGGGCCTGCAGGTGTTCCTATTTTATACGATAGCCGCTATCACCAGTTTTCTCAGTCTGAAACTGCGGAGCACCGGGACCGAGCTCGAGGACACCCGCCGTCTGCTGCGCCAGTACCGGCTAGATACCAATGAGATACTGCAAACAATCAACAGCGGGCTTCTCACCTGTAATACCGAGGGGATGGTAGTGTACGCCAACGCCGCGGCCCAGGGCATCCTGGGGCTGAAGCCGGAGCGGATGCTGGGCTACAAGGCGGAGCAGCTCTTTTCGCGGAATTGCCCGGAGATCCCCCGGATAATTCTCTTAGCCACGCAGGAGCAGATCGTGGTGCAGCATCGCACCGTGGAGCTCGTGAAAAATGACGAAAAAGTTCCTCTGGCGGTCAGCTCTTCTCTGCTGCGGGAACAGAGCGGCCGGCCGCGGGGAGTCTCCCTGATTTTCGAGGATATAACCATCGAGGCGAAGGCGCGGGAGCTCGAGCTGCGCGGCAGCAAGCTCGAGGCGGTGGCCGAGCTGGCCGCCTCCCTGGCGCACGAGATTAAAAATCCCCTGGCTTCGATCCGCAGCGCCGTGGAAATGATCCGGGACAAAAGCTCTACCGGCGCGGCTTCGGATAAACTGATGGGCTGTATCATCAAGGAAAGCGACCGGCTCACCGAGCTGCTCAAACAGTTTCTCCAGTTCTCCTCGTATAGTTTCGGCCCTGCGGAACAGGTCCGGCTCGCCGAGGTTCTGGATGAGGTGATTCAATCGGTCAGCCACCACCCGGAGTGGCGCGGGGATATCAGGATCGAAATCTCGGAAGAGGTGACGGCCATGCGGATTCTGGCGCACCGGGCCGCCTTGTCGCAGGTTTTTTTCAACCTGCTGATTAACGCCGCGCAGGTGACCGGCCCCGCCGGAGAAAAGGTATCGCGGATCGGTTTGACGGGCGCCGACCGCAGGCGTTACGGGCGTCCGGGAGACATGCCGGACAAGCATTTTCACCGGCTCTGCTTATACGATGACGGGCCGGGAGTCGAGCCGGCGCTCCGGGAGAAGATATTCGAGCCGTTTTACTCGACCCGTAAAGGGGGTTTCGGCCTGGGGCTGGCGGTGGTCCACCGGATTATCAGCGCGCTAGGCGGCGTGGTCCACGTGGAAGATTCGCCTTTCGGCTCCGGAGCGGCCTTTATTATCTACCTGCCGCAGGACAGTGCGGGTGAGAGTATTAATGGCGCGGCCGGACTAGGCGGGATCAAGGAGCTCAGCCGGGACCGTATACTCAAAACCGGAGCGGGAGGCAAATGAACAAGGTAGTGATTATTGATAATGAGGAATCCATGCTGACCACCCTGGAAGTGCTTTTTTCCTCCAAGGGTTATGCGGTCCGGACAGCCAATGGGGGCCGGGAAGGGCTCAAACTGCTCGAGGATGGAGACCTGCCGGACCTCTTGATCACCGATATCAAGATGCCTGACCTGGATGGGATAGAGGTGCTGCGCTCGGTCAAGAAGATCGATCCGCACCTGCCGGTGGTGCTGATGACCGCACATGCAGATAAACGTAAGGCGATTTCCGCCGTTAACGAGGGTGCGCACTACTTCCTCGAAAAGCCTTTCGAGAACCGCCACCTGCTGAAAATCTGCAGTGAGGCCCTGGAATTCAGCCGCGCCGAACGCAAGTATTCGCAACGCAGAAGGGAGTTGAGCCAGAAAGAGGAGCATGGAATTCTGGTTGGGGAAGCCCCCCAGTTCAAAAAAGCAATGGAGCTGGCCGCCAGGGCGGCGGTTACCGAGAGCACGATCCTGCTCCAGGGTGAAAGCGGCACCGGCAAGGAGCTGGTCGCCCGGTACATTTATTCGCAAAGCCATCGCCGGGACAGGCCGTTCGTGCCGGTCAACTGCGGCGCGCTGACTGAAACCCTGCTCGAGAGCGAGCTGTTCGGCCATGTCAAGGGCTCGTTCACCGGAGCGCTGGCCAACCGCGAGGGGCTTTTCAAATCGGCCAGCGGCGGGACGATCTTCCTCGATGAGGTAGGCGAGACCTCGCTCGCCTTTCAGGTCAAGCTGTTGCGCGTGCTACAGGAGAAGACAATCACGCCGGTCGGCTCGAACGAGCCGGTCAGTGTCGATGTCCGGGTGATTGCGGCGACTAACCGTGACCTGGAGGCCGAGGTCGAGGCCGGGAGGTTCCGGCGGGACCTGTTCTTCCGCCTGCATGTCATTCCGATCATCCTGCCGCCGCTGCGCGAGCGGGTCGAGGATATCCCGCTGCTGATCGACTGCATTCTAAACCGCCGCGGTGAGAGCAAAGGTCACAAAGGCTGGTTCACTCAAAACGCTCTCGACCGCCTGCTCGCCTATAGCTGGCCCGGTAATGTTCGTGAGCTGGAGAACGTGATCGAGCATCTCACCGTAATCTGCCCCGAGGGCAGAATTAATGAGGAAGACCTGCCGGAGAAAATCCGGACCCCGGCGGTCGAGCCATTTGTCAGCGCCCGGCCCAAGGCGACACCCACGCTCGAGGCCATGGAGACCGCCTATATCAACTGGGTGATGGAACAGGTGGAAGGCAGCAAAAAGGAAGCCGCCCGCATCCTGGGAATCGATCCCTCCACGCTCTACCGCAAGCTCACCCGCTGAGTGCGCGGTTCATACTTTTTCTTCCATTCACACCGGCCGGACATTATATTGCACACCCCGGTTTAATCCGGCCAATCCAGTCGGAATTTATATCTCCTTTCCATAATTTCGGAGGATCAGGATGGAAGTCATCATTAAAGAATCTTATGACCAGATCAGCCTTCTCGCCGCTCAGATAATCGCCGACCTGGTCCATCACCGCCCCCGGGCCTCGCTGGGCCTGGCGACCGGCAGCACCCCGCTGGGCGCCTACCGGGAGCTGATCCGGATGCACCGGGAGGAGGGGCTGGATTTCTCCCAGATCGTCACGTTCAACCTGGATGAGTATGTCGGTCTGGCCGAGGACAATGATCAGAGCTACCACTATTTCATGTGGGAAAACCTTTTCAAGCATATCAATATCATTCCGGCCAATGTTCACATTCCGGACGGGAACGCCAAGGACCTGGAAGAGGCTTGCGAGCATTATGAAATGGAGATCGATGACCACGGCGGAGTCGATGTCCAGCTCCTGGGGATCGGCAGCAATGGGCATATCGCCTTCAACGAGCCGGGGAGCTCGCTTGGCTCGCGCACCCGGATCAAGACCCTGACCCAGCAGACCCGCCGGGACAATGCGCGTTTCTTCGCCAGCATAGATGAGGTGCCGAAGTACTGCGTGACAATGGGTATCGGGACGATTCTCGAGGCGCGCAAGCTGCTGCTGCTGGCCAACGGTGCGAGCAAAGCTGAGGCGGTCGCCGCCGCCCTCGAGGGTCCGATCACCGCCAGCGTACCGGCCAGCGCGGTCCAGCTTCACCCGGATGTCACCTTTATTATCGACAAGGCCGCGGCCGCGAAGCTCAAGCGCGAATACCACTCCGAGCTGTCCCGGGTCGACCGTTAAGCAAAGTCTCCGCAAGAAATGAGGGCCGCTCAGGCGGCCCTTTTCCGCATACGCCGTAAAGGCGGCATTTACTCTCCGGCAATAGAGCGCCCCTAGAACAGGGGCCGCGCTTTCTTCATTGAATTACATCGCGACAACCGCGGACATTTTCTCAGCGGCACATAACCAAAGCGTCCCTATTCATCAGGAGGGCACCTGCCATGCATTCCAGATTAATCCCGTTTATCACCGCTCTGGCCTGCCTCCAACTGGTTTCCTGCTCGAACAGCGAGACCGCTCTCCGGAAACGGATCACCGAGGGTGTCGGGGCGATCCGGATGATCGACACCCATGAGCACCTGTCGCCTGAGAAACAGCGCGCCGAGCAGAAACTCTCGCTGTTCACCACCCTGCACTATGCTGTCTCCGACATGTGGGCCGATGGGCTGGACCGGCGGCTGGCCGACTCGGTTTTCAGCGACCCTGAAATACCGCTCGAAACCAAATGGGCGCTTTTCGCCCCCTACTGGGCTAACACCCGGAACACCGCTTACAGCCGCAACCTGCTTCGGGCGCTCAATGACCTCTACGGGATCGACCGGATCGATGAATCGACCTATGTTGAGCTGTCGGAGAAAATCCGGCAGGCCAACCATCCCGGCCGGTATGAGGAGGTTCTCAGGCGCCGCGCCGGGATCGACCTGGCGATCTGCGACAGCGGCCTCGAAACCCGGGAGATGGATCCCGCGCTTTTCCGGGGAGTGTACCGTTTCGATGACTTCCTGCTCCCCTGGAACTCTTTCTCCGAGGTGGAAAAGACCTGGGGCGTGGAGATCAAAACTCTGGAGGATTGGGAGAAAGCCCTGGACAAGGCTTTCGGCCAGGTGAAAGACTGGGGCTATGTCGGGGTCAAGTGCGGGATCGCCTATAACCGCACGCTCTCGTTCGAGCCGGTGGCTCGGCCGGCGGCAGAGAAAATTTTCAATGTGCTGGCGGCGGACCGCAATCTGTTCGACAGCTTGAGCTTCCAGGAGAAAAAGCCGCTGCAGGATTATATGTTCTCGCGGATCGCCGGGCTGTGCAGCCGTTACGACCTGCCTTTACAGATCCACACCGGCCTGTTTTACGATACCTGGCGCAATGTCACCCAGACCGACCCTTCCAGGCTCATCCCCTTTATCCTGAACCACCGCGACACGCGCTTTGTCCTGATGCACTGCGGCTATCCCTATGGCCGCGAACTGCTGGCGATGGCCAAGAACCTGCCCAATGTGACCCTGGACATGTGCTGGATCTATATCATCTCGCCCCGTTTCGCGGCGGATTTCATCGACGAGGCGATAGAGACCCTGCCGCAGGACAAGGTGCTGGGTTTCGGCGGCGACTTTGTAGTCCCCGAGGGCTCCTACGGCCATGCCATGCTCTGCCGCGTGGTGGTCTCCAGGGTGCTGGCGGACAAGGTGCTGGCGGGCTACTGGAGCGAAGAGGAAGCTCTTGAATATGCGCGGGCCATCCTGCGGGAGAATGCGATCAAGGTATTCAAGCTGAAATTGTAAATGAGACCATTACAGGGCAGGGACTTGTAGTCAAGTCCGAAAAAGGGCTAAAAAATTTTTAGCCAGGATTATTCACAAAAAGCAGTAACTACTTGGAACTTTGAGAATTAAGATAACCACTATAGGGGCGACGCATGCGTCGCCCCTACGCTGGAAATAGCATTAATCTCCTTTTAACCAAACATTGGCAAAACTTAAAAATCTTCCAGGTCAGAAGGTACAGGAATATCCTGTACCTGAGCCGGGGAGTAATTCTGCTATCAGCGTAGAAGAAGGCCCTGAAGTTGATCAATTACATAGTCAATTTCGCTTCTTGTGGTGCCTCTCCCCAGGCTGAAACGGATAGCCCCCAGGCCAACCTCTTTTTTTATCCCCAGCGCTTTGAGTACCGGCGAGAGCTTGACTGATCCTTCATGACAGGCCGACCCGGTGGAGGCCGCCACTCCTTCAAGCTTGGAAAGAACGTCTGCCGCGGACTGCCCCACGAAAGACACATTGAGGGTATTGGGAAGGCGTTCGGTGGGATGGCCGTTGAGGGAGACGCTTTTTCCAAGCAACGCGTCTAATCTCGACCAGAAGAAATCACGCAGCTTGCGCACTTCCGGCATTCCGATCCAGGATCCGGCCAGTTCACAGGCCGCTCCCAGGGCGACATCCAGGATTACGTTTTCGGTCCCGGCCCGCCGGCCTGACTCATGACCGGCCCCGTGGACCAATGGCTCAAGTTTGGTCCCCTTACGGATGTACAGAACTCCTACGCCTTTTGGAGCATATACCTTGTGTCCGGCAATGGATAAAAGGTCTATTCCCAACTCTGAAACTTTAGCGGAGATTTTTCCTATTGATTGTGCCGCATCCGTATGAAACAAGATTTCCCGCTCCCGGGCGATATGCGATATCTCGGCGATCGGCTGGATTGTTCCAACCTCATTGTTTGCGTGCATCACGCTAATCAGTACTGTTCGCGCGGTGATTGCTTTACGCACAGCGTCCGGGTCGACCATCCCGGTACTATCTACTGGAAGATAGGTGACCGCGGCGCCCAATCTTTCCAGAAATTTGCACGGCTGGAGCGTCGCCGGATGCTCCACTTGAGTGGTAATGATGTGATTTCCTTTATGTTGCAGGGCAAAATATGCCCCTTTGATCGCGTGATTATTGCTCTCCGTGCCTCCGCTGGTGAAGACAATCTCTTCCGGTGAACAGCCCAGCAAATCCGCCACCTGGCCGCGGGCGCGCTCCACGGCTTCCCTGGCTGGTTTGCCCGCCCAATGCTGGCTGGAGGGGTTACCATAGTGCGCGGTTAAAAACGGTTCCAAAGCTTTTATTACTTCAGGAGCAAGCGGCGTGCTTGCGTTGTAGTCCAGGTAGATTCTCTTCATCTTTGATACCTCCAGCCGGATTTCCATCAGAATTCAAAGCGAGCCGACAGATATACATTGTCATTCTTATTGTATTGCCCAAGAAAAGTTGTTTCCTTTTCCCCGCCAAAGATATTTGCCCCCAGGCTGGCCGAAAGATCGTCCGAGAATTTATAGGACATTTGAGGCTGAATCAGATATTCGTCATCCGCCAAGCCATAGAAAGAAAAAAGCGACAGCTTCAATGTCTGATGGTCGAGGAGTTGTTCCAGACGCAAAGTAAAAGTATCTCGATATTTCTTTTGTAAGGGGAATCCCGGCGGGAAGGAGTTCTTATAGGCTGAATAATCTTTCATCAGTTCAAAATAGTATTGAACTCCCAAGGTGAGGTCTTCCTGTAACTGCTTCTGATAGCCCAGCAGAAACCTTCCCTGAGAGTTGAGGATGGCTGGATCGTTACCATGATTATCAGCATTGGAATAGTAGTAACCGGTTTCGAAGCTAAGTACTCCGCCGAAAGCGCCGCCCTGGGCGCTTAATCCATAAACATACAATTCAGGGTAGAACGTCATTAAAGAAACAGGAGCGACAAAATTATCAGGCTTTATTCCGGGTATTCTCCAGAAGCCTTTATAAAAATAACCTGAAATATCAATTCCTTTGATCTTCCGATAGAGTCGTAAAGCCAATTCAGTATTATCGAATGCAGTACTGGGTTTTTCTTCCGGACGGGACAGGACAGCACCAAAAGGGTCGAAAAGGAAAAACCGATCAAGCTCAGGCAGGTTATCCGGTTCGAAGAATGGTACGACCAGTAAAACTGCATTGAGCGCCCTGGAAGAATAGCTGGCGCGTACTCCATCCACTCCGATTTTGAGATACTCGAGTGGTCTTCCTGAGAAGAATGAAACCCAGTCTTTTGGAAAAACATCATTGATAAATAAGAGATCTCCTACACCCCAGGTAGCGATCTGCCGTCCCAACCGGAAGTCGAAATCTCCAGTGGTTAGATCAAGATAAGCTTCGCGCAAATCCAGACCGAATTCCCCGGCCTGCGCATCGTTGAAAAAGTCGGTTTTGATCTTGAGCGAAGCCTCGATGGATTCCGACCAGGCGGCAAGATCAAGCCTTACACGTTCTTCAGCGAGAAGGAAATCGCTTTGCTCTTTGCCGGCCGGTCTTAAACCAGTTGTCCGGCCCGTGAAATTACCCAGGAAGAATCCGTGGATTTCCAGATTTTTGTCTGCCAGGGCGAATGCGGATTCAGCCGCTGCTGTGGTCAGGAGTAAAAGTAGAAGCGAGTAACGGTTAAATTGTGTTTCTATATTCTCCAGAACACGGAGCATAAGACTTCCCCAGCTTTCCACTTTCCGGATTTCTCATTCCAGGTATCTGGGCCACGGTTGGCAATCCACTCAGCTTTGGTTTATCGAATCCAGGAACTTGGAGGCCGCCGCATGTTACGTTCGCTGAAATCTTCATCACTCAAGCCGAGATTGTAGGAAACCGACTGGAAAACGACCTCTGTGCGATGTCCGGTTCTTTCATTGTTCATGGTGCGCTTAGTCACAGTCGGAAAGACTTTCCGCCGGCCGCCTTCACCCACAGCAATTTCCTCAATCCTGACCGCCGTGAATACCCGGAAAAGCTCGTTCTGGGCATCGTAATACTCTTCTTTCAACGGGAGAAAACTCTTCATATCGATCCAGGAGATTCGTTTGGTATAATCCACAGTTTCAGCGGGGAGGCTTTGGACAACATAACAGTTCGTATCCCCGAGATTCTCTTTGCGTAAAAGTGTATGCGTGTCCGAGGCCACATCGCGCCCTGATACATCCTCATATGTAAAGTCCGAACCGACAAAGCTTGAGCGCTTGTCATCGGCCGCTATGCGCCGCACCAGATCAACGGCGGGGATAAAGATCCAGCGGTCATCCTCTTTTACGGGATCTTTCCAGACCATAAATGTCATGCCCCGGACATCGCCCGGCTCGTGAAAGTAGATAAAGTATTTCTGCTTGCCCCCCTCCGAATCGTCGCGTCTGAGCATGGTCATCTCTCGAGTACGTTTGCCGCCCTGTTTATCGATTAGTTCCATGGTTACCCTGGCTTTCATATCATCTCCTTGATAATAGAAAGCTAAAAGAGAATTTTCGATAATCCGGGCTGCGGAAAGCGCCGCGTTCTTTTCAGGAGACTCTTGAGCATCTGCCCCGCCTGCCGCCAGGAGCAAAATTAAGATAACTGCAAATGTCTTTGTTTTCATCGTTCAAGCCCTTTCCGTAGAGCCTCGATCTCCTTCTCAAAGCTCCGCAAACCGAGCCATTGAAGGACTGATTTCATCGGACACCAATTTGAGAAAGCGGATTGGAATAGATTGAATCCCACAATCGCCGTAAAAAGCAGCCACCAGGACGAATGAAAATGAGCCAGCGACACTGTGATGAGCACGAAGACGCCCGCAATACCTCGAAGCGCTCGTTCCAGTTTCATGATTCACCTCCCCTTCAGAATCCGTGTTCCCACGAGGCGAAGGGCTGCCGGGAGCAGGAAAAGAGTGGCTAAAGTGCTGAAAACCATCAGCAGGGCAAAAAATACTCCCACAGTCACATAAGGGATCAGGGTGGAGGCAATCAGGGGAAGAAAGCCCAGGGAAATCACAATCGCGTTGCGGGCGATAGCCCGGCCCGGCTCTGCGAACATGTAGTCATTTGTTTCCTCCAGATTTCGTGACACGGCATAATGCGCTTTGAAACGCTGGAGGAAATGGATCGCAAAATCAATGGCCAGCCCAAGAGCCAGAGAGGAACAGACCGCAATGGGCATGTCATAGTCTTTGCCCACCCAACCGACCAGCCCATAAGAGAGCAGGATAGCAATGGATAACGGTATCATGGAAAGGAAACCCAGCACTAACGAGCGGAACTCGATTACCATCAGGAGCCAGATGATGATGAAACTTCCCAGGATCGCCTTGAGCATTCCAAAAACCATGAGATCCTGCCAGACCTTGTTGATGTAAGTAAGACCGGTCCAGCGCAAGGCAATCCCCTCCGGCGGGGGATTGATACGCATGAAATCCACAAGACTCTGTTCCACCTTTTCCATCTCTTTGTTATCGCCGCCTTTCATCTGTACCCAGATATTGGCCTGGCGCGCCTGGCGGTCCACGAAGTTGTCCAGGTCGTCAGGATCACCGGAAGACTGGAAAAGGAAGAGGAATTGGCCCACGGCTTCTTCGGAATCCGGAACTTTATAGAAGCCTTTGTCATTGTCGTGAAGAACAAAATTGATCCGTTTAACGATATCGGCGACTGAGGAAGTTTTGCCCACCAGAGGATCGGTTTCCAGATGCGCCTGAACCCGGTCGAGATAAGAAACAACTTCGGGTCTCTTGATTGTCTCCGCCTCTGCTCCTTCGGCTACCAGATAAGCCATGTAAGTGCCGCCAAAAAGACGGTTCATTACATTGTCGGCCACCCGCATCGGATGGCCTGTCTTGAACCATCTGACCGGATTGTCGTTGATTTGGATCCGCAGGTTTCCGATAATTCCGATAGCAAGGATGGCCAGCGCCAAAATCAAGACCCCCCGAGCCCGAGAAAATGAAAAGCGTCCGACGGCTTTGAGGAAGCGATCGAGGAAGGTGGGATTATCGCTGCCTTGGAGGATCCCCTTTTTGAGTTTCTCTTCGTTCATCAGGCTGATCACTGCCGGAGTCAACATTATGGGAAAAAACCAGGCAACCATAATTCCGAAGGCCACAAAAAGTCCAAACACACGCACCGGGGGAATGTCGGCCATATACATGGAAGCGAATCCCACAGCCGAGGTAATCGAGGTAAAAAACATCGGCCGGTAAAGCGGTTTAATTGCTTCCAGAAGAGCGCGGCGCTTGTCGCCCAGTACCCTATAACGGTCGAAAAACGCGCTCAGCAAATGAATATCGTCCAAGATGGCGATGGGCATAAGGAAAACCGGGATCATGGAGCTCATGATATGCACTGTGTTACCGGTACCGATCAGCAGTCCCATGGTCCAGATAACGGTAAACATGGCATCCATCCCCACCGGCAACAGAAAAATCGCTTTGCGGAAAAGCAGAAAGACCAGGATCAGGATCACCAGGAAGGCCAGAGGGGCGACCACGGCCATCTGGAGGAACATCTCGTGGCCGAAAGTGTCCTCGGCAACTGGCAAACCGGCAAGATGATAAGTCTGTCCCGGAAGAAGCTCACGCTTTAAAATATTCTCAATCTCACCGGCGATCCGGTAGCTCATATTTTTTTGCTGGATCGGAATGTAAAGAGCCACAGCTTTGCCATCTGCTGAGGCGATCTTTTCATGCAAAAAAGGGTTTTCGGTAATATCTTGCCTAAGTCGGGCAATATCTTCCGGGCTGCGGGGGACTCTTTCCATTACGGGGTGAATATCGAGAACTCCCCCGGCGGATTTCACGTTATCCGTGGTAGTCAGACTAACCACGTCCTCGTTAATCACGCCCCTGATTTTGAGAATTTCTGAAGTAGCCCGGGCCACCCGTTCCAATGCCTCAGTGCGGAAAATGCCTTTTTCATCCACGATCCCCACCACGATCAGATCGTTGATGCCGAACTCGTTTTTGACCCGGTTGTAGAGCACGCGCTCGGGTTGGTCCAGCTCCAGCATGTTCTCCGGGTCGGTGTCGATTGTGATTTTCGTAAATTGGCTGCCGAATAGCGCGGTCAGCAGAATCACAATCCCGATAATCGCTTTCGGGTGATCCAGCGAATATTTTGTAAGTCTTTCCAACATGTGTTTCTCCGTCAGAAGATTTTTCCTGTGTCAGCTCTTAATTCCGGTCGTACTAAAACCAGCCGAAACGCACCGGCGATTTATAGACCCGCCAGGAAAAAACCGCGGCCAGAATTATGAGCAGTCCGGTCAAGCCTGCTCCAAATCGGACGATCACCTGCAGCCCCAACAGAACTGTCAGGATGACGATAAAGAGGCAGGAGGCGGCAAGCCGCTTGCGGGTTATCCGCAAAGGCACGATCCGCGCCGCTATCTCCTGCGGTATTTCTTGACCTTCCACCTGGCTTAAAAGCTTCTCGATCCCCGGTTGTATCCTGAGATGCACAATTGAAAGCAGAACCATCAGAACCAGCAGCAGCATGAATTTGGCAAGGAGGATTCTATTTTCAATTAGACCGCTCCAGCCGAATCCGCCAAGCGGGAGCAGCAGCAGCCCCGAAACTAACGCCGTCAGTTGATAGATATAACACCGGCTGGCCGCGCCCCGGATAATGTTTTCGAAATACCGGTCCACCGCGAAAGGCGCCTTGCCGAACAGCACCCGCTCATTGACCACGATCAGATTATAAAGCGGCGCCGACATGAAGACCACCGCCAGAACGTGGATGAATTTTATTGCATCATAAGCCATTGCCGGCCTCCCCGTTCCATTTTGTTAGAAAGTGACGACCCTTTCCGAATCGGCGATCCACTCCACCAGTTCGGGCATGGTCCCCACGGCCACCTCGGGTCTCGTCCCGCCTTCCCCGATACCGCAACGGGTAATACAGGTCTTGCAGAGCTTGACTTCCACTCCCTGGGCGATAGCGTCCAGGAGCATTTTCTGCAGGTCAAAATCCCCCTCTTTCTTTAACCCGGCTCGCGCCAGATCGACAGAATCATTCATGAGAAAGATTCTGACGCGCAGGCTGTCTTTCAGCGCCTGCGCCGCGAGTCGAAGGGCATTCCAGGTAACATCCGTCCCGTCGTAAGGCCGACGGTTCAAGATCAGCAATAGCGTCATTTAGTCCTCCATTGCAGTTAGGCTGCAAGTAATGCCCGAAGCGCTGCCTCGCAGAGTCGAATTGCGGATTCGAGGCCTCCCTGGCCTCCTTTATCGAAATCTTTTGGCCCCTGGGCCATCCGGTTTGTTACCTGGGACAGGCAGACTACTTTCCGCTTTGTGGCGGAGGCAAAGGCCAGGAGAGCGGCCGCCTCCATCTCCACCGCCGCTATAGCCTGGCTCCGGCAAAAATCAATACGAGTGGGTGTCTCACGAAATGGCGCGTCAGTCGTCCAGGTGGCAGCTCTGACCAAAGTAATTCCTGCATTGTCCAAACCGGCCTGTACCCGGTTAAGCGCTTCCTGATCCGCCGCGGCAAACGGAGCTGCCGGCAAATAATGGTAGCTGGTGCCCTCGTCCCGGAGGGAGCGTTCAATCAACAGAAAGAACGGCGGCTGCAGGTCCTGGGAGATCAATCCGGCGGAACCGAGGCTGACCAGCGCCTGGCAGCCGCAACTGAACAGCTCTTCTGCGACCAGGACGGCGAATGGCGCTCCGATTGTACCGCCGATAACACCATATTCGTTCCGGCCGGTCTTCCAGCGATAGAGGCGGGTGTGAAAGCAGGGCCAGCCTGGATCGTGCATGGCCCGGCCCGTGGAAACCAGAGCCTCCAGAAGCTCGCCGTCAAAATCCAGCAGACAGCCCTCCGGCACTCTGCACGGGGGCAGGTTTTTTTGCTGTCTCGAGGCCTCAATCAGGTTGGCCGGGTGAAATACCGTCGCCTCGCCCGGATCATGGTCGAGAATCGGGGGCAGAGGTTTATCAGCCATTTAAATCTCCTCCTGCCGGAGGCCGCTTTTTTCACCGATGGCAACCGGGAGGCCCAGGAACCGCCAGTCTTGGACTCCTTCTTCAAGACGGACAGCGTTGAAACCCCGCGAACGGAGCATCTCCACGGCTTGTATAGAGAGGACGCAATACGGCCCGCGGCAGTAAGCCACGATCTCCTGATCGCGGGGCAACTCGGAAAGACGCTGCTCCAGGTCTCTCAACTGGACCGAAATAGCACCTGGGATATGCCCCTCCCGAAACTCCTCGAACGGCCGCACGTCCAGAACAACAACCGATCCATCTCTCACGCGCTCGATGAGCTTTTTTCTGTCCACCGGCTCCATCCCTTCCCTCCCCGCCAGAAAGCGCCGGGTAATCATTTCCACCTCGGCCAGCCGGCTTTCGGCAAGCTCACGCATTACCCGGAAAAAATCACAGACAGCCTGGTCGGCGAGCCGATAATGGACGAAAAGACCTTCCTTGTTTGCCTCTACGAGGCGGGCAGTGCGAAGAACCTGCAGGTGTTGCGAAGCATTAGCCACGGACAACCCGGTCTCTCGCGCCAGAGCCTCGACGGTCTTTGCACTCTGGCAGATGAGATCAAGAAGTTCCAGACGCTTCGGGCTGGAAACGGCTTTGCCGATACGGGAGAACTGCTCATAAATTGAGTCTTTGAAATTCCGGTTGGGGCTTTTCATCCTGCCGCCTCTTAGAATTAAATATTAAAGTAATCAATTGAATACTATAACAGTATAGTAAAATGGCGTCAGAGTCAAGGACGATTCATTATATCAGCGCTTTCCTGAAAGAGCCGGCGCCTGATTTTTTTAAGCTGGTCGATTTGCGCAGGGTCAGGCGAATTTAGTACATGTTTTTATAAATATGGTTACGTTAGGTTCAATTGCATATCCCATTTGATTGCGCCTGATTAATTACCTGCGATTATCCTTATCGTAGGGGCGGACCCATGTGTCCGCCCACCGGCCGAGGGTTCGGGCGCACACGCGGGTGCGCCCCTACATAAAATCATACATTTCCGGCGACGCTCGCTTTACGGACACAAAATTGAGGCAATGCAGGTTTCATAATACCAACTCGCGCAGTGAGATCGTTGGAAAATACGTGATCGAACTTATGAGTTAGAGTACTTAGCCGACTGGTTTGGGTTGCGGCTGGTGGGGGATCAGGCTTAGAAGCTATGCCGGAGTAGTCTTGACGTTAATAGGGAATTCAGCCGCCTTCTTACCTGAGAGAGCCTGAGCCCTTCAACTGAGGATTTTATCCACATAGCGCTCGAGATCGAATTCCTCCAGGTCCTCCAGGGTTTCGCCCACCCCGGCAAACTTGATCGGCAGGCCGAGCTGCTCGGTTATCGCCACGGCGCAGCCGGCCTTGCTGGTGCCGTCGAGCTTGGCCAGAACCAGGCCGGTCACTCCGAGCTTTTCATGAAAGACCCGTGCCTGGCTGGCCGAGTTCTGCCCCAGGGTGCTGTCCAGCACCAGCAGGACTTCGTGGGGTGCGCCATCCATCCTTTTGCCGATAACCCGCTTCATCTTGACCAACTCCTCCATCAGGCCGCCCTGGGTGTGCAGCCGGCCCGCGGTATCGAGGATCAGGATATCGGCTTTCCGGCTTAGCGCGGCGCTCACCGCATCATAAGCCACCGCGGCCGGGTCCGAGCCGGGCTGCTGCTTGATCAGCTCGCAGCCCAGCCTTTCGGCCCAGCGCTCGAGCTGCTCGATAGCTCCGGCGCGGAAAGTGTCGCCCGCCGCGAGCAACACCCGCTTGCCCCGGCTCTGGAAATAGCGGGCGAGCTTGGCGATCGTGGTGGTCTTGCCGACTCCGTTGACCCCCACCATCAGAATGACTGTCGGACCGGAGGCGGCCAGGCTGAGGCCGGTTTTCCCGGCGGCCGGCTCGAAAACCTTGCGGAGTTCGCGCCGGAACAGCTCCCGTAAGTCATCCTCGCCGTGCAGATTGCCCTTTTTGCCCTCGGCGGTCAGTGTATCGATTATCCTCAGCGTGGGACCGACCCCGAAATCGCTCTCCAGCAGGAGCTGCTCCAATGAATCCAGGCTGGTCCGGTCCAGGCCGCGCACCAGCACGCCCACATCCAGCAGGGCCACATCCCGGAACCTGCTCCAGAGGGATTTCTTTTTCCGCTCCTGTTTCAGGTCCTTGTCGCTGAAAAAACGGCTCATCGAGTTTTCCAATTTTATTTGAAAAATGAATTTGCAGGTCAAGGCGTGTTGTAATAAACATGCGTTGTAGGGGCGACGCATGCGTCACCCCTGCGTCAATTCCGTAAATTTCAGATAATTAAACCTGGTTATCCCGCGTTATCTTTTTACTGGTCCTGAATCTCAGGGTACATGGGGATTTTTCAATGCTCTTCTTACCGGTAACAGGTGGAGCTAATTTATAAGTCAAGGCGGGACTTGTCAATTGACGGCCTCCTGGCGGCTGGACAGGTGCGGAGATATCCTGTATATTGAAACGATTCAGCGCCGGCGCTCGCCTGAAATCATTTGGAGCGGAGTTATCCGGAAGATGTCCTTGCCCGCTTTTAAAGATGCACTTCGCGATTCGATTCTGGTCTGCGATGGAGCGATGGGAACGCAGATCTATTCCCACGGCGTGCACCTGAGCCGCAGTTTCGATGAGGTCAACCTGTCGAATCCCTATCTGGTGAGCAAGATCCACCACGATTATATCAGTGCCGGGGCGCGGGTGATCGAGACCAACACTTTCGGGGCCAACCGCCTCAAACTGCGCCGTCACGCCCTGGCGGACAAGATCGGGGAGATTATCGCCGCGGGGGTCAAGCTGGCCCGCGAGGCCGCACCGCGGGATGAGGTTTATGTCGCCGGCTCCGCCGGTCCCCTGGGCGTAAAACTCAATCACCCGGAGGGGATTGAAAAAGATGAGGCGCGGGAAGTCTTTGCCGAGCATTTCACTCTGCTGCTCGATAACGGGGTGGACCTGCTGTTTCTCGAAACATTTTCCGATCCGCTGGAGCTCGCCCTGGCCTTGGAGACCGCCCGCGGGCTGAGACCGGATTTTCCGGTAGTGGCCTCGGCGGTATTCGATGAGCGGGGATTGTCGCAGGGCAAGACGCCCGAACAGGTAGTCGGTCTGCTGGAGCCTTTCCAGCCAACCGCGGTCGGTCTGAACTGCCGTCTGAGCGCGGACCTGATGCTGCCGATCCTTCAGCGCATGCATGCGGCGACCCGCCTGCCGCTGAGCGCCATGTCCGATGCCGGGGAATCCCGCCTGGTGGAGGACCGCGACATGTATATCTCCACCCCGGAGTTCGTGGCCGATTATGCCAGGCGGGCGATACAGGGCGCGGGAGTCCGGCTGGTCGGCGGCTGCTGCGGCACCAACCCCCGCCACATCCGGGCTATCGCCGCCACGGTGCGCATGCTCCAGCCGGGCACCCCGTCAATATCTGTCAAAGAGGCGGAGGCCGGGCCGCCCAGGTTCGAAAAAGAGGGCAAGCCCTGGAAAGAAAAAACCCCGTTCGCCGCCAAGCTGGCCCGCGGCAAATTTGTCAGCAGCGTGGAGATTCGTCCCCCGCGCGGCCTGGATTCGAGTTCGGTAAAGGAGGCGCTCGAAGGCCTGGCCGCTGCCGGCGTGGATGCGATGAATATCCCCGATGGTCCCCGGGCTACGGCGCGGATGAACCCGATCCATATCGCCTCGCGGCTCAACACCGAACCGGAGCGAATCGAGATCATCGTCCATTATACCTGCCGCGACCGCAATCTATTGGGCATCCAGGCGGACCTGCTGGGAGCCTACAGCCTCGGCCTGCGCAACATCCTGGCGGTCACCGGCGACCCGCCCAAGCTGGGCGATTATCCGGATGCCACGGCGGTGTTCGATGTGGATGCGATCGGCCTGGTCGGGATCCTCAACCGTCTCAACCACGGCGAAGACCTGGCGGCCCGGCCGATAGGCGACCAGACCGAGTTCCTGATCGGCGTGGGCGTGAACCCCGGGGCGATAAACCTCGACTTGGAGGTGGAGCGGCTGATGGCGAAAATCGAGAACGGCGCGGAGTACGTGTTCACCCAGCCGGTTTTCGACCCGGAGTTCCTGACCCGCTTCCTCGACCGGGCCGGAAAACTGCCGGTCCCGCTTCTGGCCGGCTGCTACCCGCTCTACAGCTACAAAAACGCCGAGTTCCTGCATAACGAGGTGCCGGGGATGACCATCCCGGAGGAGGTGCGGCTGCGGATGAAAGAAGCCGGCACAGGCGCGCGCGCCCAGGACATGGGCGTGGAGATAGCCCGCGAGGCCCTGCGGGAGGTGCGCCAGCGGGTGCAGGGGGCCTATATCATGCCGCCGTTCGACAAGTGGGAGCTGGCTGTCCGTGTGCTGGACGGCATTATCGAGCCCGCTCCCGTGTCTAAAAAATAATCCTGATCCATCTCCGACTTGAAATCTCCGTTTGTCCAGGCGCCGGCCAGCCAGTATTCAATTGAAATTATCCCTGGCGCGGAATCGCAAAAAATTATCCCGGCCATGGCGGATTATTTTTGCTTCTAGTCCTTGACGGGCGGGACAAAGGTGATTAGTATAGGATTAGTATATGGCAATCATGCAAGATATGTATGGCAATTGCAATTTCCATTTTGACGATCAGCATCCTTTCTCTAAAATGATGTGATGAATCTCAAAGCGATTGAAATAGCGGGCTTTAAATCCTTCGCCAACCGGGTGAAACTCGAATTCCCCCGGGGCATCACCGCCATTGTCGGCCCTAATGGCTGCGGCAAGACCAATGTGATCGAGGCGGTGCGCTGGGTGCTGGGCGAGCAGAATATCCGCACCCTGCGCGGCGAGCGGATGGAGGAGGTCATTTTCAACGGCACGGCCCAGCGCAAGCCGCTCGGCATGGCCGAGGTACGCCTGTCTTTCAGCGATCCGGAGCAGAAAATGGGCCTCGAGGCCGAGGAGTTTTATATCGGCCGCCAGATTTTCCGCAGCGGAGAAAGCAATTATTACATCAACACCAAGTCCTGCCGCCTGAAAGATGTCCAGGACCTGTTCATGGACACCGGTATGGGCAGCAACGCCTACTCGATGATCGAGCAGCGGATGGTGGAGGCGGTGCTGAGCGACCGGGCCGAGGAGCGGCGCTTCCTGTTCGAGGAGGCGGCGGGGATCCAGAAATACAAGCTGCGGCGCAAGTTCGCGCTGCGCAAGCTGGAGGCCACCGAGGGCGACCTTCAGCGGATAAACGACATAGTGGGCGAGGTGCAGCGCACGGTCAACTCGCTGAGCCGTCAGGTGCGCAAGGCCCGCAACTACAAGCGCCTGGACGGCAAGCTCCGGCGGGTGGCGGTCACCCTGGCGCGGGATGAGCTGGCGCGCCTGGCCGGGGAGGAACAGCCCCTGACCACTGATCTGCACCGGCTCCAGGATGAGCTGGCGCGCCTGGCGGCTGTCGAGAGCACGCACTCGGCGAGAAGCGAGGAGCTGCAGACCCGGATCACCGACCGTCAGCGCTCCGCCGACCAGCTCTTCGAGCGCCTGGATGAGCTTAACCGCTCGATCCGTCAGGCCGAGGACGAGCTGACCGTGAGCCGGGAGAAACGGGCCGCGGGCCAGGAGTGGATCGCTGCGGGCGGCCAGCGGCTGGAGAGCCTGGAAAAAAATATCGCCGGCCGGAATGAAGAGCTCGCCGGATACCGGGAGCAGGTCGAGGCCCTGCGGCGCGCCGTAGGGGAATGCGAGCAGGAACACTCCGCGGCAAGCCGGGGGGCGCGGGAAAAATTTGAGCTGGTGATGCAGGCGCGCCGCGTGCTGACAGAGGCACAATCCCGGCGCGAGGAGCTGCTTCAGCGGGCCGCGGGCTGCGCCAGCAAAGTCGAGGCCCTCGAAGATGCCGCATTCTACGAGAAGAAGCGGGCCGCGGACCTGGCCGAAAAGAGCGAAAGGCTGGCGGAGGAGCAGGGCCGGCTGGAAGCCGCACAGGCCGCTCAGGAGGAAAAACTGCGCGGCCTTCAGGAGGAGCGCAGGGTCCTGCAGCGGCAATACGAGGAGCTCCAGCAAGAGCTGAACGTGGCCCGGACCGCGGCCGAGACGCTGAAAGAGAAACTTTCCCGGGCAGGGTTTGCCCGGGACCGGCTCGATTCCGAGCGGGAGCTGCTGGTCCGGCTGCAGAAAGCGATGGAAGGGTTTGGGGAGGGAGTGCGCACGCTGTTTAGCGCGGGCGCGGGCGATCAGGGCCTGGAGGGAGTGGCCGCGGAGATCTTTTCCACCGAGGCCCGTTACGAGCGCGCGGTGGAGGCCGCCCTGGGCCTGCGACTGCAGAGCATTGTCGCGCGGGACACCGGGGCGGTGCTCGGAGCTATCCGCTACCTGAAAGAGAAAGGCGCTGGCAGCGCCACGTTCATATCCCGCGACCTGGTAAATGGTTACCGGGCCCAAAACGGCAGGATCGAAGGTCCGGTGATCGCCTATTGCGACCAGGTGGTGCGCTGCGACGGGCGGTACGAGTTCCTGCGCGAGCTGCTGTTCAAGGGGGTGGCGATTGTCGAGGATTTGCCAACCGCGATCGAGCTGCAGAAAAAAAGCGACCATCCCCTGCACCTGGTGACCCTGGCTGGCGAGACGGTCTGCCAGTATGCGGTTTCCAGCGGCTCCTCGGGCGAGAAGCAGTCCGGGGCCGCCCTGCTTCAGCGCAAGCGCCGGGTGGAGGAGATTGCCGCCGAGATCGAGGCTGCCTCAGCCTCCATCGGTACTCTGGAACATGAATTCAGTGAGGCTTCGGTGGTGGTCGGCCGCCTGGAGCGGGATAGCCTCGAGCGCAGGGAAGCCCTTGGCGCCCTGGAGGAATCTCTCGGCGGGATGCAGGCCGCGGTCACCGGGTTGTCGTTGCAGGCCGGGAATGCCCGGGCCGGCCGGGAAACAGCCGAAGCCGAGGCCGCCGAGGCGCTGGAAAAAGCCGATCAGCTTGCCGCTGAACGAGATGAGATGATCGGGAAAGCCGAAAGCGCAAGGGCTGAGCTGGAGCAGTTGGGGGCCCGAGTCGAGGAGGCGGCCGGGCGGCTGGCGAAAAGCGAGGAGGCCTCGCGGGCGGAGGGCGGAGCGCTGCAGGAAATTTCGCTGAGGCTCGCCGGGAAAAAAGCCAGCCTGGGAGAGGTGGAAAAGAGTTATTCGCTGCTGGAGCGCGAATGCCAGGCGGCGAGCGCCGAGTGTCGGGAGCTGGCCGGGGAAATCGAAAAGAAAAAGGCTCTTCTCGAAGAGCTCGAGCGCCGCGAAAGCGAGCTGCGCGACCAGCTCGAAGAGCTGTTTGGCGAGCGCGGCGGCCTGGATGAGGAGAAGGAAAAGTTCGAAGCCGCGCTGAGCGAGTTGCGCTCTGAGCTGGGGGAGATTGAGAAGCAGCTGCGCTCCCTGCGGGTCGAGAAAGAGACGGCCACCGAGGCTCGCCATAAGGTCGAAATGGAGCTGGAGCGGATCAGCTCGCGCAAACTGATGGTCCTCGGGCGGATGAAAGACAGTTTCGGCGTGGAGATGGCCGGTCTGGAGCAGGACTTCCCCTTTTTCCCCAACGAGGAGGAGCGCGAGGCGGGCCAGCAGGCGACCCCGGAGCTGGCAGCCGAGCTGCAGGAGCGCATCCGGCGGCTCGGGCCGGTCAATGTCCTGGCGCTCGAGGAATTCGAGAAGGAAAAGGAGCGCCTGGATTTCCTCCAGCAGCAGCGGGATGATCTGGCCGGCGCCAGAGACAGCTTGCTCAGGCTGATCGAGGAGATAAACAAGACCGCCCGCGAGCGTTTCCTGGATACCTTCACTAGGGTCCAGAACAATTTCCAGGACATTTTTACCTCGCTGTTCGAGGGCGGCCAGGCGCATGTCAGCCTGGCGGATGAGTCCGACCCGCTCGAAAGCCCGATCGAGGTTATCGCCCGGCCCCGGGGCAAAAAGATGCTCGGCCTGGGGCTGCTCTCGGGTGGAGAAAAGGCCCTGACCGCACTGGCCCTGCTTTTTGCGATCTATTCGGTCAAGCCTTCGCCGTTCTGCATCCTGGATGAGGCGGATGCCCCGCTGGATGACGCCAATATCGACCGTTTCCTGACCATCATCCGCCGGTATTCGGAAAACACCCAGTTCGTGATTGTCACCCACAACAAGCGCACTATGGAATCCGCCGACCGGCTTTACGGCGTAACCATGCAGGAGGCCGGCGTCTCCAAGGTGGTCTCGGTCCAGTTGGGCCAGATCGCCGAGGATGGGCGCCTGGAGTATGTCGAGGACGAGGCGGAAAAGGCCTCCTGAAAATTCTTCAAAATTGCCCCGTATATATTTTGTGCCCGCCGCAATGCGATTTTCGTTCCTCTATTTGAAAATCTTTTTTCCGCCGAAGTAACCAAATCGTCAAAAAAAAGTTCAATATAGGTAGCCGCACTCCGGCCGGCCACGGCTCAGCAGGCTGGCAAAGCTTTCCGATATTCTTAACTCTTTAATATATAACATATTACAAGAAAAATATTGCGCCTTCCGGCATTTTGAATTATTTTTATCAATCCAAATCCAGCCTTGTTGTCTTTCCGGGGAACATTCATTGGCCAACATGCCCAAAGTGATCAAGGGATTCATCGAGGAAACCACTACGCTCGGCTTTCCCGAGGCGATAGAGGAGGCCGGGCGCTGCTATCTGTGCCACAATGCCCCCTGCCAGGCAGCCTCTCCGCCACGGACGGATATCCCCGGTTTTATCGCCCGGATGCGCTCGCGCAATTTCCGCGGGGCTTTGCGCCTGGTCAAGGAAAGCAACTTCTTCCCCGGCATAACCTCCCGGGTCAGCCCCTACGACCAGCAGTGCGAGGAGGTCTGCCTGCGCAAAAAGTTCGGCGGACCGATCCGGATCGCCGAGCTGGAGCGGGTGCTGGCCGATTACGACCGCAAATCAAAACATCCTTATCTGCCCGAGATTCCGGAAAGCATCGGGAAAACCGTGGCGATCGTGGGCAGCGGGCCGACCGGTCTGGCCGCCGCCGTGGAGCTGGTGCTTAACGGCTGCAAGGTTATCATGTACGAGTCGGCGCGGCTTGCCGGCGGAGTGTTTACCAATGGCATCCCGAGTTACCTGATCAGCGATGAGGTGATCCAGCACGAGGTCCAAAGCGTCCTCGACCTGGGGGTCGATCTGGTGACCGGGATCAACGCCGGGGAAAGTATCAACCTGGTGAGCATGAAACGCAGCTTCGACGCCCTGCTGCTGACTATCGGAATGGGAATCCCCCGCCGTCTGGAAGTAACCGGCGGCAAAAAGGGGGATATTTTTACCGGGACTGAAATCCTTGAATCGCTTAAGCTCAAAGAAAAAAGGCTCCGTCTAGGGGAAAAGATCATAATTGTCGGCGGCGGCAATGTTTCCCTGGATGTAGCCACCTCGCTGCTCAAGCTCGGGAGCGGCAGCGTGACCGTCATCTACCGCCGGGACCGGGAACAGATGCCGGTATTCCGCACGCGCTTCAGCAATGCTGTGCAATGCGGCATGAAAATGGTTTACCGGGCCGAGCTCAAAGAAATTTCCTGCAATGACCAGGGGACGATCACCCGGGTGGTCTGCTGCAAGACCGAGCTGAAGGAAAAAGAAGATTCCCGGGTAGTTGCCCAGCCGATCGAGGGCAGCGAGTTCAGCCTGGATGCCGACACGGTCATTTACGCCATCGGCCTGGACCTGGACCCGAACCTGATCCAGCTTTTTAGCTTGCAGACCTCTCCGGAGGGCCGGATCCAGGTCAATCCGGCGACATATCAGACCAGCGACCCGTTCATTTTTGCCGCGGGTAGCTGCGTCGAGAAAGTCGATACGGTGATCGACGCGGTGGCCAAGGGCCAATTGGTGGCGCGCCAGATCGTAGCTAAAGTGCTCCAGGATTAAAAGCCGCCGCGGGAATGTCCGCCGCCTCTTATTTACCTGTTACCAGAGAGAATTGCATGGAAGTCAACCTGAAAATCAACTTCTGCGGGATCAAGTTCCCCAACACTTTCGTGGTGGCCCAGGTCCCGCCGGCAGGC
>MFIX01000198.1:15173-15510 GCA_001780825.1 Candidatus Glassbacteria bacterium RIFCSPLOWO2_12_FULL_58_11 | reverse complement strand
TGAGGCGGGCTGGGGCGGGGTTCTGCTGCGCAGCGCGAGCCTCACCGCCGCGCCGGCCAAACAGACTATTTCTGCGCTGCGTGAAAAGGCGCCGCTATATCGTGGGGTGGATTACGAAGACCGGCGGATGGTCGATCTGGGCTGGATCGAGCCGCGCACGATAATTACGGTCGAGGAGGCGGAAAGCGCCGTCAAAACCCTTAAGGAGCGTTTCCCCAACCAGGTGATTATCGCCGGCATGATCGGAACGAACCGGGATGAGTGGCTGAAAATCTCCCGCCGTCTCAGCCAGGCCGGCGCCGATATGATCGAATGCGATTTCTCGGTAAGCGCGGTC
>MFIX01000198.1:0-15166 GCA_001780825.1 Candidatus Glassbacteria bacterium RIFCSPLOWO2_12_FULL_58_11 | reverse complement strand
AGGCCGCCGGAGTGCCCATCGCCCATGACCCGCGGCTGCTGGAACGGGCGGCCCGTTATGTCCGCGAGGGCGCGCGCACCACGCCGGTGATTTTCAAGGTTCCCGGCACCAGCCCGGGCCGCAAAGAGATTGCGGAAATACTCAGGGAAGCCGGAGCGGATGCCCTGAACGTCTTCTACGAGCCGAAAGGCATCCCGGGAATCAATCTGGTTAATTTCATTCCTTTCCCGAATGTCGGGACCAAGAGCTCGCTTTCCACCATGGGCGGCGCTGCGGTCAAGCCTTATACGCTGGGCATGCTGGCTGAATGGGGGAAAGCCGTCAAGGGGCTGGGCCTGTCGGTCCTCGGCGGAGCCTACAACTGGCGGGATTGCGTGGAGTTCATCCTGATGGGTTCCTCGCTGATCCAATTCCATGCCGCGGTCCTTCAGCGCGGCGTGGGCCTGATCGATGAGCTGAAAAGCGGGGTGAGCGACTATCTCGCTGAAAAAATGATCTCCTCGGTGGACAAACTGGTCGGCAAAAGCCTGCCCTTTATGACCCAGGAACATAAATTGTCGCGCAGCAGCACGGTAATCGCCGCTATCGACGACAAGCTCTGCACCCGCTGCGGGATCTGCTACCGGGTCTGCGAAGGCCTGGGATACCACGCGATAAATTTCTCGAGCCAGCGCAAACCGACTATCGACAAGAAAAAGTGTGTCGGGGATGGCCTTTGCGTGGCCGCCTGCCCGGTGTTCAACTGTATGAGTCTACGGCGCATCTCCAAATAGCGCTCCCTGACAACTCCCTCTTCTCTCCAGCTCGCGATCCACTGCGGCTACCGCCGCCCTTTTGTCCGTGCACCACAAAGGCCCCACCAACCGGTTTCTCGGCACATCCACGGCTACTCTCTGGACTACCACTCCGGGCGGAAGCCGTTCCAGAAAATCGGCCGCCAGGCCCGCATACTCCTCAGGACCGAGCAGGTGGAACGGTTGCTCAGCGAACTGCTTTGCCAGGAGCGTGCCGGTCAGGATGTGCAGAAGATGAATTTTCACGCCCTGCACTTTCAGCCCGGCCAGCAGCCCGGCGGTGGCCAGCATCTCTTTTTCCGATTCTCCCGGCAGACCGAGAATTACATGGGCGCACACCGGCAGGCCGTGGTCCGCTGCCCGGGAGACCGCCTCGCGGAAGTCCGCCACGCTGTGGCCCCGGTTGATCCGTTTCAGGGTGCTGTCGCTCGCGGATTGAAGACCCACTTCGAGCCAGGTCAGGTACTGCTCACGGTAGGAGGCAAGAAGGGCGAGTGCCGCCTCATCCAGGCAATCGGGCCGGGTGCTGATAAACAGCCCGACAATCTCGGGGTAGCGGCGGATGATGTCGTAAGTTTCTTTCAGGCGGTCCGGGGGAGCGTAAGTAGAGCTGAAAGCTTGAAAGTAGGCGATGAATTTCTCTGCGCCGAACCTGCGCCGCATATGGTGCAGGCCCGCCTCGAGCTGTTCGGCCAGCGGCGCCGGCCCCCGGGCGGTATTATAGCTGAACCCGTCGTTGTCGCAGTAGATGCAGCCGCCGGTGCCGCAGGTCCCATCGCGGTTGGGGCAGGTGAATCCGGCGTCCAGGGATACCTTGTGCACGCGGCAGCCGAATATTTCCCGCAGATAGCTGTTGAAAGTGCGGTATCTTTTACCGCCGGCGAAAGGCGAGGAAAGCTTCGCGGCCACTGCTACGCGCTCCCCGGGCTCCCGGAAGGGCTTTGAGCTCAGCCTTCCCGGTCGATTATCTCGGCTCTTATCCCGATATTGAAGAGTTTGTTGCGCAGGAAAATGGCTTGCTCTCTCGACTCAAAAGCCCCCACGTAAAGCCGGTAGACCGCGGTCTGGGTGGTGTCGGAGATCAGTTTGACCGTATAGGTGGGAATATCGTTGCGTTCCAGGCGCTTTCGCATGACTTCCAGTGAATCCGCGCTGAAGGCGTCCTCGATTTTAAGGGCCAGTGGGGTGAATCTTCTGACCGCCGCGCTCCCCAGCTTAATATTGGCCGTGCTTTTCTGCAAGACCCCGCCGAGCCTGGTCAGGATTGTGTCGGCTTGTTCGGCCGTATCAAAATAGCCGAGGTACAGGCGATTCCAGCTCCCCAGGCTATCGAGGTTCAGGGGAACCACGTATACCTCGGCCAGGCCCCGTTCCTTCAGCAGGTCGCAGGCCGCGACCGCCCGGGGCAGGAAACGGAACGAGCCGAGCTGGATCGAATAACCCAGCTTGGTGTATTGCGGTTTCGGCGGCGGAGGGGGCTCGGCTATCTCCGTGGACATGATACTGTCGGCGAGCGCCTGTTCGGCGGCAATCTGTTCGGCTGTTTTCTGCGGTGGTCCCAGCGCGGGGAACAGTTGCTGCAGTGTATTGAAGACAGGCAGGCCGCGCACCAGCGACATAACCGTCCCCTGCTTCCAAACGAAAAACATCCCGCCCGCTAAAGTCAACAGAACCAGCAGGGTGACCAGAGAGCGAGCGGATGATCCTTTTTTCTTTTTTTTCTTTCTAAATGGCGGGGCGGCTTTGGCGGGCCCGGCCTCGAGCGCCTCCAGGGAAAGATCGTCGACGATTTCGTCCAGTCCCGCGGCTCCCGAGAGCAGGCTGTCGATTTCATCCGCCGAGGGCTCGCCGGGAACTTTTTCAGCGGCCGCGGCCGCGGCCGGCCGTTCGGCCTCAGCGCTCTCCGCCGATGCCGCGTCAGGGATTTCTTCCATTTCCGGTGCGCTCTCTTCGGCAACGGCTTCCGGCTCGGCCGCTCTTTCTTCCGCTACCGCGGCCGGTTCTTCCATAGCGACCGGTCCAGCTTCGAGTGTCTCTTCAACTGCCTCGGCCGGAGTTGGTCCCGGAGTCTCTTCCGCAGCCGCGACAGCCTCCGGTTCAACTTCGGTCGTCTCCGCAGGAATTTCCTCCAGCTCATCCTCGGAAATCGGCTCCAAGTCTTCCAAATCGAGAGTTTCGAGTTCTTCCCCGGCAGGCTCAGCGGCCGCTGTTTCCGGCTCTTCCGGAACAGTTTCAGGCTCGCCCAGCGGATTGGGATCCAGCTCCAGTGCCATCTCCGATTCCGCCGGGGCCTCGAGGGTTTCCTGGAACTCCTCGATACCGGCCAGAGCGGCCTCATCCACCGCGCCTTCACCGGCCGCCGGCTCCTCCGGGGAGGTTTCCCGGACCATCTCCAGTTCATCTTCCGGCTCGGCATTCAGGTAAAGCGCCTCTTCTTCTTCCGCCTCGGCCGCTTCCGGCCCTGCCTCCTCAGCTTCCAGGATTTCCCCGGCAGGGATTTCTTCCATATCGGCGGCTCCGGCCTCAACCGTTTCCGGCCCGATCTGGGGAATCGCTGCGGATTCGCTTTCAGCCTGCGCTTCAGCTTCGGCAGGTCTACTTTCCGAGGATGCGTCCGCCGCGGCGGGGCTCGCCTCCATAGGCTCCGGTTGAAGCGGGGCCTGCGCGCTTGCCGCCGGAGATTCAATGGCCTCCGTTTCCATCCCGGCGACATCTTTCAGGCCAGGCAGGCCTTCAAAATTCAAGCCTCCGCGCTCTTTTGTCGAGGAGAGCTTGCGGCCGGCTTTCGTAGCCTGGGCTTCATCATCCTCATCCAGAAACAGCAATTCCTCTGGCAGGAAAATCTCCTCTTCCTCCTCGGAGCCCGGTTCCGGGAGCACCACGAGAGGCGGGCTTTCCACGGCCGGCGGACTTTCTTCCTCGGCGAGCGGCTCGATCTCGGGTAGCTCGGCATCGCTGAAACCGGCCGGCCCGGTGTCTACCCCGGATTCGACGGTTTCCACTTCGGCGGCGGCAGGTTGGGTGGGTTCTGCCTCACCTGCGGCCCCTGAGGTTTCAGCCGTTTCCGGCGGCGCCGGTGCTTTTGCGGCAGCCTCGGGCCGCGGGGCCGGCTGTTCGGCCGGCGGCTGTCCGCCAAGGAAGACCAGCCGAACCGCGGAGCGTTCCGGAGCGCGGCTGAATACCGCCTTGAGGAGTCCCGCCAGTTTTAACTGCTGTTCGGCGTCCAGAGGATCGGTAATGATAAGCACCTGCTCCGCTAATTCCAGTGCGGACAGTTCCGGGAAGCGCTCCAGGGGAGGGGCCAGAATGACCAAAGGCCCCTCGGATTGACCGGCCATCCAGTTGAGGAGCCTGTTCCAGCGGCTATCGGCGTAAATCTCGCCGGCCCGGGGGGTGAAAGTTCCCGGGCCCAGGATTTTCCATTTTGGATTGCGGGCTGCGGGCTGAATGAGCTTGTTCGGCGAGACACCGTAGAGGAAATGATCGCTGACCCCTTCGCCCGGGGGAACCGCCAGAAGGCTATGGTGCGGACCGGCGATATCCAGGTCCACTGCCATCCCGGAGCCCGCTCCGGCTGCCAGGGCCTGGAAGGTCTCTTCCAGGGTCTCCCTGACCCCGGGGTGGTCGTTGAAAGGCAGGAGGAGAATTATTCTGGATTTTCCGGTTGTTTCGCTGAGCAGGGAAGCCAGCCCGGAAGTGTCGGCGGTAGAATAAAGGTATTCCAGGGAGGGAAAATCGGCGGCAAGACGGCCGGCCGCCGGCTCTTCCAGAAAGGAATATTGCCGGTTCAACTCATTAAGGTCTCTGGTAAAGTGATCCATGTTCCTGAGAACCTTATTCGACTCGTGGATTATATCGCCTGCAGCAGCGGCTCCGCTCCATCTTCACCGCGGATGATCCGGATTTTCTCCAACTCCTCGGCCGCCAGGCGCGAAAGATATTTCTCATCTGTCACTACCAGCTCGACATTACACCCCAGGCCGGCCAGAGCAATCGCCGCGCCGATACTGTTGGTAATCAGCCGGTCGCAGGAGGCCAGCGAGGAGAACATGTGCCGCAAGTCATCGAAAAAGAAAGTATAGGAGCTGATTTCGCTCATCTTGCGCAATTCATCCGCCGGAGCCAGGTTGCCGGCAATCAGCAGATGCATCGGATCGAGCTGCCGGATCAGCCGGCTGATAATTCCTTGCAACAAACGTTCCACGGACTTGAGTCCGGGACGCCATTCCGGAATGAACCCGATAAATTGCCCCTCCGAGCGGGGGTTTTTCCGCTGGCGCACGAATTGTTTTCCGCGATTCAGTTCACCTTTCGTCAAATGAATCGTCGGGATGGACTGCTGCGGGCTCTCGACATGCAGCGCCCGGAAAAGAGAGCCGAACTGACTGAGAAAGCCTGATTCAGGCGGGATGCTCTTGACAATCAGGTTGTAATACCTTTCATTATCCAGGGTATTCAGGCCGGTTCTGATTTTGGCCGCGCTCTGATATGTGAGCAAGGCTTCAGGCCGGCCGGAGAATGAGAGGTTGATCGCCCAGTCGAAGCCCTCCTCGCGGAGCAGCGCGGCGTTCTTCCGGTACTGGCTGTCGAAGGTATGCAGGCTGCGGGGTCCCCAGGAAACCTGATGCACCCGCGCGTGATCCCCGATCAGGCAGGCCTCTTCCGGGCGAACGACAATCCAGATTTCAGCCCCGGGAAATTTTTCCAGCAGCGGCGCGATAAACTGGAACGAAAGGATGAATCCGGCCAGGTTCTCTCCGGCGACAAGCAGGATCTTGTGCGGATCGGTTAGATATTGGCTGAAAGAAACCGGCGCCTGCTCGTGAGGCTGATAAAAGATCCGTTCCAGCAGTGTATCCGTTTTGACCAGCAGGTTTTCAAGCAGGGCAGAGACCATGGCGGCTGCGCGGAGCGGGGAAAGTTTCAGGAAAGGCCGCCGGGACAGTCAGGCGGCGGGGAAATGATCGCCGGCGAAGTGAATCACCTAATAGTCACCTAATAATAAAGTTGCACTCTCTATTTGTCAATAAATTCATCAGTTGACGGATTTATATAGATTTAGATGTCTTATACATGAAATTCGGGTTTATCGTTTTAATCTTTCCAAAAATATCGATCATTCGGCGATGAAAAAAGTCCTGTTGAAAAGAATGGAATATGCCCTGGCCAGACTGGCTTTGGGCATCCTGGTCAGGCTGCCGCTGGGAACCTCCCTGGGAGTGGGCCGGGGGCTGGGATGGCTGGCCTGGAGCGTGGTGCGTCTGCGCCGGGCCCAGGTGTTGGAGAACCTTCAGCGGTCCTTTCCCCAAAAAGGAGAGGCGGCGCTCGAGGCCTTGGGGCGGCGCTGTTATCGCTGTCTCGGACAGTATTTCGTGGAGATGTTCTGGCTGCAGCGTCTTTCCACCGAGGAGCAAGGCCGGTGGATCAGTTTCGAGGGCTGGGAGATAATGGAGGAGGCGCTTGGCGGAGGGATGGGCGTGATAAATGTCACCTTCCACTATGGAAATTTCGAGGTGATGGGGGCCTATGCGGCGCGTACCGGGCTGCCGCTCGAGGTTATTTCCCGGCCGCAGACTAACCCTTATTTCGAACGCTGGCTCAGGAAATTGCGCACCTCCAGCGGGATGGGCCTGATCCCCGTGAACGCTTCCGCCCGGACAGTGATCGAGGTCCTGCGCTCGGGCCGGATCGTCTCCTTCCTCTCCGACCAGGATGCCCACCATGTCGGCGTATTCGTCGATTTTCTCAACCAGCCGGCCTCCACGGCCAAAGGTCCGGCGCTGTTCGCCTTCAAGACCGGAGCGCCGGTGGTGCTCTCGATCATGGTCCCCCAGGAGGATGGCAAATGGAAGATAATTTTCGAGCGGGTGCCGAGGCCGGAGACAAAGGACAAGGATGTTTTTATCCGGGAGATGACCGCCTGGTACACCAGCCGGCTTGAGGACTACATCCATCAGGCGCCCGAGCACTGGTTCTGGCCGCACAGACGCTGGAAAACCCGGCCGCGTGGTTAGATAATGCTCGGCACACTGCCATATCATCGCGCTGCGGGATGCAAACCCTGGATTTCACCACCTGATCCCGAGTTCATTTAATAGATCCTGCGAACTTTTATTGCCCAGGCTGGCGGCTTTCGACCAGTCGCGGATCGCTTTCGGCCGGTCATTCAACCTCCAGTTTGCATTTCCTCGATTGACATAGGCCTCGACATTCTGCGAATAATGCACCAGCGCCGAATCGTAGTCCGTTACGGCCACGTCATACTCCAAAAGCAGCATATGGGCGTCTCCCAGCAGCCGAAAGGCCAGCGACAGCGGCCGCCAGCGCAGATCGTTCTCGTAATCCTGCAAAAGTCGTTTCTCCTCCGCGACGTCTTTGTAGGTCTCTTTTTTCATCTGGGTGAAAAGGACTTTCGAGTTAATCTCGATCGCATGATTGTAATCCTGTATGGCCAGCACAAAACTGTCCAGCCGCGCGTAGCACATTCCGCGGACAATGTAATTACCGGCATTCTCCGGGTAGACGGCGATCGAGGACCCCAGGATATCCACTGCCTTTTGAAAGTTCCCGGAATTATAGGCTTTTTCGACATCCTGCCATTGAGCTGGGGACACAACCGGGGTTAGAGGCAGGGCAAACAACAGGATTATCCGGATGCGGCGCGGCAACGAGATCTCCCGGAAAAGAGAACCGAGAGGTTCCAGGATTCGCGGGGCCGGTGTAAGCGGCAGGGCCTCGCTCCAAAACCTCGCTTTGACCTGGAACCTTAACTGCGGCAGCACCCATCAAGTTAATCTCGAGAAGCCGTTCAATCAAGCCGGGAAATGAAGCCCTCGGTCTCCCATCCTCCTTGACTGCACTCCTGCCTTTTGGTATATTGGCGAAACCAATCGAAAGACATCGAAAATACCCTCGGCCGATCCCTCTCGACTTACCCCGGACAGCGTGTTGAATGTTTACCGAGGAACGACAGAAAAAAATCCTGGACCTGATCCAGCAGAAAGGACGCCTGCGTGTCTCCGAGCTGACCCGGCTGTTCGGGGTCAGCGAGGTCACCCTGCGCTCCGATCTCTCCGCCCTCGCCCGTCAGGGATACCTGACCCGGACCCACGGAGGCGCGCTGCTCCACGAGCGCAGCATTTTCCCCGGCCGGGCGTCCCTCAGTTTCGGCGACCGGGAGATCCCAAATCTGTCGGCCAAGCAGCGGATCGGCCGCAAGGCCGCCGAGTTGGTCGAGGATGGGATGAACATCCTGCTCGATGCCGGCACCACGATCCTCGAGATCGCCCGCAACCTCAAAAATCATAAGGACTTGACCGTAATCACCGACTCGATCCCGGTGGCGGTCGAGCTGAGCGGTTCCGGAGATATCTCGGTCCTGCTGACCGGTGGACTGCTGCGCTCGGCCAGCCTGGCGGTGATCGGGCCGGAGAGCTGGAACATGCTGGAGCGGATCCATGTCCAGCAGGCTTTCATCGGAGCGCGGGGAGTCAGCCTGGAGCGCGGATTTTTCTGCGGCAACACGGTTGAGGCCGAGACCAAAAGGCGCATGATGGCTTGCGCCGAGGAAAAATTCGCGGTGGTGGACAGCAGCAAGTTCAATTCGTCCGGCCTGGTGCCATTTGCGGATTTTGCGGATTTCGACTGCCTGCTGGTGGACCGGATAAATGATCCGGCGCTGCTGGAGCATCTGCGCCGGATAAATGTGAAGCTGGAAACTTGCAGCCCGATAAATGAAACAAAATTGAGGAAAGTAAAATGAGCGACCTGAAAGGTAATTGTCTGGTGGCCCAGTCCGGCGGGCCGACCGCGGTGATCAACGCCTCGGTTTGCGGTGTGATCCAGGAGGCCCTGGCCCACAGGGAAATCGAGGGCATTTACGGGGCGTACAACGGGATCCTTGGAGTGCTCAAAGAAGAGCTGCTCGATCTGCGCGCCGAGGACCCGGAAGCTGTAGAAATGCTCAAATCCACCCCCAGCGCCGCGCTCGGCAGTTGCCGCCACAAGCTGAAAAACCTGGCCGAGAGCCGCAGGGATTACGAGCGGGTGCTCGAAGTATTCAAGGCCCACAATATCCGCTACTTCTTCTATATCGGCGGCAACGATTCGATGGATACGGCGGCCAAGCTCAAGGACCTGAGTGCCCAGCTCGGCTATGAGATGGCGGTCATGGGAGTGCCGAAAACGATCGACAACGATCTGGCCTTTACCGATCACTGCCCGGGCTATGGCAGCGTGGCCAAGTATATCGCTGTCAGCGCGATGGAGGCGGGCCGCGACACGGAGAGCCTCTACACTTTCGATACCTGCGCGGTGCTGGAGACCATGGGCCGCAATGCGGGCTGGATCACCGCCGCCGCCGCCCTGGCCCGCCGCTATGAGGAGGACGCCCCGCACCTGGTTTACGTGCCGGAGGTAAGTTTCTCCCGCGAGAAGTTCATCGAGGATGTGCGGGCCGTGCACGCCAAATACGGGCGCTGTTTTATCGCCGCGAGCGAGGGCATGCGCTGGGACAACGGCCGCTATGTGACCGAGGACCACAGCGCGCTGGCCAAGGACAGTTTCGGACACGCCCAGCTCGGCGGGGTGGCGCAGGTGCTGAAACACATCATCGAGAAGGAATTGGGCCTGAAAACCCGCTGGATGATGCAGGGCCTGACCCAGCGCAATGCCATGCATTTCGCCTCGCGCACGGACCGCGATGAGGCCTGGCTCTGCGGGGCCGAGGCTGTCCGCCAGGCGGTGAGCGGGGTCAGCGGATTCATGGTGACTCTCGAGCGCGCCCCGCACGGCCCGTACCGCGTGCAGACCGGCCTGGCGAAACTGGAAGATGTGGCCAATGGCGAGAAAAAGCTTCCCCGGGAATGGATGAACGAGCAGGGCAATTTCCCGACCGCCGAGTTCCTGGATTACGCCAGGCCCCTGATCGAGGGCGAGGTCGAGCTGCCCATGGCCGGCGGACTGCCCATGTTTATGCGCTTCCGCAAGGAATGGCTCGTCCCGAAGTGTCAGCCCTACAAAGTCGGTTGAGACCGATAAAGGCTGAATCAGGCATTAAATTCCGGGAATCTTACCCGGATAATAATCAAAATGACCAGGCACTGTAGCGGCATAGCATGCTATGCCCAGATAATTTCGATTCCGGGGCGACTAATAAATTTTTAATGCCCCCTTATACAGATCAAATGCCGGAGAACAAGATGCTTAATTACCAGGCTGACAATTACGGGAAAGCCGATAAAGAGGTACTGGCCGAGGGGATCGGCGCGGCGCTGGGTAAGGGCGCTGAGGCTTTGGCCGCTTTGCCGGGAGTCTATCCGCTCTCGGTCAAGCATGCGCAAGGGGGCTTGTTCTGCCTGATCCGGACTTCCAGCGGGAAATACCTGGCGCTTGCCGGTAAAGGGAAAGCCGCGGGCCGTTACGTGGGCGAGACATTCTCGGGAGTTAAAATTTGCGCGCTGGATGCAGCTAATGCCGCCGCTTTGCGCGAAACCTTTCCCTGGACCGCTCCGGTGCCCATCGGCAAGCGGGCCTCGTTCGGCACGGGCGACCGTCTGGGCGTCGCCACTCCCGGCCACCTGCTGGCTTTCGAGGGCCGCAGGATTTTTCCCGTGCTGGCCCAGCAGTCGATGCGCGAGCTGGGCCGGACAGGCCGCACGGCCCAGGCCGTGATCGACGATGCCGGCTGGGGCGCGTTCCAGATGGGCTACGCCGGTACCTTCGCCGCGGATGCCGATCATATCAAGAAAATCGACGAGGCCCTCTCCTGCTATCGCCTCGGGTTTACCATGTTCACTATCGACGCCTCCGAGCAGATAAATCTTAAAGCAGTGCGGCTTTCGGATGAAGCGGCGGTAGCGGAGTTCAGGAAGATTCCCGCCTGGAGGGAGATCGCGGCGCGCTATACCGGGAAAAGCTGGAATTTCTCGCGCGGAAAGCTGGCGCTCTCGATCAATTTCAGCGAGGCCGAGCTGGCGCGCAGCGCCCTGGTCTATCATGCCGCGGTGGAGCACATGGCGTCGCTTTACCACGAGCTGAAGCGCGAGGCCGGCGGCGAGGGGAATTTCGATTTCGAGATCAGCGTCGATGAAACCGAAACCGATACCACCGAACGCGACCATGTATTCGTGGCTGTCGAGCTGGCCGCCCGCGGAGTGCAATGGCAGAGCCTGGCGCCCAAGTTCACCGGCCAGTTCCAGAAAGGGATCGACTACATCGGCCGCCGCGGGGAATTCGAGCGCCAGTTCGCTTCCCATGCGCTGATCGCCGAAAAGCTCGGTCCTTACAAGGTGAGCGTGCATTCGGGCAGCGACAAGTTCTCGATTTTCCCCCTGGTGGGCCAGCATACCGGCGGCTATTTCCATCTCAAGACCGCGGGCACGAGCTGGCTCGAAGCGGTGCGGGTCATCGCCCTGAAAAATCCCACACTCTACCGTAAAATGCACGAGCAGGCCCTGGAGCGTTTCGAGCAGGACCGGGCCACCTACCATGTCACCACCGACCTGGGCGTGATTCCGGACCTGGAAAGGCTCGAGGATGAGGGGTTGGCCGGGCTGATGGACATAGTCGATCCGCGGCAATTGCTGCATATCACCTACGGCTCCCTGCTCTCTGGAAAAAACAGCCGCGGCAACTATCTGTTCCGGGAGGAGATCTACGGCACCCTGTACGATCACGAGCAGACCTATTATGAGATGCTCGAGCGCCATATCGGCCGCCACCTGGATTCCCTGGGAGTTGAGCGGACTTAGCCATAACTGGGCGCGCGGGAATCGTAAAGATAAAGCATTTAGCCCGACTTATTCGCAGATTTCTGCAAACCTCCGTAGGGGCGACGCATGCGTCGCCCCTACAATAACATTGCCAATCAGTCTATGTGTTCGGCAAAGGCACATTCGCACACGGGCATGAGCTTTCTCTATGAATAATCCAGATTAATTCAGCGGTACTTTTGATCCAAATAAATCACGGGAGTAAAAATGGCGGAAAAATACGTGGCAAAAATGTTCGATATTTCCAATAAGGTTATCGCGATCACCGGCGCGGGCGGTATCCTCTGCAGCGTGATGGCCGAGGCCCTGGCAAAAGCGGGCGCCGTGGTAGCGGTCCTCGATCTGCGCGAGGATGCGGCGGCCGGCGTGGCGGAAAAGATCAAGTCCAAGGGCGGCAAGTCGCTCGCGGTAAAGGTGGATGTCCTCAACCGTCAGAGCATCGAGGAGGCCCATAAGAGGGTGGAGGGCACCCTGGGGCCGGTGGATGTACTCATTAACGGCGCCGGGGGCAATAAGAAAGAGGCCACCACCAGCCCGGAGCTGTCATTTTTCGACCTGCCGGAATCGGCGGTCCGCTGGGTCTTCGACCTGAACTGCCTGGGCACGATCATGCCGAGCCAGATATTCTGCCGGGCGATGGCCGGGCGCGGCGCGGGCAACATCGTCAATATCAGCTCGATGAGCGCCTTCCACCCTCTGACCAAAGTGCTGGGCTATTCGGCGGCCAAGGCGGCGATCAGCAATTTCACGGAATGGCTGGCCGTGCACATGGCGCAGAATTATTCGAAGGCCATCCGGGTCAATGCGATCGCTCCGGGATTTTTCCTCACCGAGCAGAACCGTTTCCTGCTGGTGGATGAGAAGACCGGCCAGCCCACCGAGCGGGGCAAGTCGATTATCGCCGGCACGCCGATGGCCCGTTACGGAGCGCCGGAGGAGCTGCTGGGCGCGCTTATCTGGCTGATCAGCGATGCCTCGAGCTTTGTCACCGGCACGGTTATCGCGGTGGATGGCGGATTCAATGCTTTCGGCGGAGTGTAATACCCGCATTTTGAATTTGATTGCATCGACAGTATAATTAAGGGTCTGAAAATTGAAAGGGGCAGGTATGTCCGGGGGTAATCCACTTAAAGAGCTTAAGCCCAATAAGGAGTTCTTTGTCGGCATAGATTCGGATGGCTGCGCTTTCCCGACCATGGAGCTCAAGCACAAGGAATGTTTCATACCGAATATCGTCAAGAGTTTCGGCCTGCAGTCGGTGAGCAAATATGCGCGCGAGGCGGCCGAATTTGTCAACCTGTATTCGAAGTGGCGCGGGATCAACCGCTTTCCGGCCCTGCTGATGGTGATCGACCTGTTGGCCGAGCGCCCCGAGGTGCGGCGCTCGGGGGTTAAGCTGCCCGATCTGGGAGAGCTCAAGAAATGGGCCGACAGCGGAGCGGCGCTCGGTAACCCGGCCCTCGAGGCGGAAGTTAAAAAGAACGGAAACCGAGTCCTGGCCCGGGTGCTGGAGTGGAGCAAAGCGGTCAACCAGAGCATAGACTGGATGGTCGAAGGCTGCCAGCCGTTCGCTTTCGTGCGTGAAAGCCTGGGAAAGATGGCCGCCCGCGCGGATATCGTGGTGGTTTCGGCCACTCCTCTCGAGGCGCTCAGGAAAGAGTGGGCCGAGCATGGGATCGATAGCTTTACCCGGATTATTGCCGGGCAGGAGCTGGGAAGCAAAAAAGAGCACCTGGCCCTGGCCGCGGGCGGCAAGTACCCGCCGGAAAAAATCCTGATGATCGGCGATGCGCCGGGCGATATGAAAGCGGCGCGGGGTAACAGCGCCCTGTTTTTCCCGGTCAATCCCGGCGAGGAAGAGAAAAGCTGGGAGCTGCTTTATTCCGAGGCGTTCGGCCGCTTTATGGCGGGCAGTTATTCCGGGAACTATGAGGCCGGTCTGATCGCGAAATTCGAGAAGCTGCTGCCGGATAAGCCGCCCTGGAAGAAATAGGACATCATGTCTGGCGAAGGGCCCGGCAGGCTGTTAATCTTTACATAAGGGATGCTCGAACCATGAGTACGATAATGTCCGGACAGGAGCAGGTTATCGGCCGGGGGTATGCCGACGGCCGGAAATTGAGCGAAGAGGAAGTGCGGGAGCTGTGCGCGAAGGGTCTGGAAAAGCTCGACCCGCAGGGCAAGCGCCTGCTGGCGATCATCCCGGATGGGACTCGCAGCGTGCCGCTGGACATGATGTTCCGCATCTTCCACGAGCTGCTCCAGGGCAAGGCCGCCTCCCTGCACTACCTGATTGCTCTGGGCACGCATCCGCCGATGACAAAGGAAAAGACGGCCGGCCGGGTGGGCCAGACCCCGGAGAGCCTGGCCCGCGACTACCCGGAGGTCCGGCTTTTCAACCACCGCTGGGACCTGCCGGAAACCTTCCGCGAGATCGGCCGGATCGAGGCCGGAGAGATCGAGGAGATCAGCGGCGGGCTATTCCGCGAGGGGCTGACTGTAACTATCAACCGGATGATCTACGATTACGACCACGTGATTATCCTCGGGCCGACCTTTCCGCACGAGGTGGTCGGTTTCTCGGGCGGCAATAAATATTTCTTCCCCGGCATCTCGGGCAACGAGCTGCTGCACTTCTTCCACTGGCTGGGGGCGGTGATCTCTAACCCGCTGGTCAACGGAAACAAGTGGACCGCGCCGCGCAAGGTCGTGGATCGGGCGGCCTCCTTTATCGGCCTGCCGGTGACCAATTTCGACATGGTGGAGTCCGGCGGGAAACTGGCCGGTCTTTTTATCGGCCCGGTACGCGAGGCCTGGAGCCAGGCCGCCGACCTTTCGGGAAAAATCCATATCCGCTATGTTGACCGCAGGTACAGCTCGATCCTCGGGGTCGCCCCGCCGATGTACGATGATATCTGGGTGGCGGGCAAGGTGATGTATAAGCTCGAGCCGGTGATCGAGGATGGCGGCGAGCTGATAATTTACGCGCCCCATATCACCGAGGTCAGCCACACCCACGGGAATATCCTCGAGCGTATCGGCTATCACACCCGCGACTATTTCCTGGCCCAGATGGATCATTTCAGCGATGTGCCGCGCGGCATTCTGGCCCACAGCACGCATGTCCGGGGCGGGGGGACTTATGAAAACAGTGTCGAGCGGCCGCGGGTCAAGGTGACCCTGGCCACCGGGATCTCCCCGGAGCGCTGCCGGAAGATCAATCTCGGATACCGCGATCCGAGAAGTATCGAGCCGAACGACTGGAAAGACCGCGAGGCGGAGGGCCGGCTTTTCGTGCCCAAGGCCGGCGAGACCCTTTACCGCCTGAGCGGCGAAAGCTACGAAAAATAACTCAGGCTGGTAACCAGACATCACTATCCCCAAGGCCCGGCTTCGCACAGAGGCCGGGCTTTGTTTTCCACTGATTTTTTTTTGCGAAGCAACAGTCGGCACACTTTCCGGGTTGCTCCCGAGGTCCATGCGAGTTAATTTATATCAGCTCTAGTGCAGCCAGCCACTGTAGTCACGGGAGATTCGAAAGATGAAAAATAATTCCATAGGCCATGTTTCTATGGCGCGAAAACTCCACAATTTATCAGG
>MFIX01000197.1:3716-5119 GCA_001780825.1 Candidatus Glassbacteria bacterium RIFCSPLOWO2_12_FULL_58_11 | reverse complement strand
AAATACCGGCCCAGCCTGAGCAAACCCTGCGCCGCGATCGCCGCGGCCGAGGAGTCCACCGGCTCGAGGTCATTGAACGGGTTGGCGGGCCGGCCGAGGGAATCGCCGAGATGGGCCAGGCCCGGCGCAGCGGTATCCCAGTAAGGGATGCCATCCACGGGAGTATGTTCGAGGTAGAAATCCGCGGTGGCCCGGACGGCCTCCAGGAATCGCTCGAGGAATTGTTTCCGGCCGGCGAGTCCGCCGCAGGTGATTCCCTTATATTCGGCGGCGGGCAGCGCGGCGAGGAACTCGAGCAGCTCGGCATAGCCGAGGACAATCCAGGCCAGGCCGCGGGTCCAGGTGCTGAACGGCGAATAGCCCTGCTGGCTCGAGGGACAGCGGTAGCAGCCATCCTTTATATTAAATATCGATTCATGAGCCACTCTGCCGCGAATGTCATAGGAGTCTCTTCCCTGGCCGAAATAGACATTATAGCGTGCCGTGGTCTCGGCGTGGATGAGCAGGCGCTCCAGGAGACTGACTCTCCGGCCCTCCTCGGCCAGCAGGACCTGGCCCAGGAGGTGGCCCAGGGCCAGGACGCGCAGCGAGCGCAGCGTGTCGGCGAACAGCGAATGGGGGCCGTTGAATGAATGGATAAAGCCCAGCCCCTCCTTCAACTGCGTCCAGCGGCAGGCCTGCATCGCGCCGCTCACTTTCAGCGCCAGCTCATAAAAACGGCGCTCGCCGGGACTGCCGCCCAGGTCCTCGGGCAGCCGGCCCTCCAGGCAAAGCCGCAGGCAGTTGCCATAGGTCGAGACGATATTGAAGCCGTGATCGTGCGAGCCGGTATGTGTCAGGTGGGCGGACATCCGCTCGCGGGTCCCCTGGAGACCGATCTTCAGGAATTCGAGTCCGCCCGCGGCATCATACTGCAACAGGGCCGAGCCGTACTGGAAGCCGCGGGTCCACTCGGTCCAGCCGCGGGTGGTATAGCGCCCACCGGCGGTAAATACGGGAGTGCCCCGGCCGGGGTCCCAGGATTTTTCCAGGCTGAGGATTTTTTCTCCGGAGAGCTGGAGCAGCCGTCCGGTGGCCGGGAGCAGGCTCTTTACGTTAATTTTCCGGTCGATTTTCAGCATTATCTGAAGGCCCTGTCAGAGTCTTTTGAGGTTGAATCCGCCATCGACATAGATTACCGCGCCGGTGGAGAAAGAGAAATCGCCGCCGAGCAGCGCGCGGACCGCTTTCCCCAGGTCCTCCGGGCGGCCCCAGCGCCGCTGGGGCACCAGGCCCTCGGCGATCAGGCGGTCGTATTTGTCATGCACGCCGCGGGTCATGTCCGTCTCCATGATTCCGGGCCGCAGCTCATAGACCTGTATCCCCTCGCCGGCCAGGCGGACCGCCCAGAGCTGGGCCGCCAT